>JAKSDO010000066.1 GCA_022360055.1 Cytophagales bacterium | reverse complement strand
TTTGGATTCCTCATGGTCTTTTGAATCTATATCAATCTTAAGATTTCTGGAAGACGCAATTTATTAATTGGGTATGAAGATGTTCTCCTTGTATAAAATCACCAGTTGAAATGTAATAAATGATTTCACCTAAAAACATGACCAGAATTGTCTAATTCTTGCCATAATTGTTTGATAAAGATATGGACTTGCAAAATCCAATCAAACGATAGATTACTCCATATGAATGTGAACTTCAGTATGGCTCACTGCAATATTTCCTTGCTCATCGAAATAGGTGTTCCGCTTCTTCTTCAATAAAATCATTCAATTGATCCTGGGATAGTGCAAAATTGATATCCCCAAATACCTTCTCAAGAATTATTGCACCATTAATGTGACTAAATCATAACCATGTGCCGATAGCTTGTATCAATCTACCTAATTCTGATCTGTACAATAATGATACTTTGTTTTGAAATAGTCATACTTAAATCTGGAATTGCTTTTCTTCGAACTTCAATTCTTCATAAATCGATAGCGGATGGATAAATGGCAAAGGCTATTCACCAGGCAATCTTAGAATTCTGCCAATGATACCAAATTTATTTATCACAGAAATCTACATATGGTGTGAATAAAGTTATCGAAGGTTCTACTCAACATTTTGTTAGGGATATTTGGCTATTTTCCTATTTGTGTAATGGCATGAATATTAAGGACATCATCAGTCTGAAATTTAAAAATCTGGTAGGTGATTCAATTCAATATGACAGGTACAAAACTTCAAACACTATTCAAACCCCAAAACCTATTGTTATCACACTGCTGCCAAAAGCAAAGGAGATAATAAAAAGGTGGTCTGTGAAAAAGAAAAAAGAAGAAGATTATATCTTTCCTGTGTTAAGAAAAGATATAAGTGAGCTTCAAAAGCAGAAGGATAAGGATCAGTTTGTCAAGACCATCAACAAATACATGAAAGATATCGGCAAAGAAATAGGCTATGATAAACCACTCACAACCTATGCGGCAAGACACTCTTTTGCAACTGTACTTAAAAGATCGGGTGCTCCAACTGAATTTATCAGCGAATCTCTTGGGCATAAATCACTTCAAACAACTGAAGCATACCTGGATAGCTTCGAAGACTCCTCCAGGAAGAAATTTATGGAGCATTTGATTCCAAAATAGCTTATTAAAATGTGCAAGAGTATAACTAAGCAAAACCTAACCTGTACTTAAAAGTCGCATTATTCAATAATATGTACTAATTTTAATCTTTTTGGTACAAGTTGTAAAAATATGGGACAAAAAGCACCATATCGGATCTTGGAAAAACTTCCCCCTGCTCGGGAAAAAGTCGAATCCATTAAAATACTGAGAGAAACTAACAAGGTCACTGCAGCCTTGGCTGAATTGAAAGGTATGGCAAATACAATACCAAATCAATCGATGTTGGTTAATGCTATCGTCCTTCAGGAGGCGAAAGGAAGTTCTGAAATCGAAAATATCATCACAACACAGGATGAACTGTATAAAGCCCTCACAATAAACAAATCAACAATATCACCGGAGGCAAAGGAAGTTGTAAATTACAGAAAAGCGGTTTTCACAGGATTTGATTTAATTAAAAAACAAGGCTTCTTGCGGGTAAATGACATTATCAAAATTCAACATGAACTAATAGGAAATGATGCAGGTATAAGAAGCATGCCGGGCACTGTTTTGAAGAATGACACTACAGGAGAAATCGTCTATACTCCACCCCAGGATAAAAAGGAGATCCTGGACCTTCTATCAAACTTTATTGAGTATTTCAATCGGGAGCAAAACGAAATATCTCCATTAATCAACCTTGCCGTCCTTCATCATCAATTTGAAAGCATCCACCCGTTTTATGATGGCAATGGTAGAACAGGGAGAATACTAAATATTTTATACCTGATCCTAAATGACCTAATCGACATACCTATTTTGTATCTGAGTTCATACATTATTGAAAACAAACCTGACTATTACCGCTTATTGAATCAGACAAACAGGATTGGGGAATGGGAAGAATGGATATTATTTATGCTAAAAGCAGTAGGAACCACTTCAAACCAGACTATCAAAAAAATAAACACCATTAGAGATCTACTTGATGACACCATTGATAGAGTTCGAATCGATGCCCCAAAAATCTATAAAAAGGAATTGGTGGAGTTACTTTTTGAGCAACCTTATTCAAAAATTGAATTTGTTGTTAACCTCTTAGACGTAGAAAGAAAGGCAGCATCTCGATATTTAAAAGAGTTGGAAAAAATTGGAATTTTAGAATCTCAAAAAGTCGGCAGAGAAGTTTTATATATCAACAAGCAATTGATTGATTTATTAAAGAAATAAAGAGGTTCTTACATATGCGGATCATAGTAGAAGAAAAACTTAATAGAAATTACATATAATTGAAACCCAACTATTGTACCACTCCCTGGCAGGTTAATTTTCAATTTTACCATTCAAAACACTTCTTACAGAATCAGCGGTATCCAAAACCATTTTTTCAAATGGAATTGGTTTCCAGTTAAAAATGTTTTTTGTTTCAGTTACATCAGCTACATACTTTTTACCAACATATGGCAACATTCCTTTCATTTCACTATTGAAATTGGCAAGCAATTTAACAATAAGATTTGGAGCTACTTTGGTGCTAACTTTTTCAAATCCATTTGCTTTTAACAGCTCTGTAATCTCCTGGAAGGAATGAGCTTTTTCGGTTGCAACTATAATACGTCTAGCATTCACCTGGTCGTTTTCTAAAGCCATTACATGGATTTTAGCCACGTCTCGCACATCTGACATATTAATACTTGCACGAATCATTTGCTTGAGGTCAGCGGTAATTATCCGTTTAAATAAAGTCATAGATTCTCCGGACAAATCATTGGAAAGAGTTGGACCGTAAACAGGCCCCGGATGCACAGTGACCAATTCTAATTTTTTGTCTTTAACAAACTCCCAGGCACTTTTTTCAGCCAGTGTTTTACTTTTTAGGTAAGCCGTGGCATTTTTCGCATTCACATTTGTCCAGCTCTCTTGACTGATATTTTCATCACCTGTAAGATCTCCTAGCATTGCCACCATGGAAGAAGTCAGCACTACACGCTTAATTCCTGCTTTGTGAGCAGCTTTCAAAGCTTTCATGGTTCCTTCAACAGCAGGCTTGATAAGTTCATTTTCGTCTTTAGGTATTCTGGAAAAAAAAGGAGATGCAACGTGCATCACATAATCACAATCTGATACAGCCTCTTCCCAACCATCGTCTTTCAATAAGTCCAATTCGCAGAATTCCAGGTTTCCTTTAGGATCGATAAACTTATTAATTGTGTAGGTTAGTTTATCAGTTTTTGACAAACTTCTTACGGAGCCTTTAACAGCATACCCCTGTTGTAGCAGTTCAACCGCACAATGCAAACCAATATACCCTGATACCCCTGTTAATAATACCTTTTTCATCCGATTATAATTTATTTATTACTTTTATTTTGCAAGCAAAAATGAATATATTACTTTTGTTTTGCAAGTAAAAATTATAGAAATATGAAAAATACTTTTCGTTGTAAATGTCCAATTACCTCAGCTCTGGATATTGTCGGAGATAAATGGTCTTTGGTTGTGATTAAACAGATACTTTTTGAAGGGAAAAGCACATTCAAGGATTTTGCTGAAAGTACTGAATCAATTGCTACCAATATCCTGTCAACAAGATTGAAGATGCTAGAAGGTTTTGGAATAATTGAAAAGCAAAAACTGCCTACCAATAGAAAAACCAACATTTACACCTTAACTGATAAGGGATTATCGCTCGTGCCTGTTCTTATGGAACTCACCTTTTGGAGCAAGCAACATGTTATTGAGTTTAACCCCGGTTTGAACTTAGATGAAAAATTAGAATGGGCAGAAGCAAACAAAGAGGAGGCATTCAAGCAGATTACTGACAATTATAGAAAATACAAACATTCACTTTTAACAATATAATAATGAAGAGTAAAGCAATTATCAATGTTCAAAATTACCTACAGGAAAATTGGACAGAGCAGGAAACAGAAAATGTAAAAGTAGTAGTGGACTTTTTTCAACATTTAATGAATGAACACAATTTCGAGTACACGCTTCAAAATCATGCAGGAGGTTCATATATTCAGCACAACAGGGCAATTCCAAATGAAATCACAGGCCTTGTTGGTTATGTAAGGACCTTAACTAAGCGTTTTCCAGAATATTCATTTGATGTAAAAAAGATATTTGCCGATGGAGATTATGTCATATTACATAGTCATACTACTATGAAAGCAAAACACAGAGGCAATGAGAAAAAAGGATTTATTATTACGGATACCTTTAGGTTGGAAAATGGAAAACTGGCAGAACACTGGGATGCCATTCAGCCCATTGACCTTTTTTCCAGGTTATTGGTCTTGATGACAGGAGGTACCATAGGAAACAATAATTCTACATTTTAGAGAAATGTTCTCTTGATAATAGCTGACTACAAAAAATATAGTGCACGCCTGGGCTAGTGTTTCACAAACAAAGATTTACTAAATTAAAACGACAGTGTACCTAAGGAAATTTACGAGTAAAAATGCGGCACGCACCATATTCAAACCGTTAGCGCATATGAGTACGTCAAACAAATATTTATGGGCTTTGAGAGGTAAAATCTGAACTGATTAAACTTGAAAAGGTAGAAATAATTAAACACATGTCTAAACACTACAAAAAATTCAAACCAGGTAAAGAGAATTTTGACTTTTACCTAAATCCAGATGAAACTGACATCCTAAATCGATATAAAGAAAGAGTTCAAGAAGGCTTTTATCCAAAAAGAGGAGATCAATTGAAACTTTCAATTTCCAGAAAAGCTATTAGCGATTTTAAAAAGCTAGGAACTTCTGCCGGTGTTTTAGCTGATTTGATGCTGTTCTATGTTGAATGTGGCGTAGAATTCACAAATGATTTCGGAGACATAAACGAAAGTTTTTACATCAGTATAGAAACAACATTTGCAAAAACATTAAAATCAATAAGTAAAGAAGATTTATTACCAAAATTCGGAGAACGAGCTGGAGGAGCAACAAATTATGGCAGTTGCTTAGATATTTTGGTTACAAGTTTAGCTTGATAGTTATATGCTTCAGCTTCCCATACGTTGTTTTCAATGTCCAGTTTCTTAGTATAAACTCGACCTTCAAATTCAAAATTTTGTTTGTCAACTTTCTTGAGTCGGCCAGTATAGTATTGCTGGACATGAATGAGTTCGTGAGCTAATACTTTCAAAGCTTTCTTGCCAACTAGATGGTTACGAAGAAAGATGTAGTAAATGCCGTTGAGTTCAACAGTTAAACCTTCTATGAAATATTCCTTTGTGTGATACTTGGCCGGGTAGATATGTAACGACAATTTCTATGCTATCCAGATCAAGTTCTTGACATCCAATTTTAATGAATTCATCAACCTTATATAAAGTGAAATTATGAATTGTAGTTTGGGCGGCTGTCTGGTCTAAAAAAAACCGTGACAAACAGAAGTATGATCGCTAATTGTCTCATTGTCAGAATATTTAATTATATGCTATTGTATCTATTAACCGTGACAATTGACAATCTCAGAATTGTTTTATTTCCCAATTAAGAATTATGAAATACAATCCTTTCCAGAAAATATATAATCCATAAAAAAGACATCAAATATGCCGAGCAACCCAGATTATAGATTATATCTACAAAGTGAGTTTGCGCACCTTAGAGAAATATTGGAAGCAATACATGAAGAAGCTAAAAAGACAAATGGTCGAATCACCAAACTGGAAGAAAAGGTGACTGATTTAGAATTAAATGATAAAGAACATATCATTAATTGTCCTCAAAATCGGAGGCTAGAAAGGATCGAAGAGAGACTAGAGATTGAACATCAAGATAATGAGTTTTGGAGAGTGGCTCGAAAGAATCCAAAACTGTTTTTAGCTGGTATCATAACATTATCTGGATTGGTGCTACTTGGAGTTTTTGCCACTTTAAGTAAACTTGGTGTTGGGGTTTAGCTATTCTCAATCAAGGATTATCTTCGTTATAATCACTAAATTGAGGCATCAACTACGAAGATAGTATAAAAGATAGATTGAACGGCAGTCTGATGGCTTCTTAAGTTATTGGTCCAATTATGTATTTGATTGTACTGATAAAGGATACTTTGCAGCTAATTCTAAGTAGGTTCGATAAATAATTGAAAAAATATGATTTGGTACTGTTTTGTACAATGGTCGTCCTCGTTGTACCACTAAAAAACAAAAGGACTGGTTACCAGTCCTTTGTACTTTATTTTTGTGAACCTGGAGGGATTCGAACCCCCAACCTCCTGATCCGTAGTCAGGTGCACTATCCAATTATGCTACAGGTCCTAAAGTATTTCCAAACGTTCGCGACCTCGGCCGCTTTAAAAACAAATTGCGCATTTTCCGGGGTCTTGCCTCACTATGCTTTGCAGCTATAATGTTAAAAATTGTTAAATTTCTTAGGCGGTCGCAAATTTAGGGAATTAAATGCCGTTATAAAAGTAATTCTTGTTTCTCATCATATAAAAAACACTATCTTTGCCGCATTAAAATTTTTGTGAAAGTATGTTATTCAAAAGGATACGATCTGTTGTTGTCTTTGTGAGTTTAGTTTTTTTACCGGTATTGACCAGGGCGCAGGAAGCGACACCTAAAAATAATAAGGCCGATAGAACCAGCAAACTGATTCAGGAAAAAGCCGGAAGACCGGATATCCCGGGTGATTTAATGATCGAGTTTGGTTATAACTGGGTACAGGAGCATCCTCCGGGCATCGGATTTAAAACCATGGCGAGCAGAACATTCAATGCCTATTATCTATACGATATCAATATTGGGGAATCTGCGCTTTCTTTTCATCCCGGAATAGGTCTCGGCACGGAAAAATATGCTTTTGCCGACAATCTGACCCTGGGAAACGGGATTGACGACCTGGGAAACGATCAGGTACAGTTCGTGCCTCTCGACAGCATATACGGGCAGGGGATTTCCTATAAAAAATCTCAAATCAATGCGAATTATTTTGATATTCCGATTGAGTTTCGATGGAGATCCAGAAAATACGATCCGAAAAGGTCCTTCAAGATTACTGCAGGAGCAAAAGTGGGCGTTTTGTTCGACAGCAAAACCAAGGTGAAATACAGGGAAGATGGTGAAAGTAAAATCTCCAAGCAAAAAGAAGGATGGGAATTGAGCAAAATCCGATATGGCGTTTACGGAAAGATTGGCATTGGGGGTTTTAGCGTTTTCTATTATTATAGCCTTTCCGATCTGTTCAAGAAAGATAAGGGGCCTATGGCCACAACGATGTATCCGATGACATTTGGGCTTTCCCTGGCTTTGTTTTAAAGAAACAGGTAGGTTGAAATAAAGCAAAAGGCAAATCCCAAAGCCACACCGGCGTATACCTGAAGCGGCGTATGTGCGTTTAGCGACAATCTGGAGTAAGCGATTAGGCCGGCTATTATGATCATGCTTGCAAACGAAATCGCAAAATGGGTCATCGGATAAACAAAGCTTAACGCAATTATAAATCCAAGCGTTCCCCCGATCCCGGCTCCATGAATACTAATCTTCCAAAAAAACGTAACGATTGTCAGCGTCAACAGCAGAAAGGTCGTAGTGGCGAATATTATAAAAATAAGGCTGTTAAGGTTTGGTTTTGAATAAAACATGTAAGCGGAAATCCCGTAAAAACACGTCACAAATAAAAATGGCGTAATCCTTTGTTTTTTGTTTTCAAGCTTCAGGTCCGTAATAAAATTGGACAATCGCAATGTTCCGATACTTATTGCAGGTATAATAAAAGTGACGATAAATATAACTGCCAAAACCTGGTACAGCGAATCGCTCTGTAGCGGATGCATCAGCGCCGACGCAAAGATGATTATAAATAAGAATAAATAGGTAGGCATTAAAAGCGGGTGGAATACAATTGAAATCAGGTGCGCAAATCGATCTCTCACTACAGTTCTTTTCTTAATCTCGCTACAGGTATATTTAATTGTTCCCGATATTTGGCTACGGTTCTTCTGGCTATATTATATCCTTTTGATTTAAGTATTTTCTCTAGTTTATCATCGGAAAGCGGCTTCTTCTTATCCTCATTCTCAATGACCTCTTTGAGATGATGTTTTACTTCTCTGCTGCTTACATCATCTCCCGATTCTGTGGCTATACCTTCGGAAAAGAAATATTTCAATGGGAAAATTCCAAATTCGGTTTGAACGGATTTGCTGTTTGCCACGCGCGAAACCGTGGAGATATCCATATGGATTTCATTGGCGATATCCTTCAGGATCATCGGTTTGAGCTTGCTCTCGTCTCCGGTTAAGAAAAAGTCGTATTGAAAATTGACGATTGACCGCATGGTATTCAGCAAGGTTTGTTGTCTTTGTTTGATGGCATCTATGAACCACTTGGCCGAATCCAGTTTTTGTTTTACGAAAGTGGCCGTTTCTCTCAGCTTTTTATCCTTTTTGTTTGATTTATCATAGGTATCCATCATCTCGGAATAAGATTTGGATATTTTCAATTCAGGAGCATTCCTTGAATTCAAGGTAAGCTCCAGTTTGCCGTTGTTGTTGGTCAATAGAAAATCGGGGATCAGATATTGGGTTTTTACCAGCTCTCCGGATGTGCCACCCGGTTTGGGATTGAGTTTTGTTATTAAATAAATCGCGGCTTTTAAGATATCCTCGTCTTCTATATTGAGTTTTTTAATGATTTTATCGTAGTGCTTTTTGGTAAAATCAGCAAAGCAATCTTCGATTATTTCTATGGCCAAAGCAACTTCCGGAGCGTGGTCTATTTTTCTTTCAAGTTGTAACAGTAAGCATTCCTGAAGATTTCGGGCAGCTATTCCGGGCGGATCAAAGCTTTGTATTTTTCGGAGGATTTCCTCAAGCTCGTCAATATCCGTTTCAATGTTCATGCTAAAGGCCAAATCGTTGATTATGGCTTCCAGTTCCCTTCGGATATAGCCGTCATTTTCAATACTTCCGATAAGCTGTTCTCCGATTTTTTCCTGTCGCTCATCCAGGCCGAGAAAACCCAACTGATTTATTAGCTGGTCATTGAGGGTTGCGGAAGTAGCGATCGGTATTTCCCTGTCTTCCTCGTCCGGGCTGCTCCCGTCGCCCTGCATTTTATAGCCGCTGTAATCATCGTGCAGGTAATCCTCAAAACTTATTTCATCGTCTGCAGCATCGGTTTTTTCATCAAATTCTTCGTTCTGATCAGACTGGTCTTCCGGCTCCTCACGCCCCTCTTCCAGGGCTGGATTTGATTCTAATTCTTCCTCTATCCTGGCTTCGAGCTCGACCGTAGGAACCTGCAGCAACTTAATGAATTGTATCTGTTGCGGAGATAACTTCTGACTTAACGTTTGAATCAATCCAAGCTTTTGCATACGGAGAAAATCATATACTTTGTGGCAAATTTAATATAATTCCTCAATTCTTTAAACTTAGATTTACTGTCTTATCGAACCGGCTGAATTAACCATGGGTAAATGACAATGCTAAAATTCTTTTATTAAATTTGCGCTTCTTTTTAAATACCGTAAAATATCGAACGATTATGGCTAAGCGAATCAGGATTAAAGATCTGCTTTTAAACCCTCCTATAGGAACAACAGTTCATGTAAAAGGCTGGGTAAGGACAAAAAGGGGAAATAAAAATGTAGCTTTCATTGCAATAAATGACGGTTCTACGATCCAAAATGTTCAGGCCGTGGCCGACCTTGAAAATTTCGATGACGAAATAATCAGGCATGTCACTACCGGAGCATGTATTTCCGTACAGGGTGAGCTCGTTCAATCGCAGGGCAAAGGCCAGTCTGTTGAGCTGCTTGTATCCGAACTGGAAATTCTCGGTGCGGCAAATCCGGAAGAATATCCGCTTCAACCCAAGAAGCACTCACTGGAATTCCTCAGGGAGATTGCTCATTTGAGGCCCCGGACCAGTACCTTTGGCGCCATGCTTCGAATACGTCATAATATGATATTTGCCGTTCATAAGTTCTTCCATGAAAAGGGATTTTACAATTTACATACTCCGATAATTACCGGCTCTGACGCTGAAGGAGCAGGGGAGATGTTTCGAGTTACTACCCTGGACTTCTTAAACCCTCCAAAAACCGAAGCTGGTAAAGTCGATTTTTCCCGGGACTTTTTTGGCCGGGAGACAAACCTCACCGTTTCCGGTCAGTTGGAAGGGGAATTGGGGGCCCTGGCCCTGTCCGACATTTATACGTTTGGCCCTACTTTTAGAGCTGAGAATTCCAACACTTCGCGTCACCTGGCGGAGTTTTGGATGATCGAACCGGAAATGGCGTTCTATGATCTTACCGATAATATGGACCTGGCCGAAGAATTTTTGAAATATCTGGTAAAGTATGCTTTGGAAAACTGCGGGGAGGATTTGGAATTCCTGAATAATCGCCTGATTGACGAAGAGAAGAATTTGAAGCAGGAGGAAAGAACCGGAATGACTCTTCTTGAAAGATTACAATTTGTAATCGGCAGCGACTTTGAACGGATTACCTACACCGAGGCTATCGATATTCTGAGGAATTCAAAACCCAATAAGAAAAAAAGGTTTAAATACTTAATTGATAATTGGGGTGTGGACCTGCAGTCGGAACACGAGCGGTTTTTAGTCGAGAAGCATTTCAATAAGCCGGTCATTTTATATAACTATCCCAAGGATATCAAGGCTTTTTATATGCGGCAGAACGATGACAATAAAACCGTTTGTGCCATGGATATTCTATTTCCCGGAATTGGGGAGATCGTTGGAGGGTCGCAGAGAGAAGAGCGTTATGAAAAATTGAAAACCAGACTGGATGAAATGGATATTCCGCAGGAAAGTATGTGGTGGTATCTTGAAACCCGGAAATTTGGCACTGCACCTCACAGTGGATTTGGGCTCGGTTTTGAACGCTTAATGATTTTTATTACCGGGTTGAAAAATATAAGAGATGTGATTCCTTTCCCGAGGACCCCGGGAAATGCAGAGTTTTAATCTCATTGCTTGCGGAACTTATAGGCTTTATTAAATCTTGAGATCGGATCTTTTACAACGACGAGGTAATACCCCGCATGGAGCTCTTTCAAATTTAGTTTGTAGGTATTTGCATTCGATTTGTCAACTTCAAAATCGAGCCGATTCCCAATAATATTGTACATCTCAATCCGTACATCTTTCAATTGGGAATTCTTTATTGTTACGTGCAGATATTCCTCGGCCGGATTTGGAAAAAGGTCTACGTCCATTCCGATTTGAAGGCTTTCCGTTTTTAATTTGGGTAATTCTCTTTTATCATCGATCGGAATGTTCTGAGCAAATAAGACCTCAGGTAATAAAAAAAAGAGAAAGATGATTGGTAAGTAAAATTTCATTATTTCATTCAAGCCTACTTTAATAACACAAGCAAAAATCAAGCCACCACATAGGTGAATCAAAATATATATTAACTTATTTAACACAAAGTTACACACATTGTTTAACAATAAATTGATGGAAGTTAAAAATTATGTTAAATAATGTTAAATACTGTTAAGCCAATCAAGGGGTAATCTGATGGAACAGATGAAACTGGCCATGCCTGAGATAATTATTGAGACACACAAGACCATGATGATCAACAGCGCATGGTGGGGTTTCTGCAAATTTTTAACAGATGAAACCGGTAGGACCGGAGCAAATTCAGGACGCGCAAGAGCATGACTATACATCTCTGTGTATCAGCTAACTAAAAAAATATAAACAGATGAAGAAGCTTCTCATAATATTTGTGAAGAATCCGGAATTGGGCAAAGTCAAATCCCGTCTTGCAAAATCAATCGGCAAGGAAAAAGCACTCCAAGTATATAAAAAGCTTTTGCAACAGACAAAAAATATCACAGTGGCGGTTGATTGCGACAAACTGATTTGTTATTCCGACAGAATTGAGCGGAATGACCTGTGGGACAACATCAATTTTAAGAAATCCGTTCAGGCGGGTAAAGATCTCGGAGACCGGATGTTTAATTCAATACGACAGGCGAGTAAAGATGCTTACAATAGAATTTGCCTCATCGGCTCCGACAATATGGAATTGACAAGCGAGATTATTAACCGGGCATTTGGGTATCTGGACGGTGACGATATTGTTTTAGGCCCGGCAAAAGACGGAGGATATTACCTCATCGGGATGAAATATCCGGTGTCGGAGATCTTCAGTAATAAGAAATGGGGATCTTCGGATGTTTTACAAGAGACGATCAACGATATTTCAAGACTGGGATTGAGTTGCCGATTGTTGCCCGAGCTCAATGATATCGATGAAATCGAAGATATCAATGAAAAGGATCTGGACTTTTTACTCCCCTAGACAAGTTTTTCCATATCTCTAACCAAGATTCTTCTTCGGTCGAAATTGATGATATTTTTATCCTTTAATTCATTGAGAATGGTAGTTACCGTTTGCCGGCTTGTGCCGGTAAGGGAGGCAATATCTTTGTGGGTCAGATAGTTTTTCATCATAGTTTCGAATCCGACTTTCTTGCCTTTCTCATATGCCCAATCCCTCAGGAACTCAACGATTCGTGTCCTGGAATCCTTAAATACCAGGGATTCGACCTTGCGTTCAAGTTTTTTGATTCTCAGCCCCAGCAATTTATAGATCTTTAAGCTCAGGGCTTTATTGTGGGCCATCAACTCTTTCATTTCATCGATGTTCATAGGGCAGATCGTCGTATTATCATCCATGGCCTGAGCAAAATCAGTCCTTTTATCCTGACCTATCAGCGCCAACTCGCCAAAGATTTCCCCGGCGGAAAGAATCGCTTTGGTAACTTCTCTTCCATCTTCGGTATAGCTTCCGATTTTTACCCTTCCCTCGGCAACAAGATAAATATGATCGGATTGCTCATCTTCAAAATAGATGAACGAATCCTTTTTATATTTATGAAAAGAATGTTTTTCCTGCATATTCGGTACTTTGTGAGGGCATAAAATGTTATAAAGATCAATGTCTTCGAAATACCATATATTGCTTTGATTGCTCATAAATAGTTTTTTTTACTTGCCGGTTAGTAAAGTTACAAAGTTCTTTAATAAATACTAAAGTGATCCTTAATTAGTAAAGCACTTTTATACACGCAAATGAATCCATATTGTTTCTTTTTGAGAAATTCCGGTTGTCTTCAAATGTACAATAAGTAACATTTTCATTTCGGATATAATCCAGGATTCCCGACTTTACCATGTAAACCGATTTTTTAGTATAATTGTTTTTGGTGTTTCCCAGACCAAAAACACAGAGAATAAAAGAAGATTATAATCATTCCAAAACTTGATAATTATCATGTTTTGATACGCCGTATTTCTGGAATTTTGTGACCCCATTTAAGAAGAATATTTCAATCAAATTTTATTATGAAAGCAACGCATATTGAACATTTGGGAATTGCAGTCGCAAATCTCGAAGAATCTATTAAGTATTATGAAGAAGTGTTGGGTTTCAAATGTTATTCAATTGAAGAGGTTAAAGACCAAAAAGTAAAAACAGCCTTTTTTAAAGTTGGTCAGACAAAAATTGAATTGCTGGAATCAACATCTCCGGACGGACCAATAGGCAAATTTATCGAGAAAAAGGGGCAAGGAATCCACCACATTGCATTTGCAGTGGAAGGCCTTCAGGGTGCGCTTAATGAAGTAAAGGAAAAAGGAGTGCGCTTGATTGATGAAGCTCCCCGGCCGGGGGCGGAAGGATTAAATATTGCTTTTTTACATCCAAAATCCACTCATGGGGTTTTGACGGAATTGTGCGAAGATCCAAACAATTAAAATATAACCGGTGGTTTAAAATGAAACCGGCACGGCCGGAGCAGACTCAGGACACACATGCGTATGATTAAATTTCTCTGTGTGTCAGCAACCTAAAAAAATACAGACGGATGAAAAATCAAGATCGAATTAACAAACTTATCGAGAAGCGGGCTAAAGCTCGTCTCGGAGGTGGAGAGAAAAGAATTGACTCTCAGCACAAAAAAGGAAAATTTACTGCAAGAGAAAGAATTGGTATGCTCCTCGATGAAAATAGCTTCGAGGAATTTGACATGTTCGTAACGCACCGGACAAAATCTTTCGGGATGGATAAGCAGCAGTATTTATCCGATGGTGTAGTCACCGGACACGGAACCATTGACGGTAGAATCGTATATGTGTTTGCCCAGGATTTTACGGTTTTTGGGGGTTCGCTTTCCGAGACATTTGCAAATAAAATATGCAAAATCATGGATCAGGCCATGAAAGTCGGAGCGCCCTTAATTGGTCTGAATGATAGTGGCGGAGCCAGGATCCAGGAGGGGGTGCGAAGTTTGGCGGGTTATGCGGAGATATTTCAGCGCAACATCATGGCAAGCGGCGTCATTCCTCAGATATCCGCTATTTATGGGCCCTGTGCCGGAGGAGCCGTATATTCGCCCGCTTTGACGGATTTTATAATCATGAGCGATAAGTCCAGCTACATGTTCGTAACCGGGCCAAAAGTTGTAAAAACCGTCACCGGGGAAGACATTACCACAGAGGAATTGGGAGGGGCCAACGTGCACTCCACTAAATCCGGCGTATCGCATTTCCTGGTAAACGATGAAGAGGAGGGCATGATGCTCATCAGAAAACTATTTAGCTATTTGCCTTCAAACAATCTTGAAGAGCCGCCTGTTCACGAATGTAAAGACCCCATCGATCGCCTTGAAGATGAGCTAAACGAAATCATTCCGGAAAATCCCAATAAGCCATACGACGTAACCGACGTGATCCATGCAATTGCCGATGAGAACGAGTTTTTTGAGATTCAGAGAAACTATGCGAAAAACATTGTGATTGGCTTTGCGAGGTTCAATGGCCATTCGGTAGGTATTGTGGCTAACCAACCGAATTACCTGGCCGGCGTTCTTGACATAAATGCGTCGCGAAAAGCGGCTCGATTCGTACGCTTCTGCGATTCGTTCAATATACCCATAGTTACACTCGTGGATGTCCCCGGGTTTTTACCGGGAAGCAGTCAGGAGCTGGATGGTATTATTATTCACGGCGCAAAGCTGCTTTTTGCTTACGGTGAGGCGACTGTGCCAAAAGTAACAATTACCTTGCGGAAGTCTTATGGCGGAGCTCATGATGTGATGAGTTGCAAGCAACTTCGAGGAGATATCAATTATGCCTGGCCGACCGCAGAGATAGCCGTCATGGGGGCCAAAGGAGCGGTTGAAGTACTCGAAGGGAGAAAAATCAGTGAAATTGAAGATGAAGCCGAAAGATCGAAATATATTCAGGAGAAAGAGTCGGAATACGAGGCTAAATTTGCCAACCCTTATCAGGCGGCAAAATATGGTTTCATCGATGATATCATTGAGCCGAGGAACACCAGGTTTAGAGTTATAAGAGCACTCCAGACATTGACGACCAAAAAGGATTTTAATCCGCCAAAGAAACATTCGAACATTCCACTGTAATTGAAGACAAATGAGTTTATTAGGAGAAGTAGTTTTTGATTTATCGAGGATCACATCGGAATATACCACACTTGCCTTTGTCGGATACCTTATTGTCTTTGTCGCTTTAATCACGCTTTATTTTGTTTTTCAATACGTTCCGGTACTATTGAATATGTACACAAAACGAAGATTGAAAAAAAATATGCGTCAAAGAGGAATTGATGACAATGTCATCGAGGATCTTACCATATCCGGTGAAGTAAGCGCCGCCATAAGTGCTGCACTCCATCTGTATTTTAACGAAATGCACGACGATGAAAAAACAGTACTTACCATTAAGAAAATTTCGTCCAGGTATTCTCCCTGGAGTTCTAAAATTTACAATGTAACAAGAGGTCTTAACAGAAGATTTTAAAAAATGAAAAAGTTCAAATTCACTATTCGAGGAAACGAATATGAAGTGCATATAAATTCGTTTGAAGATAATATTGCAGAGGTCGATGTTAACGGTTCGATTTATCAGGTCGAACTGGAAGAGGAGGTGAAAACAACCAAAACACCCAAGCTTGTCAGGTCAAGGCCTGTACAAACCAAAGAGGTGAAGCAAAAGCCTGCCACCGGATTTAGTAAAGTTGAAGCGCCTTTACCAGGGACAATTATGAAGATCACAGTGAAAGAAGGCGATGAAGTAAAAAAAGGTCAGACAATAATGATTATGGAAGCCATGAAAATGGAAAACAATGTTTTGGCCGAGAAAGACGGTAGAATAAATAAAGTTCGCGTTTCGGAAGGGGATGCAGTTTTACAGGGAGATATTTTAGTAGAAATCGAATAATTTCAAATGAAAAAATTATTAACAGTAATAGGGATTATTGCGCTTCTATCCGTTTTGTGGTCTTTCTTTATAAAGGGCAATTCTGAAAAAAGTTCAGTGAGCAATGCTGCCGGGGTTGAGCATGTTGAATCCATGCAGGGCGCCGATCAGATTCAGAAAAACAAGAGCGGAGTATTAAACGGCATAGAAACATTTTTTGAATATACCGGCTTTACGAATGTGACCACGGGCCACCTCGTGATGATTGTTGTCGGTTTGATATTTATTTTTCTGGCAATTAAGTATGATTATGAGCCTTTGCTGCTGGTTCCCATCGGCACGGGAATTTTAATTGGTAATATCCCATTTGTACTTAACGCCGGCCTTCAGGTTGGGATCTACGAGACGGGAAGTGTACTTAACTATTTGTATTTTGGTGTCGTGAAGGGGATTTACCCTCCATTGATCTTTCTTGGCATTGGAGCGATGACCGATTTTTCTTCGCTCATAAGCAATCCGAGATTGGTTTTATTGGGAGCTGCTGCGCAGATTGGAATATTTTTAACATTTCTGGGCGCCATATCCCTTGGGTTTAATGCGCCGGAAGCAGGATCAATCGCCATTATCGGAGGAGCGGACGGTCCGACCGCGATATTTTTATCTTCCAAACTTGCGAATGGAATAAACATCTTATCCGACGGGACAACAGTAAAAAATCTTATAGGCCCGATCGCCATTGCAGCTTACTCCTACATGGCACTGGTGCCCGTCATTCAACCTCCGATTATGAAGTTGCTCACCACCAAAAAGGAGCGAATGATTCGTATGAAACCCCCCAGGGCTGTATCTAAGGTTGAAAAGATCATGTTCCCAATTATCGGATTATTATTGACGACGTTTATCTCGCCAAGTGCATTGCCTCTCCTGGGGATGCTGTTCTTTGGAAATATCTTGAAGGAATCCGGAGTTACCGAGCGTCTGGCAAATACGGCCAGAAACTCGTTGATCGATATTGTGACCATCTTACTTGGATTAACAGTAGGGGCTTCGACCCAGGCTGACGTATTTTTAACATCCGAATCCATGCTGATCTTTATATTGGGTGCTCTGTCATTCATGATCGCTACCGCGGGTGGATTGATTTTCGCAAAGATCATGAATTTGTTCCTGAAAGCGGATCGAAAGATAAATCCTTTGATTGGTGCTGCCGGAGTTTCGGCTGTTCCGGATAGTGCGCGCGTCGTTCAAAACGAGGGCTTAAAGGCGGATCCGACCAATCATTTGCTTATGCATGCCATGGCTCCCAATGTTTCGGGAGTTATCGGATCGGCAGTTGCTGCGGGTATTTTGTTAAGCTTCCTGGGATAAAGAAATACGGAGTTAAAATAAAAAGAAGAGGCTGTCCAAAAAGTTCTATGCGCACGATTCTCGCTCCGGAGCCAAGATGCCGGGTACATATAATCAACCCTTTCATCTGAGCGTCTTTGCAGCTTTGCGAGAAAATTTCCACTTTTTAGACAGCCTCTTTCTGGATCGACTGCAAAACCTTTGGGATTTAGTCCGAAAAATGCATGGAATTTTTCGCCCTCCGGGTCGATAAAGCATAAAACGCTCAAAAATAGAACATAAATATCCGTCTTATCATCCTCCCCCACAGGTTTTCTGATTAATCTCACTTTTTAATTATAAGGAGGGAATTCATTTATAAACTCAATATTTCTTGTGTCATAATCAATTTTGCAGATGTATAGGACCATTCCGTTTGTGAGCGCCAGATAATTTGCCTGGTAATATTGATTATACACCGATAGTTGATCCATCGATTTCTGAGTTAGATTTACCTTTGACGATTTGCACTCAATAGCCAGAAACACGCTCCCATCCCTGTTGAATACAACTATATCGCTTCGCTTCGTCATACGACTTACTTTGATCCCATCTTCCACCGCGATAAGTGATCTGGGATATTTCAGGTGGTTGATAAGAAAATGAACCACATGTTGCCTTACAATTTCTTCCGGGGTTAACAGGATATATTTTTTTCGAATAATGTCGAAAATTACCATCTTCCCGTCGACCTCTTTCGTCCGGTACTCGAATGGCGGGAAGATTAGGTTTTTCATATTACCGGATGATGACAATTTTTATTTTGCTTTCTCATACAATTATGATCAAAATGTATTGATTTATCAGGATCAAATGTATTTATTTGGTCTTAATTTTTACAGTTTTAATGTATGATCGCTGAGAATTTTCAGCCTTGGTTTGTAATTTTTGTTGTTTTCCTCATTTTCCTTCTTATTTATAAGGAATACCTCAAAGCTTCCGTAAGTTTTTTGCTTGCCGTCTTACTTTTTTCCATCACGGGTATTCTTACTCCGTCGGAGGTGTTATCCGGATTTTCAAACGAATCTATTGCAAGCATTTTAATGCTGATCCTGATCACGACCGGGCTAAGGAAAAACTTTAAAATAGAGAGCCTTTTCGATGCCATATTCAGGAAAGCCAAGACCTACCGGGGGTTTTTATTCCGTATGATGAGTCAGGTGGCTATAATCAGTTCCCTGATAAACAATACGCCTGTCGTCGCTTTGATGACGCCTTATGTGGTTGATTGGGGAAAGCGAAATAACATAGCTCCGTCAAAATTGCTTATCCCACTATCTTATGCGACCATAATGGGGGGAATGATTACCTTAATCGGGACATCGACAACATTGGTCCTAAATGGTTTTTTACAGGATTTTGAACATCCTTCCCTGCTGTTCGAAGACCTGTTTACAATCGGAACTTCAGTTACGATTTTTGGCATTCTATTTATAATATTGATTGGCTACAGGTTGCTCCCGGACCATAAGGATGTGCTAAAAGCCTATTCCGAGAATAGGAGGGAGTACGTTGTTGAAACCAAAGTTTTAGCCAATTCAAAACTTATCGGATTAAGTGTAATAGAAGCCGGACTAAGGAATTTGAAGGGCGTGTATCTCGTTGAAATCATGCGTGGTTCAAGGTTGATTTCACCGGTAAGCCCAAATGAGGTATTGGCACAGGATGATATCTTGTTTTTTGCGGGGAATACAAAAGATATTGTAGACCTTATTAATTCCGACCTGGGGATCGAATTGCCGACAACTGCAAGGTCCTATGACAGTGATAAAGCAGAAGTTATCGAAGCTGTAATGAATAATTTCTCCAGTCTTGTCGGAATGACCGTGAAGCAAAGCAATTTCAGGAACAGGTACAATGCCGCCATAGTGGCTATTCACAGAAATGGAGAGAAGGTTTCCGGTCGTATTGGTGATATTGTTCTGCAAGCGGGTGATCTGCTGCTTTTATATACGGGATCAGATTTCAGGGACAGGGTGGAAATTTACCGTGACCTGTTTGTCGTATCAAAGCTTCGAGTAATTAATAAACCGGGAAATAAAAAGTACTACGCGCTCATATTAATGGCGATCTGTGCCCTTGTTTTGTTGATTTTCAGTAAAATGACATTGTTCCCTGCGCTCATGATCATCCTAGGTATTATGATTGGATTCAATCTTATTACTACCCAGGACGTAAAAAGGGAACTGGATCTAAACATGATTGCAATTCTTGTGTTTTCATTGGCGATTGGGCAGGCAATTATAAAGACCAAAGCCGGAGATATGGTTGCTCTGGCGATTATAAACCTGTTGGAACCCTATGGGAATTTCGCAATCTTAGTCGGATTGCTGGTAATTACAAACTTGCTTGCATCCATCATCGGCAATGTGGGAGCAATATCGATTTCATTTCCTCTGGCATATTCAATAAGCAGTAATCTGGGAATTGAAGGCTACCCCTTTTTTCTCACAATCGCTTATGCAGCTTCTGCCGCTTTTCTCACCCCCATCAGTTACCAGACCAATCTTATCATATTCGGCCCGGGGGGGTATAAGTTTAAGGATTTTTTCAGGATCGGACTTCCGGTAAATATCATTTACCTGGCGATTGCTCTTTTCGTAATCATTTACAGATACAGGGAAATACTATTTTAAGTATTTCGCCGAAATTTTGGTATTTTGGTGAATAATAAAAATACCAATCCAATTATAAAAAAACTGCTTAATGCCAGCGTGCTATTGCGCATGCTTCCGGTGATTTGCTCGATCATGCCATAGGCAAAGGTTCCGAACACGATCGAAGTTTTCTCCAATACATCGTAAAAGCTGAAGTAGGAAGTGTAATTTTTAGATTCCGGTGGAATAAGTTTTGAATAACTGGCCCGCGAAAGGGATTGAATCCCGCCCATGACCATGCCTACAACAAATCCAAGAATATAAAATTGAATGGCGCTGTCAAGAAAATATGCGTAAAGGCATACGATCATCCAAATGATTACCATTATAATAAGTGACACCTTGTTCCCTTTCCAATTTGATATTTTGGCGAATGTGTATGATCCGAAAATCGCCACAATTTGTATGATCAGTATGGTCATGATCAAGTTGTCGGCGGGCAGCTTTAATTCATCATCGCCGAACAAAGCTGCCAGGTAGATCACCGTCTGAACCCCCATGTTGTAAAAGAAAAATGAGATTAAAAATCTTTTGAGGTTTTTTAATCCCGACAAACTTCGAGCTACTTTTATGATCTCCAGGTATCCTTTTTTGATCAATGCGGTGGCTGACCCCGTTACGTTCTCCTCTTTCGGGAGGCGGTAAAACGTTATTTGAGAGAACCCAATCCACCAGATCCCGACCAAAATGAATGACAGCCGGGATGCGGCCGATTCGTCCGGAAGCCCTAATAGTGCCGGGTTCGAAATTGTTGTCAAGTTAAAAATCAGAAGCAGCACGCTCCCCGCGTAACCCATGGAAAACCCTTTGGCACTCACTATATCGTATTTATCGGGCGTAGCTATAATTGGCAAATAGGCGTTGTAGAAAACAATGCCGCCGGCAAATCCGACACTCGCCAGGATGGCAAGTATGATCCCGAACTCTATATTATCGCCCGTGAAAAAATAGAGCAGAATACAGGAAACCCCTCCAAGGTAAGTGAAAAACTTCATGAATATTTTTTTCCTGCTTCCAAAATCTGCTATTCCGGACAGCAATGGAGATAAGACCGCAATCAACAAAAAAGAAAAGGACAAGCTGTATGAATATAGTACGGTATTCTCAATGTCAATATAAAAAAAACGAACGGTGTCTGATTTGAATGCGGATTTTGTTACGGCATTGTAATAGATCGGGAAAATTGTCGTGGTTATCACCAGGGAATAAACCGAGTTTGCCCAGTCGAACATACACCAGGCATTTATGATTTTTCTGTTATTTTTCATGCTGCAATCCGGGCAAAAAAAAGAGGCTGTAATTTACAGCCTCTGTTAAATATATTAAATCTTATCGGATCTAATCTTCGGCTCTTTTCGCAGCCGCGTACATGAGCTTCCTCGCATTAGCGTCTCTCATTTTCTCCTGAATATCTGCTATAATACCCATTTTTGTTTCGTCATGAACTTTTAGAGAGATTGTGATCTGGTCTTTTTCGTGCTCGGCGAGCTTCCCCTTTTCTTCTTCAATAAACTGGATTATACCGTCTATCTCAATAAAAGCATCGTTGGCCTGAATTTTTGGTTCGCTGCCAAACTTTTTGGTATCATTCGGTTTCCCCACGTACATATAACTTACCAACTTTTTTTGTTCCAGCTTTCTGAGCTGAGTAGCTTTGGGAATAGATTGTTTTACCATTATGGTCGACTCCCGCAACACTGTCGTCACCATAAAGAAGAAAAGTAACATGAATATGATATCCGGCAACGCAGCGGTAGGAATATCCTGGCTTGTATTTGATTTTTTCTTAAACTTTGCCATACTATTCTCCTATTTTAGTTGGTTCTGCAATAGATATATTCATCGGAATCCCTTCACGAGCAATCGTATATTTTTCTTGTTCGTTAGGCTTTTTCCGGTCAAGAGACCTGAATTCATCCGCTGTCAATCCGACCCTTTCTCCATATATTTCATAATATGCTCCCTGAAGTTCGTCCAGGATTGCTATGTAGATGTCATAGCTGGTACCCCTGTCTGCTTTAAAAGAAACAACAGCTTCTTTGGGATCATCTGACGACGCGGGGTCCTTTTTAGACATTGCTTTTAAGGGTGCCGGAAGCGTATTATATATTGCAACATATTCTTCTGACGGCTTCCCAAAGTTCAAAATAAACTCCTTGACGCGTTCCCGCAATCCTGAGATATCAGTGACAGGCTCATCCTCGATCAATATCCTGTCTGAAGAATTTACAAGAATTTTAAAGATATTTCTTTCATTCTTTGTGATATCAGGAGGAGGTTGGTTTGGATCGGCCTTCGGAGGTAGCGTGAGCGTTAACCCTTTGTCCGTAGCAATCGTAGTTGTTACAAGAAAAAAGACCAACAGCAGAAAGGCGATGTCCGCCATTGAGCTTGAATTGACTTCAGGAATTTTTCTGCCTGATCTAGCCATTATTTGAATATTTTATTAAACTCGGTAAAAACAATACCCACAATTGCAAATCCCAGAAGAAGATACGCCATAATTAACGTTCCGCCTACTATTTTTGACAATTCAGGGCCAACATTAAACTTAGAATATTCTTGGGTGACCTCACTTCCGGAAAAAGCATAAGCTATAAAGTATAAAGCAACTACGGCAAGAACGCCCAGACCGGACTTCAATAAGCTTTGAGGATTTCCCAGCGCATTCACCAGTGGTAACAGTAGTGAAGCAACTGCGGCAATTATTACCAGTGTATAACCCAAATAAAGAAATATATCAAATGAATCCATTCGTTAATTTATTTTAAATGAGTTGATTATTTAGACAAATTGTGCTTTACGAGCAAGTCGACCAATGAGATGGAAGCATCCTCCATTTGGTTGACAAGAGAGTCTATTTTTGTTACACAATAGTTGTAGAACAATTGAAGAATAACGGCAACGATCAGACCACCAACTGTTGTCAAAAGAGCGACTTTAATACCGTCCGCAACCAGCGCCGGGTTAATGTCGTTAGCGGCCGCAATGGCATCGAATGCACCAATCATACCAATTACAGTTCCCATGAATCCAAGCATAGGCGCAATTGAGATAAAAAGTGAAATCCAGACCAATCCCTTTTCCAGTCGACCCATTTCTACAGATCCGTAAGAGATAATTGATTTTTCGACCATTTCAACTCCTTCAGACATTCTCAAAAGACCCTGTGTAAAGATCGAAGCTACAGGCCCTCTCGTGTTTTTGCAAACTTCCTTTGCACCTTCAACGCCATCTCTGGAGAGCGCTTCATCTACTCTTGCCAAGAGCTTTTTAGTATTTGTGGTAGCCAGGTTCAACGTAATGATTCTTTCAATTGCAATGGCCAGCCCCAAAATCAAACAGGCCAGCACCAAAGACATAAACTGCCAACCACCCGCAATAAATTGTTCTTTTACAACCTGGTGAAAGGACCGTTCTTCATCCATCACGGACTCTTCCTCTCCCATATCTGTAACAACTTCTTGTTGGGCAGGGGCTTCGGCAGGCGCTTGCTCTTCAGTTTGTGTTTCTTCGGCATCCTGTGCAAAAGAAATAGTTGAAAAACCAAGAGTCATCGCTCCTGTCACCAACAATAATACAATTAACTTTTTCATAGTTCCGACTTTAGAATTCTATACTTAAAAGGTTATTATTTAATAATTCAAAAATTTAGTTAATTCCGACAGTTTTACTCAGCGGAGAGGAAGGGATTCGAACCCCCGGTACCCTTATGGGGCACACTCACTTTCCAGGCGAGCACCTTCGACCACTCGGTCACCTCTCCAAGCCCACTTTTTGGCTCTTGGAGGCACAAATAAATCAATAAAAAAGACTTTATCCAAATTTTGAAAAAGTTTTTTGGGTCAATTCAAAACTGTCAATTCGCCGCATAATGGCGCCTTCAATTTTTGCCTAATATGCTCAATATTGCTTTCTGTGCCCAATAAAAACATGAGTTTGGTGATTGCCGCTTCCCGGGTTATATCGCTTCCGCTAATTACGCCTAATTCGTCCAGATATTTGCTTGTTTCGTACCTTCCGTGGATGACGATTCCGCCGGTCAGTTGGGAAATGTTATAAATGATAATATTTTTTGCAATTGCCTCCTCTATGCACCTCAAAAACCAAGCGCCGGTTGGTGCATTTCCCGACCCATAAGTTTCCATGATTACTCCTTTCAGACCGGGGATATCAAGTATGTGCCTTAGGTAGGATTCCTTCAGGGATGGAAATAGTTTCAAAACGATCACATCATTAGAAAACTTGTTTTTATAGTTGAGTTTGGCGTCCGGATCGTATGGGGCAATGACCGATTCATTATAATTTATGGTAATTCCGGCTTTCGCAAGAATCGGATAGTTTTCGCAGCCAAAGGCAGCAAACTGGCTGCTTCTTTTTTTAAAAGTTCTGTTCCCTCTCATTAGCTGGTAATCGAAATATACGCATACTTCGGGCACGACCGGCACGCCATTTTTTTTCGACGAGGCAATCTCAAGGGCAGTTACGAGGTTCGCCCTTGCATCGGACCGGATTGCGCTTATCGGCAGTTGAGCTCCGGTGAAAATCACAGGCTTGTTTAAGCCTTGCAGCATATAGCTTAGAGCGGAGGCCGTATAAGACATTGTATCCGTGCCGTGTAAAATTACAAATCCGTCGTAATGGTGATGATTTTCATTTATTATATACCCCAGATCTTGCCATTCCCTGACCGTAACATTTGAAGAATCCAGCGGATCTGGGAATGAAATTACGGTAATCTTGATATCCAGGTTTTTTAAGGAAGGTGCCCTTTTTACTATTTGGTTGAAATTCAGCGCTTTCAAAGCGCCTGAAGCATCGTGTTCCATTCCAATGGTACCTCCGGTGTAGATAATGAGTATGGAAGAACCGGGATCTTGTTGCGAAGCGCTAATTACGTCGACGATTCGATATTTACGATTGGTTTTTGCCATCTTAAAACAGTGCCAGTGCATTTTCGGTAGTCTGATGAGTAACTTCTTCAGAACCACATGACTTCAATTCGGAAATGCGATTTACAATATAAGAAAGATAGGCCGGAGTATTTCGTTTCCCGCGATAAGGAACAGGAGCCAAATAAGGGCTGTCTGTTTCCAGAACAATATTTTTTAAGTCTACATGCGGAATCACCTTATCAAGGCCGCCGTTCTTAAAAGTAACGACTCCTCCTATGCCCAGCGTAAAATTCATGTCGATAATTCTACCGGCCTGGTCCGGGTTTCCCGTAAAACAGTGAAATATTCCCTTAAGTTTTCCGTCCTGATGTTTTTCAATTATTTCCATGGTCATATCCATGGAATTTCTACAATGCAATACCAGGGGCAAATCAAGGTTTTTTGCCCAGTCGATTTGCACTTCCAGCGCCTCGATCTGTGCGGAAATATGTGTTTTATCCCAATACAGATCGATCCCTGCCTCGCCGATCGCGCAAAATTTCCTTTTCTCCAGCCAGGATTCAACAGCATGGAGTTCCGCCTTGTAGTTTTCCTTGACATAGCAAGGATGAAGCCCCATCATTGGAACGCAATAATTTGGAAATTTATCTTCCAGGGTGAGCATGCGCTCTATTGAACGGCTGTCGATATTCGGCATAAATATCTTAGCAATCCCCGCCTCTTTAGCATCCCTGATCACCTCATTGATATCCTGCTCAAAATCGTTTAAATAGATATGCGCATGGGTGTCGATCATATTTGTCATGGGAGTAAAATTATTCAAATAGAATTTATCGGATGCCCGATTGTCCGATTTTTTTAAACTTAAATTCCAGCAATGCAAAGTGGTCCAAAAATTTAGGTAGCATATATTTGATCTTTGATTCTGCTTTGTAGTTGTCATGAAAAACGACAATCGATCCGGGCGCGGTCTTATCGACCAATTTCTTTAAGCTTACCTCCGGAGCATGGGAGTTGTCAAAGTCATATGCCAGGATGTCCCACATAATAATTTTATAATTTGTCCGGAGCGCCTTGATCTGACTCCGGGTGATTTGTCCGTGCGGCGGTCGAAACAGCGGTTGTCGCGTTTTGGGCAGATGGTTATTTATGGTTGATTGGCATTTTTCAATATTGGCAAAATAGCGCTTGTTTTTGGTTGACCAGCCTTTAAGATGATTGTACGTGTGATTGCCAACCGCGTGGCCATCTCGGATAATCCTGTCAAATAATTCCGGCTGTTTGGCAATGTTTTCTCCGACACAAAAAAAGGTGGCTTTAGCATTAAAATCCGACAGGACGTCCAACAGGTATTCCGTAAGTTGTGGTATGGGGCCGTCATCAAAGGTCACATAGATTTCCTTGCCGTTATCTGCCTGTATATCCCATATGAGATCTTTTGAAATCTTTTTAAGAATCCCGGGCGTTTTATAAAAGTGAAGCAAGGGAAACTAATTGGAATTGTTTGAACTGATCCTGCAGGTAAAAATGGTTATGTCATCCTTAAATCCGCTTTCGGCCTTGAATTCTTCCATGGCTTTAATGATCGATTTGTTGAGCTCTTCCGGGTCCAGGTCCGCATTGGCGGCAACTACACGTTGAATTTCACCATCCCCAAATTCCACGTCTTCCGAGTTTCTTATCTCGGTCAGGCCGTCGGTAAATGAACAGAATAAGAACTGATCCAAATCTTCAATGATCCCTACTTTTAAAAACGGAAGCTCGTCAAAAGCTCCGAGAACGGTCGACCCTTCCGATAATAACTCCACATGGTGCCTGTTGCGTATAAAAATCGGGGGGTTATGCCCGGAATTTACGTACTTCAGTCTTTTTAAGGTGGTATCATAGATGGCTACAAAAAAGGTGATGAAGTGCTGTCCTTCTGCGTTGGACATTACAAGATAATTAAGCTCGGTGATGATATCCTGCAGTAGAGTCGTCTGGCGGGTGAGCGTGCGAAGGGATGCCTGAAAATTGGACATCAACAAAGCAGCGGGTATGCCTTTTCCCGACACATCGGCAATACAAAACAAAAACCTGTGATCGCTAATTTTAATAAAATCATAGTAATCGCCCCCGATGCTGTGGTGTGGTTGGTAGAACGCCGATACTTTGATCGTATCGGTGTACGGCAGTTCTTTGGGGAACAGGAATTTCTGGACATTTCCCGCGATTTCCAGCTCTCGCCGGATCATTTCCTGCTCAATTTGTTTTCGGGCCAGTTTTTTATTCTCAATCGCCACGATTATAATATTGCTCAAAGCTTGAATGAAGTTGGTATTTACTTCTTCATCATTTACCTCATCATATCCGCTTATAAAAACAAAGGCCAGTTTCCGGTCTTTATGGGCAATCGGGACAATTATCTGAAATTCGCTGAATACCGAGCTCTGATCAAATGTAATTGGCTGGATTTTTTCGAAGGTCAGAAAGACTCCGTCGAATTTTTCCTTATAGAAATTAGCATCGGTGCCGAAATTAACCTTACATTCCCAATTGTCGTCCAGGACAAATAGCGCAAGTTTTTTTATATTCAGATTGGCCCGAATAGTGAAATCATAGATCTTATATAATGATTCTTCCGGCAGATTATTGTTTATTGCCTGTGTAATCTCCAACAAGGAGTTGAGTTCGAGCTCCTTTAAATCATATTTAGCCTTTAAGGCTTCACCCTTCATCATTAATCTAAGCGAGTTTTTGGATCGTAGGCGTCGCGCAGCCCATTCCCCAGCAAATTAAATGATAATACTAAAATACAAATTGCAAGTCCCGGAAAAAGAATTAGATGCAAACTATTTTTTGTCCCAATCGATTGAAAACCCTCATAAATCATTACACCCCAGGAGGGTGTCGGAGGTTGCACTCCAATGCCCAAAAAACTCAGACCGGCTTCAAGAAGTATTGCGGCGGCGAAATTGGCCGTCGCAATCACGATTAACGGACCTGCTACATTAGGCAATATGTGCACAAATACAATTCGGAAGTTGCTGATCCCAAATGCGCGCGCGGCTTCTACAAATGATTTCTCCTTAATTGCCATGATCTGGCCCCGCATCACTCGGGCTACTTCCACCCACATGGTAAGTCCCACGGCGACAAATGTTACCCATACTCCGCGGCTTTGTAACGCCATACTTACCGCGATCACTAATATTATCCCGGGAATGGACCAGGTCACCGACATAAACCACAAGATGAGCATATCAATTTTTCCGCCGAAAAAACCGGCAATTGATCCCAGTGACATTCCCAAAAACATGGAGATCAAAACTGCAATGAATCCTATCGATAATGAGATCCTGGTGCCGAAGAGCAGCCGGCTCAAGATATCCCTCCCCATTTTATCTGTCCCAAACCAATACGTTCTTCGCTCAATATTGTTGTGCTCAAATTCTTTTCTGAGGTCATTGTAAAAAATGGTTTCTTCAATGCCCTCTATATTCCGGTACGTCAATACTGTATCTCCGTTAGCTGTTTCATCGATTTCGAAAGGCATGCTGTTTTTCATCTTAACGGCATCGAGAATGCTGTATTCCTTATAGTAGTTTTGTTTTCCGAAAATATGAGCCCGTACATAAAATACCTCTATTTCATAGTTGAGGACTGGCACAATTATAAATTCACTCTCCTGACCGAAAATGGCCCTTTGAATGAAGTTGCGTTTTTCGATTTCCCTGTTTTTTCTTATTTTCAGAAAGGTTGCTCTGAATCCGGGGGGCTGTTTTTGGATTTGTACGGCTCCATCATTGGCATCCGGCGTTGCGTCGGGCATGATCAGATAGCCTGAAAAAGATATCAGAAGCGATGCAATTATAATGGTCAGGCCAAAGATAGCGGGTTTATTGGCCCTGAGTTTTTTCTTTATGTAATATCCTGGCGGTTTGGCGTCCTCCGAAAAAATGTTCATTAAAAATTGCTATTATGGGCCAGGAGCCCTGCTTTGGTAGCAAGATAGTGATAATTCCAATAATCTTTCTCAAAATCCGGGCTTTCCAAAGGTTCCTCTTCCGTTGGTGAACCGTAACACTTCACCCAACCTTTTTCAATCAGATCAAGAAGCAATCGCTTGAGCAGATTATCATTCAGTTTTAATGTCTTAAGGAGATAATCATAGGATTGCAGGAAGTACAATTCATCAAGTATATCAAACTCAATATCGGTCATATATTATATTTTATGCGATCGTCCTTTCCATTGATAAATCCCAAACTGCGAGATTACCCCAAAGAAAACAGCATATGCAGGATAAAGCAATTCGCAAATAAAAAAATGCATCGTATCGAGGCGTAATTTGCAAAAAAACATCACTTTCTTCAAAAAAATGAAATCAAACAGGGTTTTAATTAAAATCAATGAAGTAATCTCCAGGATAACATTGCTGTTTACAAATAATAAAACGATTGCAGCGAACATGGATAAATAGTGTGTAAAAAGAAAAAGCGGTAAGATCCAGCTTAGATGTAAAAGATGTCTATTCCATTTTGAAGCCCAGCGCCTTCTTTGAGCTATAAGACTTTTCAGGTTTTTTTGAGGAGAGGTACTTACAATGGCATCCGGATCTTTGGCAAACACAATGGACCTTTGATATGTCCGATGTATTTTTTGCATGAGAAATACATCATCGCCCGAAGCGTTTTCCATATTGCCCTCGTAGCCGCGCACTTCTTCAAATACCGATTTTCGAAAGGCAATATTTGCTCCGTTGCACATCAGCGGATAGCCGAGATTGATCAGGGCCCCGCCTGACCCCACAAGACTGGCAAATTCTATGGACTGGAGTTTGTAAAACAATTTTGATGGCCCGTCAAGCACCACCGGACCGGATACAAACATAGTCTGGATATTTTGAAAGGGTGTGACCATGGCCCTGAGCCAGTTTTTCCCGGATCTGCAATCCCCATCGGTAGTGACAATGATTGTTCCTTTTGCCCGTTCGATTCCCAGTGATAAGGCATACTTTTTGGGAGAGAAAGGAGCGCCGTCGGGATAGTCGCTGTTCAATAACCGAACATTAAGTTTGTCGGAATCGCAGAATTCTCTAACGATTTTTACCGTTTTATCTTCCGAGCGGTCATTGATTATGATCACCTCATACTTGTCTTTGGGAAGTAATTGGCATGAAAGACTTTTCAGCAGGTTTGCAATATTTTTTTCCTCGTTTCTTACCGCTACCAGTACCGAAATAAAGGGCAGGTCTTTGATGTTCCCCACATCTTTTGAAGTATGAATCCCGGTCCAGCCAAAATATGCCACACCGATGAAAATATAGTAAAGTAAAAATATGATGAAAAAATATGGGACCATTGCGTGTAAAATTATGGATGATTAATCAATTTTAAGAACTCATTAAAATGTTTATTGAATAACCAGTTGAAAGTCCAAAACAAAAATTCTTCCGAAAAAATAATTTTAGGCATGGATCCGGGAACGTCCGTGATGGGGTATGGGATAATTCTGATTAAGGGAAATGCCGCTCAATTGATTCAGTATGGGGTCATTCATTTATCGAAATACACTTCGCACGAGCTCAAACTGAAAAAGATCTTTGATCGCGTCACAGGCATTATTGAGGACTATAAACCGGATGAGGTTGCCCTTGAAGCGCCTTTCTATGGGAAGAATGTACAGTCTATGCTTAAACTGGGAAGGGCTCAGGGAGTTGCCATGGCTGCGGCTTTATCCAAAGAAATTCCCATTACGGAATATGCTCCCAAAAAAGTAAAGCAGTCGGTCACGGGAAATGGAAATGCTTCCAAAGAACAGGTGGCTAATATGTTGAAGACGATCTTGCGGTTTGAATCGGAACCAAAACTCCTGGATGCCACCGATGCGCTTGCAGTGGCCCTTTGCCATCACTATAATGCCAACTCGAGAGTTTCCGGCTCAAAAAGCTGGAAATCATTTATTAAAGACAATCCTGAACGGATCAAATAAGCCGGAATTTATCCGAAAGCTTCCCTGATTTTTGCGGCAATCTCCAAAAATTCTTCATTTGTGAACTTCAGCTTAGGATTGGCGAAATTAAGCTCAGACATCCGATTAAATGGAATTAAATGGATGTGTGCATGAGGCACTTCAATTCCGATGACCGAAGTGCCGATTCGTTTTTTTGTCACTTTTCCGATGGCGACCGCAACTTTCTTCGCAAATAGATTCAGCGAAGAATACGTGGTGTCATCGAGGTCGAAAATATAATCCACTTCCCTTTTGGGGATCACAAGCGTATGCCCTTCCGAAAGCGGATTTATGTCTAAGAAGGCTATATTGTATGCATCTTCGGCAACGATATATGCCGGGATTTCCCTGTTGATGATTTTGGTGAAAACGCTGCTCATTTATAGAGATATTTCCTGTATTTCAAATTCAACTTTTCCGGCGGGAACCTGTATCCGAGTGATTTCTCCTACCTTCTTTCCCAACAAACCTTTTCCTATTGGAGAGGCAACAGAAATCTTACCGCTTTTCAAATCGGCCTCTTCCTCGGAAACGAGCGTATAGGTCATGGTAGCTCCGTTCTTTTTATTTTTGATTTTGACCTTGGAAAGAACCGATACTTTTGAGGTGTCTATCGTTTTCTCATCCATGACCCGGGCATTCCCGACCACAGCTTCCAATTTGGCTATTTTCATTTCCAGCAACCCCTGGGCATCTTTTGCCGCATCGTATTCGGCATTTTCGCTTAAATCACCCTTATCGCGCGCTTCTGCAATCTGCCTGGCTATATCGGATCTTCCGGTTGTTTTAAGGTGGTTGAGCTCTTCTTTCAGCTTATTCAGTCCTTCTTCGGTGTAATATGAAATTTTTGACATGATTGATTAATGTTTATAAACAAAAGAACGGCCATCATCTGATGCCGTTTCTTAAAAATTACTTAATAATTCTCCAAATATCAATCTTCTAAAACGTTGAAATACAATTGATTTAATAAAATCTTGATGTTTTAGCAGATAAGAAATACAAAATTATGCAATTTATGTATATTGTCAAAGTTATTATGAATGAGGATTTTTCTGCGCTCGATTCTATAAAATAAAGCGTTATTTTTGAGATGGAATGAAACAATTACGATCCGGTGTAATTAGTTTTGGATAGTGGTTATGTTTTACAGGTCTATTTTAATTCTGATTTTCTTTTTGGGCATCTTAAAGTGCGCAGATGCCAGAGATTATGTCGACAGCCTGGAGACAAAGCTGATACTTGTAGATAATGAGCAAAAATTGCTTATCCTTGATGAGTTAATACCCTATTATTTTAGGAATGAACCTCTTCAGGCCGCAAAGAAAGCGGATAAAATGCTGGCCATAGCGCAACAGGAAAACAATGCGAAGTATAAAATAAGAGCTCAACGGTATCTGGGTATTTCAAATTCATATTTGAAATCCGATCACGAAGCGGCTTTTAAGGAGTGCGAAAAAATTGAATTTAATGCCAAGGCAAACGGGTTTATCGATGAGCTCATTCTTATTAAAATGTACTTTTCAGACATTTATAATCAGGTAGGTGATATAACCAAGGCGTTGGAATATCAAATTGAGGCATACCGTTTGGCAGACAGCGCAAAAGTAAATGATCTGATTTCCATCACGTTGAACAACCAGGCGCAATCGTATCTGGAGCTTGATGATTTTGATAAGGCCGAGCAATGCCTGAAGCGATCATTGAAACATGCCAAACTGTTTGAGCAGGAAGAGATCATAGCTGAAACGTATGTGATCTTTGGAGATTTGTACGAAAGGGCATTTAACTTTGAATCGGCATTGGAACACTATGGGCAGGCGCACGATATTTATCTCGAGCTTAGAAAGGACATCCAAATTGCTATTGCACTTTTCAAAATTGGGAAATGCTACTCTTCCATGAATGAAAATAGCAAGGCCTTTCAGTATCATCTGAATGCCTTAACAATTCGAAACAGGATCAAGGACCGAACCGGACTTGCCGAATCTTACAACGAAATTGGGTTGTTGTGCATAGAGAACGGTGAATATCGGAGGGCCATAAATAATCTGAAACTCGGGCTGAACAATGCCGAGATGATCAATTCCAATATTTTAATGCAACAGAGTTTTGACTATCTCTATCAGGGATACCTGGGGCTTGAGGATTATGAAAGGGCACAGTTTTATCAGCATAAATATACCGGAATCAGCGAATTGATTTATGCTGAAGCAAGTGAGCGAAAAATTAAAGAGATCGAAAACAAGAGCGAAATTGAAATTAGAGATCAACAGATTGAAAATCTTAAAATACTGAAGAACAGAACGGAAAAGCAACTGGCCGCCAGTCAAAAATTCATCGTCACACTCGTTTTATTATTGATTGTAATTTTGATATCGGTTATCATTTTTATAAATCACTATCGCGACCGAAGGAAAATAACCGAGGAGTTGAAAACCATTAATGAAAAGGTACTTAAGCAAAATGAAGAGCTGATCGAGCTGAACAGTACAAAGGATAAGTTTTTCACTATCATTGGCCATGACCTGAAGGGACCTCTGAACTCTCTGACTTCATTTTCGCAATTATTGATTAATCATACCGCTTCACTGACCGAAGAGGAGATTAGAACAATTGCAAAAGATCTTGATAAATCCTTGAAAAACCTTTATGAACTGCTGGAAAACTTATTGGGTTGGGCACACTCGCAAACCGGGAAGATTGAATACAACATGGAGAATTTCAAAATTTCGGATGTGATCAGGGAAAATATCAGACTGCTCTCAAAGGCTGCTCTGAATAAGAGGATTAGAATAGAATTTCTGGCGGATGACCACGTAATTGTAAACGCAGATAAAAACTCTGTTCGTACTGTGATGCGGAATTTGCTTTCCAACGCGATTAAGTTTACCGGTGAGGGCGGGTGTATCACGATTTTTGTCGATGAATGGAAAGACAGCATTGAGATAGGTATTCAAGACAACGGTGTGGGAATAAGAAGCGAAGATCTGGCAAAGATTTTTGATATCAGCTCCAAACATACTACACTCGGCACAAACAAGGAAAAAGGTACGGGATTGGGGCTTATTCTTTGTAAAGAGTTTATTGAGAGAAATGGAGGCACCATCTCCGTGTCAAGTGAATTTGACGTTGGAACTACCTTCACGATCACACTTCAAAAGCAGAAACATGCCAAGAAACTAATGGCTGCCCAAACGTCATCCTGATTTCCTTTTATTATTATTTTTTATAATTTCATTCAGGTAAACTTTTGGAGCAATGTCTAAGGAAAAACTCAGGATCAAACCAAACGACAAGCTTACCCAGGAAATATATGAGGAGGAAATTGAAAAGTTGCAGGTCGAACTTGTAAAGCTTCAGGAGTGGGTAAAGCAAGAAAAGAAAAAAATAGTTGTAATCTTCGAAGGTCGCGATGCCGCTGGAAAAGGTGGGGTAATTCGCAGAATTACAGAGCGATTGAGCCCAAGGGTTTGCAGGGTGACCGCTTTGGGAGTGCCAACGGAAAAGGAAAAGACACAATGGTATTTTCAGCGATATGTGCCACACCTTCCCGCCGGAGGGGAAATCGTACTTTTTGACAGAAGTTGGTACAACAGGGCGGGTGTGGAGCGCGTCATGGGATTTTGTACCGAAGAAGAATACCAGGAGTTTTTGCGCTCGTGCCCGCTTTTTGAAAATATGTTGGTAAGATCCGGATTGATATTGATCAAATATTGGTTTTCGGTGAGCGACAAAGAGCAGGAAAGAAGATTTAAGGACCGAATCAATAATCCTTTGAAGCGTTGGAAATTCAGTCCCATGGACCTGACAAGCAGGGAAAAATGGGCGGAATATTCAAAAGCAAAGGATGAAATGTTCCACTATACGGATACCCGGATCTCTCCCTGGTTTGTTGTCAATGCCGATTCAAAGAAGAAGGCGCGACTGAACTGTATTGCTCATCTGCTGAGCAAAATTCCGTATGAATGGAAGCCGGAGCCACCGATCCGGCTTCCGAAACTGAAGAAGGACAAGAACTATGTGCGCCCTCCGATGAATGAGCAAACTTTTATTCCGGAGATTTATTAGATGGATCATTTCTATTGACCTGCCCGGCATTATCCGCAGAAGTTCCGGGATAATGCGGCCGGGGTTTTCGTGCAGATCTGAATAGCCCCTCAAAGGCAACTCGGGATGGGTTAAACGTATGCGCCGACTTTTATTCCCGGAATTATTGGGTTTTGCTTTCAAGCATATTCCAACCAATGATTTTATATTTTGTGCGTTGCTGGTTTTCAACTCCGCCGTAGATAAGATTTTTGTTGATTTTTTTAATGTCGGTCAGATTATCAAAATAATCCAGAGATTTAAAGAGTTTCGGCAGTATGGTTTGCGTGGATTTGATTTCGGTCAGACTGTATTTATTGCCAATTTTTGTTATTAAATCAATTTCATTTCCATTGGAATCTCTCCAAAACCAATAGTCGTTCAATGTGTATTGATGATGATTTCTCTTTTGAATTTCAGATACAATCAAGTTTTCGAATAGAACACCCATTTGGTTGTTATCCATGTCTTCCGTCTGCCTTAGGCCAAGTAGAAACGAAAGTAATCCAACGTCATAAAAATACAGTTTTGGCGTTTTCACAATTCGTTTGTTGAAATTTTCAAAATATGGAGGTAAAAGGAAAATGATATAACTGCTTTCTAATATCGAGAGCCATGATTTTGCCGTTGGTTGCGAAATACCGCATTCATTTGCTATGTTGCCTATATTTAGTAATTGACCTGCTCTTCCGGCACACAGCCGGATGAAATTATCAAATCGACGATGATCATGAATATTAACTAATTCCGTTACGTCTCTATTTACATAGGTTTGTAAGTAATTTGAATAATAGCGGGTAGGGTCCAGGTGCCTGTCGTAAATAGCGGGATAAAACCCTTTAATCAACGTCAAATGCCAATGATCGGGTAATAACCGGGCTCGTCTCAGCTCTTCGAAATCAAACGGGAATAATTTGAAAATAGAAACACGACCGGCCAGGCTTTGCGTGATTTTTTCCAAAAGATGAAAATTCTGTGATCCTGATAAGACAAATTGACCCATTTCACCACTTTCATCAACTAATGTTTGCATGTAGGAAAACAGGTTTGGCGCTTTTTGTACTTCATCAAAGATTATCTTCGAATTGTATTTTTCCAGGAACCCCACAGCATCTTCATTGGCAAAGGATCTTTGGTCCGGATTCTCCAGAGATATATATTGGTAGGAAGGAAGAAGGTCTCTCAACAGCGTAGTTTTTCCAGATTGCCTGGGGCCGGTAAGCGCTATAATCGGGTATTTTTTTAATTGATCTGAAATGCTGGTGATCAATTGCCTACTAATGATTTTGCCCTTTTTCATGCTTCAAAAATACGATAAATTTTGAAATTGCATAAAACAAATTTTGAAATTACATAAGAAATATTTTGAAATTGCATAAAACAAATTTTGAAATTACCTAATATGTTGTTTTGGAATGTTATAAAAAAGACCTTCCCGGGGTTATCCGGAAGAAGCTCCGTGATTGTGTATGGAAGACCTTTTACGAAAAGCTAATCATCAGAACCCACTGCAAGCGACCCGGGGCCGGTTAAAAAAAATCATTGACCCCGAACTAATTTGCTTTTTTGAGTTTCTCGGGATCAAAGGTCAACTTCTCGTCATCATACTCGGCCTTTGTTTTGAAGACATCGCCCGACAGCATATTTTCTTTCCAGTAGTTTGCCCCTCCTTGCAACACATACAGATCGTGATATCCGTATTGTGTCAGCAATACTCTTACCTGATCCGCCTTGATGCTCTCATTGCTGTACAACACTTTCTTTTTATTGTTTTTAAGATACGGAATATATGCATCGTCAAGGATTCTTTGCGCGGGAACATTGATCGCGCCTTCGATGTGAAAATTATCGTATTCTCCGGGATTCCTGATGTCAATGAATACATAATCGCCGTTCTTTTTTGCAATGATTTCACGAGCGGTATTCGGATCCATATGAAACCTGGAATCCACCAGCTCCCGGTGAAGGTCCTCGGCGGATGTTTCAAATTTGAATTTTCTGCCGCTTTTCAGTGAGGCCACGATTAAACCGGCAGCAATCAGAACGATTGTCAGACCCAGCAGCTTTATATATGGTTTTTTCATCCGTTTATTTTTTTTAGATTGCAGACATCCAGCGAAATATAATCATGCTCGTGTGTGTCCTGAATTTGTTCCGGTCCTACCGGTTTCATCCGTTTATATTTTTTTAGTTTGCTGACATGCAGAGCAATGTAATTATGTTCGTGTGTATCCTGAATTTGCTCCGGCCACGCCGGTTTCATTGTTTTGAATCCTGAGTTTTACATGAGCTTCCCTCAAAATTTCCGGCGGCCCCTAGCTGCACCCCCCGGCGACCATTTTCTTTTTTCTTCTTGGAACCGGCTTTTTGGCTTTCACATTTGAGGTCGACGCGGGAGTGCCTTCTCCTGTGAAGAATTGCTTCATACCCAATCTGGCCCGATAGTCAAAAAAAGCCTCTTCACCGTCTGTGGCGACAGGTTCCTTTGGATCAAGAACAGTAGCATACCAGTTATTGAGCCCTCCTCTTAAAATATAATTATTTTTGAATCCCTTTTGACGGGTCAGCATCCAGACTTCACTGGCCAGTGTTGTGCCATTGGAATAAAAGACGTTTTTTCGAGCGACCTGATCAATGTAGGGCGCCCATGCTTCGTCAAACAATTTTTCAAACGGGATGTTCAAGGCTCCGGGGAGGCTGTATGCTTTGAATGCCTCTTCGGAGCGAACGTCGATTAACTGGTATTCGGGATCATTATTGATAAGCGCATTTGCCATTTCATCAACCGAAATCATATAATTTTCGAGCTGGATTTCGTTGAGTAATTGTTTTGCATCCAATTCCATGGAAGAATTCTGCCTTTGCGGCAAAATAGCGGCAACAAGCCCAAGACACACCAAAACGATTGATAATACAAACCTGATTTTCATAATTACATAGATTAAATTTCTTTACTGATATCTTCTCTTTTAAATCTTTTTTCTGCCATTTCCCCGATCCAGAACATGCCGACGGCAGCAACAATGACGATCAGCCCTAACAGTCCGTCCGGCAAGCCCAGTGTATCCGATAACTTGAGCGATCCCAGTTGCTGAGCATTGTGCAAATGCTCCCATAGGGGATATGTCTGGCCAAACAGCAGAATGCCGATCAGGCTGCCGCCAATGAAATACATGGCATCGATTTTGCCGATTGCAGCGGCACAGACGCTTGTTCCGGGACAAAAACCACCAATTATAAATCCGGCGCCCATGATCACTCCGCCGACGATTGCCGATGACATAAAGTATTCGTTGACATATACAATGCTCATGTCGATCATACCGAGGTAATTCATGAATAGTAGTCCGAGCATGGCGGTAATCGCAGCCGTGAAAAATACCTTCAGCACAGTAATATCATAACCGTAAAACATTCCGGCAAGTTTTCTGCTCGAGCTAAACCCTGCCTGTTCCAGGGCGAAGCCAAATCCCAATCCGATGAGGAAGGCTATGAGCAGATTAATTTCTTCTGATATTTCGAATAAAGGAATTATCGGTCCCATCATATTTTCGTTTAAAATACTAAATCCAGTTTTTTCTAAAAAAGTAGGCCAGCGCAAAGGCTGTCCCAAAGATGGCCATCATAGTGACATAACCGGCCAGGGACATAACCGCCATCCCGCTCAAGGCTGCTCCGCTTGTACATCCCCGTCCGAGTTGCGATCCGAAACCGAATAGAGCGCCACCGATAATGGCTAGCCATATTCTTTTTCTGCCGGTAATCTTCGGTGATTTTTCCAGTTTGAATTTTAGCCTGCCACTGATGGCCCCGGAGATAAAGCCACCGATCAAAACCCCGAGGACTTCCAATACGAGCCAGGTTTTCATGGGCGAATATTCTCCCCCAAGGTATTTTGAATAGAAATGTGAATTTTTCGCATATTCGGACGAAACTGTCGAAACACCGCTTACAACGACGCTTTTCATGGCGCCGCTGGCGCCGAGCCCTCTTCCGGTGAGATAAAAGGAGGCCAGCAATACAATGCCCAGCATCAGTCCTGCCAGGTATGGATTCATATATTTGTTGCCCTTCATTTCCATTTTTTTGTTTTTTTGATTATCCCCTTCATGATATTTCCCAATTAAAAAAGGATTCGTTTTTACATCGCTTCGGGTAAATGAGCTTCATTTGTTCTGATTGTATAATCTATAATTTCCTTCTCATGTCTTTTATGATCATATAACCTGATTCATTTGATCTATTTGCCGAGCACATTCAACTTTGTGCCGGCTGGAATCTCCGCTCCAACCTGTCCCGCTCCGGCTTGCCGGGAGAACGATAGATGATTTTTCTTCGCCTTCATCGCTAATACAAATACCTGCTCGCTTGTCCCGCATACACGATTATGAACCTCAGCATGACATTTCCTGAAATGATTAAAACAGCCGGAATGTAAGCCGGTATATGATTTCCTCTCAATTCCCAGAATTCAAGGAAGGCGGGCACAACCATACCGAGGAATACGACAAAAATCCAGAAAGGCAAGGTATACGGACCACCTAGAAAGAGTGCTGCCGCCTCGATTTGCACTTGCGAACTGGCGTTGAAACCCATAAACATATGGATAATCAGGAACAGCTCAATAGCGATGAGCATCAGGTCGATCTGACCGAACCGTTTTCGCTCCGACGGATTTGTTGACATCACCATGATAAGGGCCGCTCCCGCCGATAAGCCCGACACCAGGAACAATGGCCCTAAGATAGAGGTGTTCCACAATGGCCGGGCATTAAATGCCGACAGTAAGATTCCCGTATAGATTCCCAAGATCACCGCAAAGACGATCATGATCCATGCCAGGGAAGTCCTGTTTTTGGTAAAAAAAACCTCGAGATCGTAGATCCTTTTAAACTTCCAGTCCCATTTTGGGAATAACTCCCGAACATAAGTCGCCGACCAGATAATGGATAACGGTGTTACGACCATGAGTGTCCAGGCGCCCCAGGACATGGGTGATTGCAATTTGATCGTTGTGTATAACCTCCAAAAATAGGGCTTGTGGTGGAGGTCGAGAAAAAGGGCGCCCAATCCGATGATCAGGAAAAATGGCGTGAACATAGGGGCCCACTTTACTGCCGATTGATATTCTTTTTCTTTCCCTCTCAGGTAGTACAGAGCTGCAAAAAATAAAATTCCTGCTGCCAGTCCCCCGAGGAAAAGGTAAACGGGTATTTCCCAGCCCCAGATGTGCAAAACAGGATCTACCTTATAGTTCATTCGTCCGCTTACGATCAATTCTTCTTTCATGACTTCCGGTGAAATTTAAATCAAAAAATAAAGTTGCGGTTTTGTTCCGGCCTCGGGAATAAGCGTCTTGTATTTTCTCTTTTTCAATACTTTGGACACATCGCTATTCGGATCGTCCAGGTCACCGAAGTACAGACATTTGGTCGGGCAAACTTCTACGCAGGCAGGTTTCTGCCCCTTTTCCACCCGGTGAATGCAGAAGGTACATTTATCCGCATAACCATCGGGATGCGGATATCGCGCGTCATACGGGCATGAAGCAATACAAGCTCCGCAACCAATGCACATATCTTCGGTTACCAACACAATACCCCCATCAGCATAATGACTTGCTCCGGTCGGGCAACAGCGCACGCATGGAGCATTTGCGCAATGGTTGCATCGCTCGGATCTGATTTCCAATTCCAATTGAGGATAGGTGCCATCCGTTACTTCCACAATCCAATCCCTGCAGTATCCGATGGGCACATTATTTTCCGTCTGACATGCAACTACACAGTCGCTACAGCCAACACATTTCTTGGTATCTACAGCCATTGCATATCTCATGACGCAACCTCCTCTTTATGTGGATTATCAATTCTAAATGTGACGAAATTACCTCGCATGCCGGTACCGCCCATGATCGGGTCTGTCATCACATTGGTGATCAGTTCGGTATCGCTTACTCCTTTTCCATAGGACCTTGTGAGCCTTTTTTCCGCATGTCCGAAACCGTGTACCATATACACCGAATCGTGTCGGATGCGCTCCGTAATTCTTACCTTGATGGAGAACGTTGAAACTATGCCGTCCTGGTTTTCAAGCCATACCTTCTGACCGCGTTTCAGGTCCCATTCTTTTGCAACGATTGGGTTTACCCAGAGCGTATTTTCATCCAACAGATCAGTAAGGTTTGGATTGTTAGCTGTGCGGCTGAACGTATGGGCCGGATTTCTCCCGTAATTCAATCTGTAATACCCGGGATCCGGTTCCTTATGCGGAGTATAAACCGGCATCGGATCAAATCCCTCTGCTTCCAGGTCCGTGGAATAGAGCTCGATCTTTCCCGTATTTGTGTTGAATTCGATTTCTTCACCTTCTCCGAAGTACATATCATCGTACGCTCTCGGGAATTTCTTTACACCTATTTTCTTCATTTCCTCCAGTGAGGATCCGACCTGCTTCAATTGCCAGTCCAGTACCTGTTCGATATCCGTCCATTGAAAATAGTTGTCGAGGCCCATCTTGCTTGCCAACTGCCTTACAATCCACCAGTCCGGTTTACTATTGTATTTTGGTTCCGTAGCAGGCATTCGAAGGGCAATGCTGGGCTCCCTGTTTTGATCGGTCCGGCAATAATCGTAGCGCTCGAGATAGGTACATTCCGGGAGAACGACATCGGCATAGCCTGTAATTTCCATGGGCATTGTATCTATGACGACCATGAATTCAAGGTTTTGAATCGCTTCGAGCGTTTTCCTTTGATCCGGCAATGTAAAGATTAAGTTGGTGCCGTTTACGATCCAGGCTTTGAAATTGCAATCCCTGTCCGGTGTAGGAATCGTAGAATCACAGATGTCGTTGGACACCACCTCGATCGCCAGGTTGTATTTGCCCGGATGGGCATCGCGCCAGGTTTTCTTTGGCTTCGGGTATTCCGGATGAGGGAAGCCGGGCAATGATTTTTTTTCAGGACTGTAAAATCCACCTCTTCGTCCCCACGAGCCTAACAATGCATTCAATATGGCCACCGCTCTCAATCGTTGCGTATCATCACCATACCAGGTAACATGTCTTCCCGGATGAATGATCGTTGCGGGGGAGGCGTTGGCCATTTCCTTTGCCGTCTCCCGGATCACATGTGGCTTAAGCGCCGTAATGCCGTAAGCCCATTCGGGGGTAAAGTTTTTTACATGTTCCCTGAGCTCTTCGAATCCATAGCAATATTTCTCTACGTATTTTTTGTCGTACCACTCGTTGTAAATGATTTCGTGAATCCATGCCAGCAGCAAAGCAATATCCGTCGCCGGTTTTATGGGCAGCCAGTGCTTTGATTTGGATGCGGCCGTGGAAAATCTGGGATCGACCGTAATGATTGTCGCGCCTTTGTCAATAGCATCGGACATCTCCTGCACCTGGCCGTTGTGCATATTTTCTCCGATATGAGAGCCGATCAATACCAGGCATTTTGTGTCCCGGATATCTACTCTTTCGGGAGAGGCAATGATCTCTCCGAATGTCGCCAGAAAAGCAACTTCACGAGGCCCCCGGCATTGGGCAAAAGAAGGCGCCGTTATATTTTCAGATCCGAACGCCCGCAATAAATCTCCAAAAAATTTACCTCCGGACCCATGTGTAAACAGCGCGGTGCATTCCGGGCCGTACTTTTCTTTTACCTTGTTCAGGTTATTGGCCACCACCTCCAACGCTTCGTCCCAGCTTGCCTCGACAAATTGCTGTTTGCCATCAACGATTTTTCGGATCAATGGGGTTTTAAGTCGATCTTCATCATAATACATTCCAACGCCCCCCGTCCCTCTCGGGCACAATCGGCCGTTGCAATGGGGGTCTTCATCATGGCCGATGATTTTCCAGATATTTCCTTCTTCGTTCTTATAAACCCATCCCGCACATTTCCAGAAGCATACCTCACAATAGGTAGGTGTGCGATTCACAAAATCTTCCTCTGCAGGGTTTTGGTCGGAAGCGATCGCTCCGTTCGACCAATTAAAAAGAGGAGCGGTGAGGGCGACACCTCCGATCCCAAGGCCGGATATCTTTAAAAACTCTCTTCTCGTTTGATTCATTCGAGTACTATTTAAAGCATGGGATCGGTTATACCGGTTATTTTCCCATCTGTTTTTGACAAAGAATCTTGGAATGATTATAAAATCATTTAACAAATGAAAAGAGAAAATAATTATAAAAACATGATTATAATCATGAAAATTGGCTTTTTTGGACCTTGGAATTTTGTGCTGAATATCACATAATATTTGAATAATTCAATTTTGGTGTGATGTATATCACATAAGGCTTTTTAAAAAGCCGGAATACCGGCAACCCGTGACATTTCTCGCTTTCTGCCGTTTTCCGATAGTGAAAAAAGGCTGACGAAAAAAAAATTAAGCTTTTGGTTGGTTTTATTCCGTTTATTTTAATTCTTCTTTTAAATTGGATTTTAAATCACACAATACTATGAAGGAATTTGTCTTATTTATCCTTTTCACGCACCTGGGTTTAATTGTCTTGGCTCAGGACAGGCTGAAGCCCGGAGCCATTTACGAACAAGGGCAGGAAATTTATGCGCCAATGGTAGGCTACAAAGGTGTTGTGCCGGATGGATGGTTTGGGACCTTGCCGCAGGAGGAAGAAGTTTTTTTGATGATCCCGAATGGCAATGCCGAAGGGTATATGTTTATCAACGCCAACCATTCGGACCTGGCACAGCTTCGCAAGGATTGGGATCAGCATTTGTCATTGACAGACGAGCTGGTAATATCGCTCAATGGCGAACCTGCGATCGACGGTAAACGGATGACGGGGAATTTTGATGTAACGGGATCCAGGGTCCCGTATAAGGGATATGCCGTCGCAATGGATGGCGGGTACGGTTGGACACTGACTTTATCGTTGTTGGCCCCGGTAGAGCGGTTTGATGAATTCATTAAGAATTTTGATCAACTGGTAAAATCCTCAGAGGTGATCGAACCCAAAATCGGGAGTGTCTATGGAGATTTTAACTGGCCGGAATTTCTGAAGAATAAATACCTGATGTCCTATCTGTCCAGTACCCAGTATCGGGAACAAAACGAAGTATGGCTTTGCGGAGACGGTACCTTCAGGTCCCGGATCAAATCTAAAGGGATGTTAAAAACCGAAAATAACGCCTATAAAGGCAACAAAAAAGGCACCTGGACAGCGGAAGGTATTGGCGAGAAGGGAAGGCTCACCCTCGATTTTTCCAAAAATACTCCGGTAACTTTGGATATGGAGATCAAGGACGATAAAATTTTTGTAAACGGCGGGCGGTTTTTTGCCCTGGAAAATAACGATTGTAAGAAATAGCCGGTCAACCGTCAGAGCTCATGGCCCGGGACAGCTATGATTCCGGGGGATTTTGGATCGCCTCCGAAAATACCTACCTGTGTCATCGGTATCGTCGAGCATCCGGAATGACCAGCACCAAAAACCAGCTTTATTTCCGCATTGCTATTACAGATGACTGTCGTTTTTTTGCCTTCGATATCTACAATTACGCTGCGGCATTACATTTCATTTTTACATCGGCCGGTATGTTAACCCGGGTGATTCATCTCCGTCCGTCAATTCATATCCCAAAGGCTTCTGGAAATCACATCTCGCTGTACCATTATGCACGATCAGGCGGTACATCAAGATAAAAAATAATTGGGAACTTGATGTTATTGCAACTATATTCAAATAGACAGCTTTCCGGCTTGAATAAATTGATTGTATAGAGCGGGTATTTTTAAATTTTAAGTTGAATTTTAAATTTGCAGCAGTTAAGAGCTTAGTACTGGCAGGAGCTCATACTAAAGGTGATGAGTCTGTCTTTAATGATCAATAGAGAAGGTTGATTGGCAACGACACTATATTATGGAATGAACTAAGAGATGGGGTCAGAGATTCTTTCGACAAAATATATTATCAATATGTAAATATCGTCTACAATTATTCCAGAAAAATCACTTCTGACGAAGCATTGATCGAGGATTGTATTCAGGAGTTATTCACTGACCTTTGGATAAAGCGAAAGAGAATCAGTCCGATCGATAACATTAAGGCATACCTGCTATTTTCCATTAAAAGACGAATAATAAGAAAACTCAGTCAGAGGAAACCCTATGTGGATATCAATCAAGCCATTGATTTTGATATAGAATTATCGGTAGAAGATAAATTGATTAAGGTGGGGGCTAACAGAGCGCACTTGGAAAAACTCAATGCATCGATTCAAAAACTGACCTCCAGACAGAGAGAAATCATTTATCTTAAATTCTACGAAAACCTTTCTTACGATCAGATTTCAAAAGCCTTGGATGTAGACAGAAAGGCAGTTTACAAGCTTATGGCAAGGGCTTTAAAGAGGTTGAAGCAGACGATGTTTTATTTTTTATAATGAGTTTCTGTTTTTTTGCCGGGTCAAGAATATACTACCGCCAATTTTTTTTAAACCTGGATTATGTGACAGCTCTCGTTATGAGCGCTTGAATTGCAATAAATCAGGAAGTTTTACTTTGACAGCATAGCATCGCTATAGTGAAAAGTAAAACGAAACGAAGGGACTGATTTGAAGTAATTTAGGATCGGAATAGAAAGGCTATTGCGTATTTCAGGTCAAAATACTTCAAAAAAATGGGGTAATCCCGTCGACTTATGTATTTAGAGTATATAGGCTGCTTTTAATCATGCTCGTTTGATGAAACCGGTGGGACCGGAGCAAATTCGGGACACGCACGAGCATGATTATATTTCTCTGTTTGTCAGTGACTTAAAAAAAATATAAACGGATGAAAAATAGCGAAGAGTTATTTGAGAAACTGATTGTGGATGAGTCTTTCATTTCATGGATCAAAAATAAACAAGATCCGAAATGGGATAAATGGCTTAACGACAATCCGGATAGACAAGAGATTGTACACCTGGCCGAAGCACTGTTTAATCCGTTCCGGTTTAAGCGCGAAGAATATGATGCCTCAAAAGTTGAAAAGATAAAGAATAATATTGACGAGAATATTCTGATTTTTGAAAATAGCAATAATGTTCGAGCGAGAAAGATTCATCCCTGGGTTTTGAGGGCAGCGGTTGTTGGTTTCTTCTTGGCGGTTTCTTCCGGATTATATTTTGTATTGAATAATCTGAAGAATCCTTCGAAAGAAATAATTTCGAAAAACCTAATAGAGAAGTCCACTCATCGAGGGCAAAAACTAACGACCAATCTTCCCGACGGTTCCGTCGTCGTGCTCAATTCATCCAGTTCGGTTAAATACGAATTCCCGTTTAGTGGCAACGAAAGAATTGTTTATTTGGAAGGAGAGGCATTTTTCGATGTGGTCAGGGATACGTTGGCGCCATTTAAGGTTGTGACCGAGCAAATTACCACTACGGCGCTTGGCACAAGTTTTAATATCAATTCTTTTACATCGGATATTGAAATCGCTTTGGTGACGGGGAAAGTTCAGGTCTCAAAGGGCTCGAGTGATTCCGTAATTCTTTATCCTGGTGAAATGGCTGTCGTGCAAGAATCGGGAAGAATTGATGTGGAATTGTTTGATCCGGGCAAAAAAATAGCCTGGAAGGATGGTGTACTTTACTTTGATCATGCTCCGCTCTATGAAATAATAGAGAAATTGGAAGAATGGTATGGTGTGGATATTTCTATTCAAAATTCATCGGATTCCGATATTGTCTATTCGGGTTATTACGACAACGAATATTTAAAAGAGGTATTGGAGGGATTGGCATTTGTTTACCACTTCAATTACCATATCGATAAAAAAAATGTGGAAATAATGTTTAACAAATAATATTGTATGCCTATGAAATGAAAAAGAGCCTATGGATGTTCCCGCATCACATAGGCTGAAAATAAATTTTTCTAAATACTTAATACATAAAATTATGAATTTAAAATTATTACGACAAATCTTAATAAGAATGTCAAGGTTTAGTTTATACGCTCTTATTATAAATTGTATCCTTATTGGAGCATTGCAAGCCAGCAGCGTAAGTGCCCAACAAATAAAAAGTATCAAGGAGACCCATATAAACCTTTTGCTCACTGAGGCTGAATTAAATCAGGTATTGCAGGAAATAGAGCTCAGAACCGATTTTGAGTTTTCTTATGACAACGAGATACTGAACACCGGATTCAAGTATTCCACGAGAAAAAGGAAAAATACTGTTGGAGAAATACTGCTGGAAATCTCCAAGAATACAAACCTGAAGTTCAAACAGATCAACAACAGTATTCACATTTCTTTTAAGGAGTCGGTTAATAAAGGAGGGAATGAAATAGAAGTTGTTATTCAAGGTATCACCATAACGGGCAGGGCGACCTCTTCCGAAGACGCCAGCGGTTTGCCGGGAGTAAATGTGATTGTAAAAGGTACTTCTCACGGGACTGTGACGGACATAGAGGGGAATTACTCTTTAGAGGTGCCTGATCAAAATGCCGTATTGGTATTCAGTTCCGTAGGATTTATCCAGGAGGAGATTGTAGTTGGAACGCGTACCGTGATTGATATGACATTGGTTCCTGACCTCACGCAACTGGAAGAGATCATTGTTGTGGGTTATGGCACCCAGAAAAAGGAAAACCTTACCGGCGCCGTCTCCTCAATTAATACGGACGATATACAGACCATCCCCGCTGCCAATACGGCGACTTTATTGCAGGGCAGATTACCCGGCGTAACCGTAAGCAGTATAGACCCGCAACCTGGAAAGGACAATCCGCAGATCAGGATCCGGGGTATCGGTACATTTAATTCAGGGCAGGAGCCGTTGGTTATTGTGGATGGTGTACAAAGTCAGCTTAATCAGATTCCCGTTTCCGATATTGAAAATGTGACAGTTTTAAAAGATGCAGCATCGGCCTCGATCTATGGAGTTCGCGCAGCGAACGGCGTAATTTTGGTGACTACAAAGAGGGGCAAATCTTCGGATGGCAGTATCAATGTAAATGTAAAAACCAACTGGGCATTCCAGGAATTATTGTTTGACCCGAATCTACTGGCATCTCCGGAAAATTCCGAAATGAAGAACCTGTGGTCTGTCGGGGAAGGTGGACAGGAGCTGTACACACCGGAAATGATCCAGGCCATGCGCGACGGTTCCGATCCGGATCATTTTGCTAACACGGATTGGTATGACGAAGCTTTTGGGACAGCCCCGATGCAAACCTACTACATGTCCGTTAGTGGAGGGAATGAAAAAACTCAGTTTATGGTGTCGGGCGAGTTTTTTGACCAGGAAGGGATTCTCTCAGGTACGGCAGCCAATCGATATAGCCTCAGGAGTAATCTTGACATTAAGGTTAATAAGATATTCAAAATCGGTTTGAATGTTTTTGGTTTTAAACGGCACTACAATGAACATGCTGTTTTTCCAACCACAGGAACAGGTGATAACAGTTTAATTTATTCTCTGAGGCGATTTACCAATCCTACTGTCCCGACCTATTATTCGAGCGGTGATTTCGGAAGTGTCGACGGACTGTTTCCCGACCAGGGAGCAATCACGAGAAACATCCATTTTGCGAATGCTACCGGCGATAATCACACAGATCAATACAGGTTTGAGAGCCGCCTGTTCGCAGAATTGGAATTTGTAAAGGGATTGAAGTGGACTCCGAGTTTTGCGACCATCTATAATAATACAAACTCCTCAAAATTCATCCCGACTTATCAGATTAAAGATGCCCAAGGTGTAGTGATAAGCGAGAACATAAATAATAACCTCACCAAATCGGGCAGGGTATTTACGAGGAATTTGTTGGAAAACCTGATTACCTATCAGAAAAGTTTTGGAGATCATAATCTTTTAGTGTTAGGAGGACACACTGCACAATACGAAAGAGATAACTTCAATCAAGGTTATATCGAAAATTTCCCAAATAACGAAATTCATGAGCTGGATGGCGGTGTTAACAACCCGCAGGTAAGGGGCAATGCCCATGAAGTGGCGCTCGAATCCTTTTTTGGACGTGTAAACTATAATTTCAGGGATACGTACATGTTTGAATTCAATATTCGTCACGACGGATCATCCAGAATGCCCACCCACAATCGATGGGGCACATTCCCGTCCTTTTCAGCGGGATGGGTGATGACCGAAGAATCATTTATGAGTAATACCGGTTTCCTGTCGTTCTTAAAATTAAGAGGAAGCTGGGGACAATTGGGGAACCAGGAAATTGGTAATTACGCCTACGTCCAAAACATATCTACCGGGCAGGATTATTTGCCGGGCGGAGATATTGCCGGAGGCGTTGCCATCACGGAACTGGCCAATCCCAATTTGACGTGGGAAACAACCACGATGACGGATATAGGTCTCGATATCAACTTTTTGGACGATCGACTGCAGGTTGTGGCAGATTACTTCGATAAGGTATCTTCGGACGTACTGATCAGGATACCTCAGCCCAGAACACTGGGAGTCGGTACTTTCCCCTATCAAAATGTAGCGGAGGTTCAAAACATCGGATGGGAACTGGATGTAAAATGGATGGATAATATAAATACCGATTTGTCTTACTTTGTGGGGTTCAATCTATCCAGGGTCAAGAATGAAATTAAGGACATCGCCGGCAGAGAAGACTGGATCAGCGGAAATACTATTAATCAGGTGGGGTACCCTATCGGTTCCTACTATGGTTATATTGCGCAGGGGTATTTTCAAAGCGATGATGAAATTGCCGAACATGCCTCGCAATGGGGAACTTTACAACAGGGGGATCTCAAATATGAAGACATTTCCGGCCCTGAGGGTGCGCCCGACGGTGTAATAAATTCCGATGACAGAACGATCATCGGAAATCCTTTTCCGGAGTTTAGTTACTCATTTAATTTTGGAGGCTCGTTCAAAGGCTTTGATCTTTATGCATTTTTTCAGGGCGTTCACAACGTAGACCGGTGGAATTGGTACAATACTGAAAACAATGGGACATTTACATCGTCCATTCTCGATTACTGGACACCGGAAAACAGAAATGCTACATACTGGAGACTGGGGAATGCTCAAAATAACACGCAAAGATCTACCTATTACATGACCGATGCTTCCTATGTAAGATTGAAAAACCTGGAATTCGGTTATACGTTTCCCCTGGAACTTTCACGGAAAGCCAAGCTGGAACGTGCCAGGATCTTCTTTTCAGGAACGAACCTGTTGACGTGGACGGAAGTTACGGAGTTTGATCCCGAGAAACGCGCTGATGATGACAGGAATCGATTCTATCCCAGCACAAAGACTTATTCACTTGGTGTTCATTTAACATTTTAAACATTGAGACAATGAAAAGACATATCTTAACTTTATTTATATTGGTGAGTTTCATTTCGAGTTGTTCTGATGATTTTTTAGAACGTAAATCATTGACATCTCTTTCCGAAGACAACTTCTGGCTGAGTGAAAATGATGCCCATCTTGCTCTAATGGGATGCTATGACGCTTTGCAGAGCCGTCATATTTTTGATTCGAACCCCTGGGGAGGGGGAGTTGTCCGGACCGATTTTTTAAGTGACAATGGCTATACCAATTGGCAGTGGATGCAGGGGGGCGCTGTAGCCGAAGGGAAACATACGGCAACAGACGGTTTGGTCAATAATACATGGAATAACTGTTACAGGGCAATTGTTCGATGTAACAACGTCGTTTCAAAAATCCCTGAGATTGAGGATATGGATGCCGATGTTGCCGCGCGCATGATTGCAGAGGCAAAAGTAATCCGCGCCACCGTGTACAATATATTGGCCATGACCTTTAAAGATGTGCCTTTGATTACCGAGCCTCAAACGGTAGAAGAATCAAATGTACCGAAAGATAGCCAGGAGTCCATTATAACCTTTATGATCGATGATATGAAAGACGCCATTGAAGACTTGCCCGAAACAGTGCCGGCCAGTGAATGGGGGCGAATCACAAAAGGTGCGGGAATGGCTATGTTGGCGAGAATATATTTATGGCACGGATATTTCGGAGAGGCTGCGGCTATGGCCGGTAATGTCATAGGAATGGGCTATTCATTATTTCCGGATTACAGCACGCTTTTTACCACTGAAAATGAAGTAAATAATGAAATCGTATTTTCGGTGATTTTTGATCGTGTTCTGGATAATGGCTCTAGTTTCGCCGGTTATTGGGGGTCGGGATTTGCCGGGTATCAGCGCCCGTTGCCAAACCTGGTCGATGATTTCTATTGTACGGACGGATTACCTATTGATCAATCCCCCTTGTATAATCCGGATATCAAATCCGAAAACAGGGACCCCAGATTCAGCGCAACATTAGTCTCTAACGGAGACACGTGGCGCGGAGACCTCGTTGAAGGTCAAAAAACCGAATTTATGAGGAAATGGACGGAAGAAAATAATAATGAGAACCACTTTGATAGTCCCCAGGATTTTTATGTGATCCGATATGCGCATGTCTTATTGATGCGAGCCGAAGCGCTTGTCCGATCCGGTTCTTATTCGGAAAGTGAGGTGATCGGACTCATCAATCAAATCAGAGGCCGGGTAAATATGCCCAAGGTTGAGGATGTCGAAGGAATCGGCTTGAGTCCGGGTGAATTACTCGATATCGTAAAACACGAACGAAGAGTTGAAACGGCTTTTGAAGGATTGAGGTATTTCGATCTGCTGCGCTGGGGAGAATTAAAGGAAAAATATGATGAATATATGACCGGGGGCGAGCAACAGGAAATGAAGGACCGAGGCTACCCGAGTGTACGGGATAGAAATTTCCTGGACCCGAAACACTGGAAATGGCCGATTCCTCAAAGTGAGCTGGATAATAATAAAGCCCTCGAGCAACACAGCGAATGGTTGGTCGGAGGTTGAGGAAAATAACCTGATGACAAGAAGACCTCCTGAACGGGAGGTTCTCTTGTCCATCAACCCATTTTTGGGTTTTTTGAAAAACAGGGACCAAAAGTTATTGGATATGTCAATTTTTCATACACTATCAGTGAGATATTTTATTCATACTTCTTTTTATTTTACGATTTTACTTGTAGCCTGTGCGTGCGCCGATAACAAAACATTCTACGTAGACAGCGCGAGCGGTGACGATACGGATTCGGGCAATTCGCCATCTGCAGCCTGGGCCAGCCTTGAAAAAGTCAATGATCATCTTTTTAAGCCCGGGGACAAAATACTTTTTAAATGTGGTACGGAATATCAGGGTCAACTGATTCCAAAAGGTATTGGAAACGATGAAAATCCCATCGTCATTGATATGTACGGAAATGGTGCGAAACCACGAATCGAAGCAAATGGTAAATTCGATGCAGCCCTAAAACTCTATAACGTGGCATATTGGGAAATTAATAACCTTATGATAACCAACACCGGAAAAGAACGGAAGGCCGGAAGAAGAGGTGTTGTGGTGCAAGCGGAAAACTTCGGCGATTGCAATCATATATATTTAAAAAACCTTGACATACATCATGTGAATGGCAGTCTTGTAAAAAGCAAAGGAGGAGGAAGCGCTATCCTATGGCAAAACGGAGGCGATCGCATAAAAACCAGGTTTGTCGATTTAAGAATAGAAGACTGTCACCTCTATAATTGCGGACGCAACGGGATCAATTCCAGAGGCTATACTCGACGGGATCAATGGCATCCAAGCATAAACGTCGTCGTAAGAAACAATTTATTGGAGCGCATACCGGGAGATGGTATTGTACCCATTGGCTGCGACGGCGCACTTATCGAACACAATATCATGAGGGATTGCCCTGAAATATTGCCGGAGGGCGAGGCTGCTGCGGGCATATGGCCGTGGAGCAGTGATCATACCACCATCCAATACAACGAAGTAAGCGGTCACAATGCACCGTGGGATGCGCAGGGCTTTGACTCCGATTGGAATTGCCGGAATACCGTTATTCAATATAATTATAGTCATGATAATGCCGGCGGTTTCCTGTTGATTTGCAACAACGGTAATAATATCGGAACAAGCGGAAATATAGGAACGATTGGCACGGTCGTTCGATACAACCTTAGTGTCAACGATGGGTATCGGGCTGAACCCACAAAACGTAAAGGGTATTTCTCGCCGACCTTTCACATAAGCGGTCCATGCAAAAACAGCCGGATATACAATAACGTCATCTACGTACCGCGAAAAAAATCAGATGAGATCGATAAAACCATTGTACATATGGACAACTGGGGAGGCCCCTGGCCGGAAAATACTTTTTTTGCCAATAATATATTTTATGTAGAGGATACGGCTGATTTTGTCTGGGGAGAAAGTCGAGGTCATATCTTTAAAAACAATTTGTACTATGGAGCTTTCAGATCGCCGCCTTCTGATAAAAGCGCGTTATATGGTGACCCTCAATTCCTGAAACCTGAAGTTGGTATACACGGCATCTCATCGCTGAAAGGATTTAAGCTACAAAAAGATTCCAGAGGGATAGCCTCAGGATTAAAAGTGATTGATGAAAGAATAGAGGATTTTTATGGGAATGAAGTGCTCCCGGATAATAATCCGTCTATTGGCATACATGAATACAATGGGGAATTATAAAATATTGCTGTTGATACTATTCCTGATAACAGGAATTTTATTTGCCTGTACGGGTGATGACGGAGATGGTATAAGTCCGATCGAAGATCAGCAAGAGACGGAATATGAATTGGTCTTTGAGGATGAATTTGAGGGTGATTTTCCCAATCCCGATAACTGGGGATTTGAGAATGGCTTTGTAAGGAATAAAGAACTGCAGTGGTACCGGAAAGAAAATGCCTATTGTGAAAACGGATTATTGATCATCGAAGGTAGAAGGGAGGACATACCCAACCCGAATTATGATCCCAATGGCACGGATTGGAAAACTTCCAGGGAGTTTGCGCATTACACCTCGTCGAGTTTAATGACCCGTGGATTGCATAGCTGGAAATATGGCCGTTTCGAGATTAAAGCTAAAATCGATGTACGACGCGGTATGTGGCCGGCAATATGGACACTTGGCATTGAAGGAGAGTGGCCAAGTAACGGGGAGATTGATATTATGGAATATTATTCGGATTATATATTGGCCAATTTTGCCTGGGGAACCGATCAAAGATGGGTGCCGAAATGGGATGGATTTAAAAAGCATATCAGCTCCTTTCCTGCAGATTGGGCAAATGAGTTTCATGTTTGGCGCATGGATTGGACCGAAGACAAAATTGAGCTGTTTCTTGATGACGAGCTTTTAAATACCGTACGATTAAGCAAAACAATCAACCCTGCGAGTGAAATCGAAAACCCATTTAAGCAACCTCATTATTTATTGCTTAATCTGGCCATTGGAAGTAATGGCGGCGATCCTTCCGGAACGACATTTCCAGCGAGATTTGAAGTGGATTATGTGCGGATTTATCGGGAAAAAAGGGAGTAATGGAAAACTGGATTCATTGTCATCAAAGTTCTGGGGTGCGCAAGATGCCAATTCAAATTCGGGTTATAACTATTTTTGGATTAGCTATTTGTTCATGTTGCGGTGATCGGGAAACCCTATTTTCAATAGTCTCCCCCAACCAAAGCAACATTCATTTCAAAAATGTGCTATCCGAAACAGAAGAGTGGGGATATATTAACTACTATTATTTCTATAACGGAGGAGGCGTCGCCATCGGCGATGTAAATAATGACGGTCTTCATGATATTTATTTTACGGGGAATATGGTCACCAACAAACTATATCTCAACAAGGGTGACTTGAAGTTTGAAGATGTCACGGATGAAGCGGAGGTTGGAGGAGATGACCGGTGGATGGCAGGTGTCACCATACAACAATCATTATTATGAAAAGAGTTGTCATTTTACTTTTATATTTCGGAGTTTTAGTGAATTGTCAATCCAAAAAAGACATTGCTCAAAACACTCAACCCAATGTCATAATCATTCTCACGGATGATCAGGGTTATGCAGATGTTGGTTTTAATGGATGTAAAGATATTCCGACCCCCAATATAGATCGTATAGCCAGCCAGGGGGTGAAGTTCACGAATGGTTATGTCAGTTACGCGGTCTGTGGACCAAGCAGGGCCGGGCTGATCACAGGTCGCTATCAGGATCGATTCGGATTTGGAAGAAATCCTTTGTTTGCACCCAATGATCCGAATCAGGGACTTCCATTAAGCGAGGAAACGCTGGCCTCCGCACTGGATAAAGTAGGTTATCAGACCATGGCCATCGGGAAATGGCATTTGGGCGCCCATAAAAGCCAACGACCGTTAAACCGTGGATTTGACGAGTTTTTTGGCTTTTTAACCGGAGGCCATCAGTACTTCCCGCATCTGTGGACACTGAATGATGTTTCAGAGGTGAATTCGCAGTATGCGGCATACAACACAAAGTTACTTAGAAACAACAGCAGAATAGATGAACGGGAATATCTGACAGATGCATTGTCAAGAGAAGCGGTTGGCTTTATAGAAAGAAACTCCAACAAACCATTTTTTTTATACCTGGCTTACAATGCGCCACATACGCCGCTTCAAGCCACCAAAAAATACTTAGATAGATTTGCTCATATTGAAGATGAAAAGCGGAGGACATATGCCGCCATGGTAAGTTCGGTTGATGATGGTGTTGGTCTGATCTTAAACAAGCTGGATGAGCTGGGAATCGATGAAAACACCATGGTTTTCTTTCTGTCGGATAACGGAGGACCGAACAAAACAAACGGATCCAGAAATGATCCGCTCAAAGCAGGAAAAGGAAGTTTGTATGAAGGGGGAATCAGAGTGCCTTTTGCGATGTGTTGGCCGGCTATGATCGATCCTAATCAGAAGTACGATCGACCGGTAATTTCACTGGATATTTTTGCTACGGTGGCAGCGCATTCAAAAGCCACACCAATAAATTCGTTGGATGGTGTGAATATAATTCCATACCTGGCAGGACAAAAAACAGGATATCCGCATGAACATTTATTTTGGAGAAAATTTGACAGCAGATCCTATGCCGTAAGACACAGGAATTTGAAGTTGATAAGCCTGAATGGAGAAAATGAAGAGTTGTATGACCTGAACCAGGATGTAGAAGAAAGTCATCATTTAACTGATCTCACCCAAAAGCAAAAGCTATTTGAATCTAAAGAGAACTGGGACAGCGAGATGATTGATCCGGTATTTCTCGGGCTTATGCAAAATGATGAATACACCAAATTAAAACCGGATCGCTTTAACATCGAACCTTATTAGCTAAAAAATATAATCCGTGGTCATCGATTCAGGGGCCATGAATGAAGGCTCCCGGCAAGACGGCTTTATGCATCAACAACACCCCCCGCCATCGTAGTGGAAGGTACTCTGCGAAACGTAAATATCATCTCTCCCGAGATTTGCAAGACCGTCCGCTGTTTTGTCACAAACAGAAAGCGGTTGGTTGTACATCAAAACATGGCCCTTTTCATCGTCAAAGAAGTCCTCCCGGCCTGTGTAAATGGCTGCTTTCCCGGTAAACACGCAAGGGCCGTCTTCCGGCATCGGATCTTTGATGGCGCAAACTTCGACACTTTCCAACAGTATGTCCGTGTCGGTATCATAGCGCGCTCGATCTAAAATTCTGTACGGCCTCTTCGCCCTTATCTCAATAGTGCCGAAGCCGATATCCGCAATGAATTTTATATATTCATTCAATGGCAAAGCTCCGCTCAGGCAAAGTGCGCGCAGCTCGGGATCAGATTTTAAATGTTCCGGTATCGGGGCGCGGCTGACAGGATCGGATAGTACCAGCCTTCCATGGGGTTTTAAGACGCGGTACATTTCCGAAATAGCCAGCTTGAGATCTTCTTCCTCAAAAATGTTGAAAAGACAATTTTGTGCGGCGACTTCGATGCTGTTATTTTCAAGTGGCAGGGCAAGGGCGTCTCCTTTACGGAGGTCGACATACGATCTTTGAAACCAATCATTTTGCATCTCGGCTTCAATCAAATTCTTGCTGCAAGCCTCCAGCATTTCACCTACTGCGTCTACACCAATTACACCGCCTTTTTGCCTGTTAAAGTAAGAAAACTGCAACAGTTCCATGCCGCCTCCGACTCCGACATACAATATTTTGGGATGGTTGATAAGATCTCCGGGATGAACCGTACTGCCACAGCCGTAATTCATCTCCAGCATTTTTTTGGGAATATAAAGATCGGGCAGCGCCCAGATTGGAGTGGTTGTGCAACACAACCCCACATCGGGTGTTTCCGCTGCATGTTTATATATATCCCTTGCGGTATCTAAATAGCTCATGGTTCCTTTTTGGTATAAAATATTAGTGTTGAATTAATCATAAAACGAGGTTTTTGTCATTTCGAGGCTCCTCCCTTGTCATCCCGACGTCAGGAGAGATCCGGCTTATTCGTGGTGGCCGGGTGTCGATTGAACCAGATTTCTCACTCCGTTACCGATGACGTGTTTTTGTAATAATCTGTAAATCAGATAAATGCATAAGAATACGTCATTCAAATTTGTGCGTTTTGCAAAAATGTCAGGTCTCGAAATGACACTTTTTACTTAACAGCAGTTATAAATCGGCGACATATATGATTTAACCGTTCGCCGGTTTCCCGCCAAACCAAAAGCTCATGTTTGAATTGTAGGGAATTTGTACCTTAATCATTATGTTGTCGCTCCTCCGCAACTCGAACCGGCGCCTGCTGTGCATCCGTAGCAATGATTGTTTACAAGTATTTTTCTGTTTAGAATATCTATCAAATCGAAATCCGAAATGTGCGGTCTGCGCACATTTATTTTCAGATCCAGCATTTGGTTGAAATCGCAGTCGTATAAATACCCGTCCCAGCCGATGCTGATCATATTTCTACACATAACTCCCTGCGCTGCCATGGGATTGAAGGCATTTGCCAACTCATTCATGTATTCATTAAAGTTTCCCGAAACAATAAGATAGTCCAGAAACCTGCTGACCGGGAGATTGGTAATTGCAAACAGGCCGTTAAATTCGATGCCGTATCGGGTTTTCAGTCTTCGCTTGAATTCGGTTTCAAGGGCAGCCTGATCGCCTGGCAAAATGGCCCCGGAAGGGTTAAATACCAAATCAAGTTTCAAGTCGGGGTCGGTACCATAGCCGACTTCATTAAGCATTTTCAGTGCTTTTACCGACTTGTCAAACACTCCAACACCTCTTTGGGCGTCGGTGCGCCTCGAAGTAAAATGAGGCAGCGACGAAACTACGTTTACCTTATGCTTCCTGTAGAATTCCGGAAGATCATAGAATTTCGGATTGGCGAGAATTATTGTCAGATTGCACCTGACGATAATTTGTCTTTTCATTTTTGAAACTTTCTCTACAAACCACCTGAAGTCCGGATTCATCTCGGGTGCGCCGCCGGTGATGTCAACCATCTGAATATCCGACCTGGACAGCGCATCTATGCAATGTTGCATCGTTTCCCGGGACATTACTTCTTTTCGATCGGGTCCGGCATCCACATGGCAATGCTTGCAGACCTGGTTACAAAGTTTACCGACATTGACCTGCAATATGTCGAGTTGGACGGGTTTTAGGGGATAGAGTCCGGATTTCGTCAATTTTTCTTTGAAATCCGGTATACCCGCCGACTTTGCATCCGTCAGGATGTCCAGTTGAGTTTCCGCACTGGATAATTTATGTTTTTGTTTTAGCAGAGATTGCATGTCACATCAATTTATCTTTCACCTGGTTCATCATCTGTACCCCGTGGGCGAGCGAAGCGCCACCTCTGATCGCCCCGGCCACATGAATGGCCTCCATCAATTCTTCTTCATCACATCCCTGTTTGAGCGTATCGGAAGTATAGGCATCGATGCAATACGGACACTGAATGGCGTGAGAAACGGCCAAGGCTATGAGTGATTTTTCCCGCTTTGTCAGGGCTCCTTCCTTAAAAACACTTGAATAGTAATTAAAAAACTTTTCTCCCAACTCTTCCTGGAATTCTGTGATGTCGCCAAACTTTGCCAGGTCTTCCCTGTTGTAATACGTTTCTTTCATTAGAAATATATGTTTTTCCGGTAAAGGAATTCATTTGTCTTCCTCGATATCCGGGATTTGTAAAAAAAGATTTTGGAATGTAGCTAATCGATCGTTAATGTGAGGGCATATGAGGGAGGCCCTCGTTTAAGACCTTGGGGAATCTGAGGAGTAGAAATGTATTTTTCTTTTTTGCGCGCGAAAATGGGTTTGATGCGATATCGCCTGATCCATTCAAGCAAATCCTTATTCTCCACCACATCATCAAAGGTATTTGTATCTTTTTCGGCGCGAAGTATATAACAATGATCAAGTTGGCATTTAAGCTGTCTAAAGACCAGTGGACTCTTCCATGAAATGCGTCCGAATTCAAGGTCGAAGAAAGCTTCCCTGGATATTCCGATCAAATAAACACCTCCGCGCCGATCAGGTCCGAGTATGGATTTTCGACTTTTAAGTTGTTCATATATCAATTGCCAGTCGGGCCGAACGTCGTTGCAATCGTTTCCAAGGGCTACTACATACTTATATCCTTTATTGAAAATAAAGTTAAACGCATTTGAAAACCTCTGGCCGAACGTATTTCCCGTTTGGAGTGTTTCATCAATATGGAATAATGGGAATGGGGCATCACATAGTTTTGCCAGAGTTTTTTTAATAAGCTGATCGGCGATATGAAAATTTATTGACGGGTTGTCTGTCCAGCGTTTAAAATGTGATTCAAGTTTTGCCGATCTCGAAAAGAGTAGAATCGCTATGTCATTTGCGCTATTCATTTATACCTGCTAAGGTAGCATAAACCGGGGCAAAAAATATGTCCTTAAGGTGACCAAGATTTAAATGCCTGTGACGTAGGTATACAAGGCGGAAATTGAATTTCAAACAGTTGTCCAGATTTCACGCCCGGAAATATTCAAAATGGATTTAGCAACCGGCAAATTTCAAGTTCGGTTTACTTTACATGCTCCTTAATCCATTTTACATAGAATCGAATAACCTCTTCTTTGTCTTTATCGTGATGAGGTTCGTGACGGGAGCCCGGCCAGATTTTGAAAGATGCTTGACCCCCAAGGTTTTTTGCATATCTTTTACTGCCTTGGCAAGAGGTGATTTTATCTTTGTCGCCATGACAGACCAATACGGGAACATTCGCTTTCTTTTTCTCAGATAATAGTTTCAATCCGTTCCGATACAGTGCCCTGAACATAGCGAAGGAGATTCGGTCGTGAACCAGCGAATCTTTCCGGTACAGCTCCACTTCCTCCGGTACTGTTGAAATGTGTCCGGGATCAAGCCCATTGGACAGGGTGAGGTTTGGGACAACTCTTTTTATTCCGTTGGTCAGTTTGATTTGCCAGGCTGGCGGAGGATTTACCAACTTAAACCATGCAGAGGAAATAATAGCTCCACTGATCTCTTTGGATTTTACTTTTTTAAGAAAGGAAGCTGCAATCTGCCCTCCCATGCTGTGGCCGTAGATGAAGATGGGTACCTCAAGAAAGATGCTTCTGCATTTCATCAGAGCATACTCCGTATCTTCAATTATTTGTCCTACCGACCTGGCGTGGCCTTTCTTACCTTTTGACCGGCCATGACCCCGGTGATCAAAAGCAAATACGGCAAGATCATTTTCGACAAAGACTTCAGCCGTCTCCTCATATCTTCCAAGGTGTTCACCAAGCCCGTGAACAATAAACAAGACAGCTTTTGGTTGAGCGCCGGACTGCCACGATGCGCAAGATATGCGCGTATTCTTAACCGAATAAATTTCGTAGCTTTCCCGGACCATTTCCATCATTATTTACCTCATAAAAAGTCTTCGCAATAAATTAAGTGAAAAAAGGTGTATTTAATACCAAGATCAATTTGAAAAATCATTTTAATTGATCTAAAATTGTGCTAAATCATTGGTTTTGAAAAAAGCGATTGTTTTACTTTTTATTCTGGCTCTCATCACAACCGGAGCTTTTTATTATTTCGGGAATTTTCATCAGAAAAAAATTGATTCATGGATTCTTGTGCCTTCCAGCGCAATCGTTGCCTTTGAAAATAAAAGTTTTGTAGAAAACTGGAATAGGATCATTGAGAAACCTGTATGGAAAACCTTCAGGAAGGTGCCCTATTTTAAAAACTGGGAAGAGAGCCTGATAAACGTCGACAGTATATCCGGGAAAAACGGATCCGTTGACCTATTGTTCAAAGATAAGGCGTTGATCATTTCAATCCATATCACTTCATCCAATGAGTTTGATTTTCTATTCAATTTAAATTTGGGTGATCGGGAAGGTGAAACGGTATTTAACAACATTGTCGGGAATATTTTAAAACATCGTTCGGTTGTCAGGAAGACCAGGACTTACCAGGGCTTGGAATTATATGAACTTTCGGACAGGAAGTCAAAATCGACCTTTACCTATTTTATTCATAAACATGTAGTTGTCGGAAGTTTTACGCCATTTTTAGTTGAAGATGTGGTCCGGAACGTAACGGATGGTTTTAATGACACCTTTAAATCCCAGGTCGGCGGTTTAAACAACATTTCAAAACTGGAAAACGATGAAGGAGATGTCTACATTGATTTTGCAAAACTACCTGATTTAATTGCGTCTTTTCTTATTGAGGGTAAGTCATCCGAAATGAAAAGCCTTGCAGAGTTTTCAGGAGATACCTACCTGGACATAAAAGTAACGGACGATGAACTGCTGCTGAATGGCTTAAGTACAATCGATCTTACCAATAATAAAAGTTTTATAGGTACTTTTCGCAATCAGAATCCAGGGAAACTAAAAGTCACGGATCTTGTGCCCAACAGCACCGCAATTTTGTACCATGTCTCATTTACGGATTTTGAGGAGTGGCAGAATCAATTGTCGAAGTATTGGTCGCAAAGTGATCCCAATCAATTTCAAAAAGCGCTCGACTTTGAGGAAAAATATGATTTAAACCTGAACTGGATACATGCGGAAGCAGCAAACGCAATTCTTGAAACACCAAACAGGGAAAAGCCAGACCAGTTAATCTTTATTGGAATTAATGACAAGGATTTGGTGTTTAATGAGCTCAATAAACTCGCCGAAACCATTGGAAACGAGCAGGGTGACTCAATTTATCTTGAGATTTACAACGAATTGCCCATCGTGCAGATCCCATTGGAAGAATTCCCGGCAATGATTATGGGTAAATACTTTTCAGGATTTGAAAATTCATTTGTAACCACATACAAAGATTACCTCGTTTTAGGGAATTCGATGAAAGCGGTAAAGGATTTTATAAATGCAATTGAAGATGAAAACAATTGGGGGAAGTCGGTTCGCCAAAACCTGTTTCTTGAAAATACGCTGAGCGAATCGAGTTTTTCATTGATCATAAATACTCCCTTTTGCTGGCATATGATCATGCGAAGCCTGAACAAAAGGTGGGCAGATCTCTTTAGGAAACATGAAAATCCCATAAAGTCCTTCGACCGAATTGCGCTGCAAATAAGTAATCTGGATCAAAAGTTTTATACGAGTCTGGCAATTGGTCATGAAGAGAAAACAGTTTCTAAAACCAAACTTGGCAGACTGAAAAAGACACAGAGCGCATATACCATATCCCCGATCATCAGCAAGCCGTTTATTGTTAAAAACCACAATAATAATAAATTTGAGGTGCTGGTTCAGGATTCCCTAAACATTCTTTATCAAATATCAAATGAAGGTGTGATTCTCTGGGGCGACAGTATCATCGATCCGCTGGTTTCCGATATTCATCAGATCGACTATTACAAAAACTCCAAGTTGCAATATCTGTTTGCTACAAAGAATAAAATTCACCTACTGGATCGCAATGGAGATTATGTGGAAAACTTTCCCGTACAGCTTGAGGAAGCAATTGATTTACAGCACCTTTCCGTAATCGACTATGATAATTCCAAGCGTTACCGATTTATGGCCGTCGACAAAGAGGGCGCTGTTTACCTGTATGACAAAGAAGGGAAAAATCTTGAGGGATGGACGCCGAGAACTTTAGCCGGGCCATTAAGTGTTCCGGGGTTTCATATACGCGTGAAGGGCGGGGATTGTATGGTTGCTCTGCAGGAAAACGGAGTCTTAAACGTAATGAATCGCAGAAGCAAAATGTATCCGGGATTTCCGATCGATTTAAAAATTACCAGAGCTGCCGGTATGTTTGTCGATATCGGCAATGATTTTAATTCGACCAAACTGATTACTGTTTCGGAGGAGGGTGAGATCATCGAGGTAAATCTTAAGGGTAAGATCATGAGACGCGAACAGCTCTATAAGCCAAGCAGGGAGAGCAAATTCTGGATTGTTAATGATGCCCTGGAAAAAACTTACGTAATCGTCCGTCGCGAATATGATAAAGTAAGCATAATCGACAGGGACGGGGAAATTATCTTTGAAAACAATATTTCGGCTTCCGGTGATATGGTGGTTCAGTACTATCACTTTTCTTCGGACAACCAGGTATTTGTGATTATTGACGTCGAACAGGAATTTACTTACGTATTTAACAAGGAAGGGAAGTCCGTATCATTTGAACCCCTGGAAAGCGGGAAACCGATCGGTTTGCTTTATTCTAATAAATCGAAGGAATTTCAAATTTATAAATGTTTTAAAAATAATTTTTCGATCGAAACATTCAACTAATTGAAAGCCGAAAACTATGAGAGTTAAAATAGTTTTTATCGTATGTGTTCTGGGATTCATTTCAGAAACGGCCTTAAGTCAGTCATATAGCCTGATTTCTCCATATCAAACGATATTGACGCATGTGCGGTATATGGAAGAAGACAACTATCATCCGGAAATCGCCGCCAAGGTGTTTAACCCAAAACGAATTGAAGCGGAAGAAGCGGAAAAGCTGGCGGTTCAGTTAATTCAGATTTATAAAGGTGCCGGAATACTGATCGATTATAAAAAAATTCCGACAAGCGCCAATTATATCGATACGCTTTCTGAAAAACACATCTATGTAATCGATAAAAAATACCCGCAGATCTACCTGGTGAAAGAAGGCAGGTTTTGGTATTTTTCACAGGAAACGGAAGAAAACATTGATCAGATTCATAAGCAGGTATATCCTTTTGGGGTCGACAAACTTCTGGAGCTTTTCCCAAAAATGGGAGATGCCAAATACTTCGGGTTGCACCTCTGGCAAATCCTCGGGATCCTGATCATTATCATATTGTCTGTGATCATCCATAAATTGTTCACCTTTATCATTGAAAAAATTATTATCAATCTTCTTATAAAGCGTGGACATGGTGCCACTGCAAAAAAATACGTTGCGCCTGTTGCAAAACCTCTCAGCATCCTGATCATATTTCCGATATTGTTATTACTCACGCCGGTTATACAGCTCCCCATTAAGATCAATAGCTATGTGATGTTTGCGTTTAAAGCGCTATGGCCTGTATTTTTAACCATAGTCGTTTACAGGCTGGTAGATTTAATCGGCATGTACATGAGCAGGCTGGCGGATAAAACCGAAAGTACGCTTGATGATCAATTGGTGCCGATGATTCGGAAAGCCCTGAAAATTTTTGTGATCATCATTGGGGCCCTCGCAATTTTGGTTAACCTCAACGTTGATATCGTGCCTTTTCTGACAGGCCTTTCGATCGGAGGCCTGGCGTTTGCGCTGGCCGCCCAGGACACACTCAAAAATTTCTTCGGGTCTATTATGATATTTCTCGATAAACCCTTTCAGATTGGCGATTGGATTACTTCGGGAAATATTGACGGAACAGTTGAAGAGGTCGGGTTCAGAGCTACCCGGATTCGTACATTCAGGAATTCCTTAACTTATGTCCCCAACGGTAAGATCGCAGATAGTACCGTAGATAATCACGGACTGAGGAACTATCGGAGATTCTATACACACATTGCCATTACATATGATACACCTTCGGATCTGATCAATATTTTTGTGGAAGGTTTACGGGAAATTGTAGAAAAACATCCTCATACCAGGAAAGATAACTACCACGTATATCTCAATGATATGGCGGATTCTTCATTGAACGTGATGTTTTATATTTTCTTTGAAGTACCTACCTGGGGAGAGGAATTGAGATGTCGCCATGAGATCTTAATAGAGATCATCCGGTTGGCTCAAAGCCTGGGCGTTAATTTCGCTTTTCCGACCACAACATTGCATATGGAGACTTTCCCTGAGAAAAAAGGAAATTCTCCTGAATACAAAAGCGATGCGGCATTGTTGGAAAAACAGTTGCAGGCCTTCATCAAAAAGCCTAAAGACTGGGAAAAGGGAAATAACTAGGTAAAATTAAAAACGCCGTTTATGCCCTTTCGAGGCTTCTACCTTGTCATCTCGACGTCAGGAGAGATCTGGCTTATTCGTGGTGGCCCGGTGTTGATTGAACCATACTTAAGGGCTAGTTGCTCCATACTTTCCGAAAAGCCGGGAGGCTTATATTTTCTACAAATACGTTTGAGGAATAAACCGGATCCGGTATGGGGATCATAGACAAGGATAAGACATGGAATAACCGAAGTAAAAAATGAAATTCGCGACCAAAGCTGTTCATGCCGGGGCCAGACCTGACCCCGCCACCGGGGCACTTACAACGCCTTTGTATCAAACCTCAACCTATGTTCAGGAATCTCCGGGAGTGAACAAAGGATATGCTTATGCCCGGGGGCAGAACCCCACCAGAGAGGCATTGGAAGATGGTATATCTCTTCTGGAGAACGGGAAAAACGGACTGTGCTTCGCTTCAGGCGTTGCCGCGATTGATGCCATTCTGAGATTGCTGAAACCCGGTGATGAGATCGTCACAACAACGGATCTGTACGCGGGAAGCTATCGTCTGTTTACCGAGATCTTTGTGCCGGCCGGGATTAAATTCAGATTTGTTTCATTTGAAGATCCGGAAAAATTGAAAGAGATTATTTCCGATACTACAAAGCTGGTTTGGCTGGAAACACCAACCAATCCTATGATGAATATCATCGACATCGCAGGGATAGCGAAAACAGCTAAATCTCATGAAACACTCGTTGCGGTAGATAATACCTTTGCGACGCCCTTTCTTCAACGGCCGTTGGATTTGGGGGCGGATATTGTCATGCATTCGGCGACCAAATACCTCGGAGGCCATTCGGACCTGATCATGGGCGCTGTAGTGGTGAATGATGACACGCTGTATCAAAAACTGAAATTTATTCAGAATACTTGTGGGGCAGTTCCGGGGCCGAATGATTGTTTTCTGACACACCGAGGCATTAAAACCCTCCATTTGCGCATGGAACGAAATTGCTGGAATGCGATGAAAATCGCTCGCTTTTTATCCCGGCATTCCAGGGTTGACCAGGTCAATTATCCGGGGCTTGAATCGCACTCCGGGCATGAGCTGGCCAAAAAACAGATGAGCGCTTTTGGTGCCGTGCTTTCATTCGACCTGAAAGATGACCGTACCGAAACCGCGATCGAAATCATGAGAAAGATGCAATGTTTTACCCTCGCTGAATCGTTGGGTGGCGTGGAATCTCTGGTCGGCCATCCGGCGACTATGTCACATGGAGCGATGCCCAGAGAAGAGCGGCTGGCAATTGGCATTAAAGATTCTCTGATCCGTTTGAGTGTTGGAGTAGAAGACGCAGATGATCTGATTTATGATCTGGAACAGGCGCTTGATTGACAACAAAGAGTTCGGCTTTTCAAATTGCCGGCACAAAGGTTGATCTGTTCCCCGTTTTCGCTCTCAAACCCCGGACTGTGTCCTGGCCAACAAGTTCCTATCCGTTAAAAATCCAATCAGAGCCTCGGGTGCGGTAATATAAAGGATTTGAACCACAACAGCTGCGATCTTTAGATCAACACCTATAAGTTCTTTCATTTGGACACCGGTTTGGGTACCATTCCTATCCTCAATTCAGCAGGACACACATCAGCGCTTAAAGAACTTAAAACTTTTCTTCATTATTAATCATCATATATACAAAATAGAATTTTACATACGCACACAATTCCCGAAAGTTTTATCGGGGGCCGTGTAAAAAATAGATTTTTCAAGTGACAGCAAACGCAGGAATTTTAATCCAAACAAATCAATCATGAAAAACGCTTTCATACTGTGCTTACTTATCAGCTTAATGTCTTGTCAGAAAAAACGCGATTCTTATGTGATCACGGGAAATATTGAAGGAATAACCGACAGTACGGTTATAGACCTTTATCTGATGATGAATGATATCGGTAAACGTGTAGACGTTGACACGATTATTAACGGGAATTTTAAATTTTCGGCCGCTTTGGAAAACAAACCCGCACGGATGTCTTTAAAGATGCGGGATATGGAAAATTACTTTGGGAGGTGTGATTTATGGGTTGAAGAAGGGAACATAGAAATAACGGGGAAAGGGAGATATTTATCATCATGGATTGTTCACAGCGAAGTGAAAGAGCAAAAAGCGCTTAACAAATTGATAAATGAAACAAGAGATTATAGAGTTATGATGGACAGCCTTTTTTTATTGAGGTATATCCATCGTAAAGACAGGAAATACTCCGGACAAATATTAAATACGATCGACTCAATCGCCCGTGTCCAGCGAAAAATTGAGTTTGAAATTATTGAAGATGACCCAAATAGTATTAGTAGCATGAAAGCCCTGTATCAAATAGCAAAATACGATACTTCAATTTCAAAAGACAGGATAAAAAAAGTATTTGGGAAACTGAACCCGGAATATAAAAACAGCCTGCTGGCTGAAGGTATAGCATCTACGTTTGAAGAAAGAATCATTCCCAAAATAGGTGATGATATGGTAAATTTTACAGCCTACGACACGGCTGGAATAAAATATTTGCTAACTGACTTTAAAGATAAATTCATTTTACTCGATTTCTGGAGTTATGCATGCGGACCCTGTATTCTGGCAAATCCGGAAACAAAAGAATTGCACTCAAAATATAGTGAGCTTGTGACAATTGTCGGAGTTAATATGGACACCAATGAAAAACAATGGAAAGAGGCTTTAAAAAAGGACAGCATTACATGGACCAATATATCCGATGGAAAAGGAACATATTCCGGCATATCATCTGACTATGGAATACGAGGATTCCCAACTTATATTTTGATAAATCCGGAGGGCGTTATCGTCGATAAATGGATGGGATATTGGAAAGGAGGTCTTGTACAAAAATTGAGCAATCACATTGACGGAATTAAGAAATAGATCCTTTTGACAACTTTTAATAAGTGCTCTTATCAAAGGGGGCGCAAAAAAATCATTTCAACGCTCAAGCGCTGAGATGATTTTCAATACATATGTTTAATCATTTGTCACTTACATAGTAACAGTCGGCTTAAATACGAGGTGAACCTTGGGGTGCCAAATGGAACACACTTCTTATTCTTCGTCGGTATCCGCACAAACCGGGGTAGGAGAGCAATGCGAAGTAAGGGATCTGTTTCTTGATACGGATTGATGATGAATCATCCGGATTAATTTGATGTTTTTTCTTTTCTAAGCTGGTTATTTGTAGTATATTTTCAAATTGTATTGGTTCATATCCGCCTTTTACTCAATCAATCATGAAAAACCGACCGCTCAATTCTCGAAGGGAGTTCTTAAAAAATGTAATCGCTGCCGGAACTTCTGTTTCAATCGCAGCACCATTCAATATTCTACGAGCAAAACAAATGCCAGCAGACCAGATTATTGGCCATGGAGATTTTAAGTATAAAGTAGTCACCTCGTGGGGGAATCTGGACCCCTCCAAAACACCCGTGAACAACTGCCATGAAATGGTTATGGATAAACGAGGAAGATTGATCATGGTGACCGATGAGACGAAAAATAACATCATCATCTACGACAAATCGGGCAAGTTCCTGGATTCTTGGGGGCACGATTTTCCCGGAGGACACGGGCTCACCCTGTGGAATGCGGGAGGCGAAGAGTTTTTATTCATATGCGATCCTAATTTAGGGAAAGTGTTTAAAACCACACTGGATGGTAAAAAACTGATGACAATCGGCCATCCCGGCGAAATTGGAATTTATAAAAAGGAGGATCCTTTCAAACCAACGGAAACAGCTATAGGGCCAAATGGTGATATATATGTGGCCGACGGATACGGATCACAGCATATTATTCAATATGACCCGCAGGGTAAATACATACGTCATTTTGGAGGAAAAGGCAATGAGGACAATCAATTTCAAACGGCCCATGGCGTTTGCATCGACGCCAGGGATAAAAACAATCCGGCGTTGCTTTGTACCTCAAGGGCACACAATTCTTTTAAGCGATTTTCGCTGGACGGAAAATACCTGAGTACAATATTTCTTCCGGGTGCCTTCGTCTGTAGAGCCGTGATCGATGATAACCATGTTTATGCCGGTGTTTGTTGGTCGCGATTGAAATATTTAAACCAAACCAACAATTCCGGTTTTGTCACTATTATGGATAAAGATAACAGGGTTGTTTCCAACCCCGGAGGCACTGCGCCTGAATATAGAAACGGCGAGTTGCAGTTGATGGTCCAATCGCAACCCGTATTCAAGCACTGTCATGATGTGTGCGTTGACGAGGATAAAAATATATACGTTTGCCAGTGGAATGCCAATAAGACCTATCCGATTAAGTTGGAACGGGTATAAGATTGATCCAATAAAAAAGCCCTGATTTACAGGGCCTTTAAACGGTTTTAATAAATGTTTTGTATTACTAAGTATTAAAACTTCCTTTTGATCTCTTCGGCTACAACTGCAAAACATGCAACAAGAGCCATAATTATAAATGCATGCATTTTACTGTTATTTAAATTAGAAAGTATAACTTTTTATTCTACTCCAAGCCGGTCACTTTTCAATTGCTTTCATCTGCATTAATAATCGTCGGGATTCTTCCTTTGCAGTTCATCAACCAAATAAGCGTGACCAATATTTAAAATCCAATTCCGATCATATGCGATCCTTATAATCATCGTTAGTAAACGGAAGATTTTAAAGTCGCGTAAATATATACCGCATATCGTCTTCTAAAACTGATCTAAATCATGTTTTTTGAAAAAAAGTAAATTTTACTTTAATTTCATTTGAGTGAAGTTTCGTTCACATTTAAGAAACATCTGATATATTATTGAGGTCCGGTCATTACGGAATGAGGCAAGGAGCGTTGCTTCGGTGGCGGCCTAAGCGACGGCAGAAGAAAGATTGGATGATAACAGGTTAAAGTTGTCTGCATGCGTCCGGGTCCCATCGGGCATTGGAAGCGTAAGGCAGATGCTATCGAGGGTGTCAACGGATAATTTCAAATGCTGGTTTATCAGGGATGGGATAATCGGCCCGGTAAGGGAAAACAGTTTGGGAAAGCGGGTCATCCGGGTCAAAAAACAGGAGTTGGAAATACCTGTACCATTCCTTAAAGCAAGCCCGGAGGCAATTTACAGCACCCGTCCCTGGATAGCGGCGGTTGAAGGTGATGTGAAAGGCACCTCCGGAGCTTTTTCCGATAATCAAGAATCGGTTTATACGGCTCGGGATATTCGTTTCACACAAAAAGGAAATGTTGTCTATGCCATTTCACTGGACTGGGACGATAAAGGAGTGATCATCGAATCAATCAAGGAAGACTTCAGGGTATCCGATGTTTCGATGCTGGGATCAGACGAAAAACTGCTATGGACGCATACTGCGGACGGGCTGGAAGTAAGTTTCCCTAAGCTTAAACCTACGGATTATGCACATGCCCTTAGAATTGAATTAGAGGAGTAAACGATTCGGTTTAGTTTCTTTCGGATAAAAGAACGTGTAATTTTCATAGGAGATTATGGTAGGGAGCAGATAAATAGGGTAATAGCTTATGTGATTGTTCTCCGCGACTTTATGGCGGCTGTTACAACGTTTGCCCAAGAATACCAAGGTGAGGACCGGCATTCGGGTGTCACAACCCCAAAAACCTCTGACGCCATGAGTATAGAAGAGAAGGTACTCAAATTGGGTCGGAAAGCCGGGCTTTCTGACGGCAAAGGGAAGTTATGATGGTGCGAAACGTCATCAGGTTTTGTCCTGGTGTTAAGTTGATCATAAAACGATGTATTTGTCATCGGTAAGCCAATATCAGTACAAATCAATTTAGCCAAAATGAACGTAATTGGTAATACAAACCTGCTGAGTAAGAAAGTGACTTCAATGTCGATCGTTATTGATCATCCGACCTTTGCAAATATTGTGCATTAGTACGTCAGGAGAGATCTGGCTTATTCGTGGCGGCCCGGTGTTGATTGAACCGGATTTCTCACTCCGTTCGAAATGATACTTTTTATTTAAGGGCTAATTGGGATTATAGATAAAGTGATCTGCAGGGCAGAGCCAATTCAATAATCCGTTCTTGTATTAGGCATAATTGGTCAAGTAGTTTACCTTCGTACAGGTATTTCGACTGCCGGATAGAATTTTTGCAAAATATTGATTATGAAATTGATTCGATTTGGGAAACCCGGGCAGGAAAAGCCCGGAGTGATGCTGGCGGGAAAAAGGTTTGACGTTAGCAACTTTGTTTTCGATTATGACGAAAACTTTTTCGGGAACAACGGTATTGAGCTCCTTGATGAATGGCTGCGGAAAAATATCGATTCCTGCCCTTTGGCAAGTGATGATGAGCGCCTTGGGCCTCCAACGGCGCGTCCTTCAAAGATTGTTTGTGTCGGGCTCAATTATGCCGGACATGCGAAAGAAAGCGGAATGGATGTTCCAGAGCAGCCGGTAGTCTTCTTTAAGGCGACGTCTGCGATTGTCGGGCCTAATGACGATCTGGTGATTCCACGGAATAGTAAAAAAACAGATTGGGAAGTCGAACTCGCCCTGGTAATCGGTAAAAAAGCCAAATATGTAAATGAATCAAGTGCCTACGATCATATTGCCGGTTATGTCCTGCACAACGATTACAGCGAACGTGAGTTTCAGCTTGAACACGGCGGACAATGGGTAAAGGGTAAAAGCGCAGACACATTTGCGCCAATTGGTCCGTTCATGGCCACCAAGGATGAGATCGCAGACCCTCACCATCTGAAATTGTGGCTTGAAGTGAATGGAATGCGGGTTCAGGAAAGCAATACTTCGGATCTGATTTTTAAGATACCACAGCTATTGAGCCATATCAGCAGCTATATGACGCTTTTGCCCGGAGATATTATTTCCACCGGCACACCGTCCGGAGTTGGGATGGGATTTAAACCTGCCCGGTTTTTGAAGGCCGGAGATGTGGTTGAATTGGGAATTGAAGGATTAGGCTCCTCACGTCAAAAGGTAGTTTCATATAAATAATGAACTAAACATGCAATTTCAATGAATCTCCGGGAAGTATTTTAATCCTGCGCCCCCGGGTACAATTGAACGGTAAAAAATAATAAGAATTGAAAAAAGCAGGTTGGTTATGCTGCCGGGCAGGTTCCATGAGTTTTTCAGATGAACTGTGATCTCCGGCGAGGCACGGAATCTGACGTTCCGGTAGACGGGCTTTTTCGTAAAATGCGGGGTTCACCCGGGAATAAAAAAATGCAAATTATGAGAATTGTACACTTTTTGATTTTAGCCGCTATTTTATCCGCTGTTGGGTCTGTCGCTCAAACAGATTATTCGGCACTGAATTATTGGAAGTACTATTCGGATGCCGAGAACACGCTTTACAAGCAACAATGTGACATAGCATTTGATTATTTGGATAAAAGAAAAGACAGAATAGCTCAACTTTCATCTGCCGACGAATGGAACGTGAGGCGGTTGGAAGTCAAGGAGATGCTCGGCAGTTTAGTAGGGCCATTTCCGGAAAAAACTCCGCTCAATCCGGTAATAACCGGTAAGGTAAAAAGGGATGATTTTACTGTTGAGAAATTGTATTTCGAATCTATGCCCGGGTATAAAGTTACAGCCGCTTTCTATCTCCCAAAAGGGAAAAAGAAAAAATTACCCGCCATTATTTATTGTAGCGGGCATAGCAACCTTGCTTTTCGCAGCGATACTTATCAGCATGTGATCATAAATCTCGTGAAAAAGGGATTTGCAGTCTTTGCCTTCGATCCGATTGGTCAGGGGGAGCGATTGCAATATTTTGATGAAGCGCGCGGGGCATCAAAGTTCGGACCTACGCATGAACATTCGTATCCCGGCGCTCAGCTTTTTATCAATGGCGCTTCAGCAGCCAGGTATATGATTTGGGACGGGATCCGTTGTGTCGATTATTTACTTACTCGCGAGGAAGTGGATCCGGAACGTATTGGGATCACAGGGCGCTCCGGTGGCGGCACACAGACTCCGTATATTGCGGCGTTTGACGAACGCATAAAAGCTTCGGCGCCGGAGTGCTATATTACATCCCTGGAATATTTATGGAAATCGAGGGGCCCCCAGGATGCCGAACAAAATTTTTATCGCGGGATTGTCGAAGGATACGATCTTGCGGATTTGCTGGAAGTTCGGGCGCCAAAACCCACATTGATGATTACTACCACCAGGGATATATTCAGCATTGAAGGTTCCAGGGCAACCTTTGAAGAAGCCAGAACCGCCTATGAAGCATTGGGGAAGGCCGAAAATATTCAAATGGTTGAGGACGATGCCGGTCATGAGTCAACCAGGAAAAACCGTGAAGCTATGTATGCTTTTTTTCAGGAACACCTTAATAATCCGGGCTCCAACCGGGATTTGAATGTGAAGATTTTTCCTGTAGAAGAATTGTATGTAACAGAAACCGGACAAATATCCACCTCAATAGGCTCCAAATTCCTTTTTGATATAAACCGCGGCCTTGCTCGGAAGAATTGTGAAAAACTTGAAAAAAGCAGGGATAAGCTGCCCGCCCATATACTGAACGTAAAGAGGGCCTCCCTGGAATTGACCGGGTACGAAAATGTAAAAAGTTACGGTAAACTGATTTACGGCGGGAAAACAGCATTTGAAGACCATTTTTTGGAGAAGTACATAATCGAATGCGAAGATGGAGTCGTTTTGCCATTTATCGTATTTAATCCTAAGAATATAGCTGCGAAATCTGTGCTCTACCTCGACGACATAAAGGATAAAAAGTCGGATAAGGCACACCAAATTCCACTGCAATTGATACGACGAGGAGTGCGGGTGATTGTCCCCGATATGCCGGGTTACGGTGAATTGGGCCCCGGATATCTTCGCGGAGATGCCTATTTCAACAATACGTCGTTCAATCAGTGGTTTGCAGGTATAATGAATGGAAAAAGTATGGTAGCAATCCATGCCGAAGCAATGGAGAAAGTTATATTTCATTGCAATGAATTGTATGGAGCATCGGAGATGAGTGGTATATCTACGGGGCCATTCAATTCCAGCTTATTGCACGCAGCTTCTTTCGGAGTTGATTTTAAAGAAATTACCATGATCAATCCAATTTTATCATTTAAGTCTGTAGCGGAAAATCAGGACTATGACCCCGCATGCGTTCCGTTTGCCGTTGCCGGGCAGTTGGAGCACTACGATTTACCGGATTTGGTTGTTTCCATTGCTCCGAAAAAAGTAGGGATCATTAATGCGGTAGACCATCAGGGAAAATTACAGAAAAATCCACCGTATCCGAGACTTATAGGTTTACAAAAAAAGCTTATGAACAAATGAACGCCGAAAGTAATTTTTCTATTGTTACCGGGGAAGAAGGAGCGGTAGAATTATTGAAAATACACTTTTGAGTTTTTGGGGATACTTTTTTATGAATAAGGGAGTCAGAAGTATGAAACTACAGGTGTCATCGAGGTATTCGTATACAGTTGAAATATCTGTGGTCAAAAAAATGATGGTGCAGACTTTCAGAACAGGACAGATGCTCCGGAGGAGGGTTTATTCAAAGCTGTGATCGGATTATACGGGGGACGGTAATTAAAGCAAAAGACAGAAAATTCTATATGTTTGCCGGCCGTTGGGCAAAACATCTTACATGGAGCGCATGGGGAGTTGGTTCCGGAATTTCTGTAAGGCCGTTAAATGGCCATTTTTCATACTTGCTTCATCTCCCCCAGGAGCGTCCTGATTTCGTCGGCCACGGGTTTTTTATGTATACTCCAATGCCGGTAACCGACGAAGACCGCAATTCCTACTGCGGTGAAAAACACGAGCTCGAAAGCGACAATATTTGTAACGGTACTCTCAAAATAGGAATAGTTGGTCACATAGCTGCGGCACGAACCGATATTGATCACAGCAACTAACACCAGCCCGTAGTTCATTTCCTTTGCCCAGAATTTGTATCGATCCAGAGCTTTTTTGAGAAACACCAAAGAAGGCTCTTCATACCTGACGTGTTTCAACTCGGTAAATTTTATTTTTCCCAAAACAGCAAAAAGCAATATTCCCAAAAATAATAGCGAACCGTTGACTCGATCGCTGAATTTCAATTCCGGATCCGGATTTAAAACGAACAGGCCCAAATAGAAAGCCGCAATCACAAAATATGTAATATAAAAGCGCCTGAGCAGGACCTTATGTCTGGTGTCGGCTTTTTTCAGATGCGCAATGAAATTTGAAGAATTTATCATTTGCTTTCCCGAATGTTTAAGTCGGTCTGGCGCTGAGACCAATTCCAAAGCGCTTTTTAATTCGCTAATTTCCATGACTTTGCGGTATTAAAATGGCTTTTAATTTTTGTTTTATTCTGTGGGCCCTCACTCGAATATTATTCTCTGAATACCCCATAACTTCAGCGATTACTTTTTGGCTGACATCCTCCAGCATCAGTGAAACGATTGCTTTTTCAATTTTATTTAATCCTGAAATTGCCTGATGCAGTTTTTGGATCGCTTCCTGTTCACCTTCGCTCAAAGACTGATTCCATTCTCTGTGAATTTCATCTCTGGCATTTTCGATTTTTGTACTTTCCGCTCTATGTTTTTTTCGAAAAGCCAGGGAAGTATTTACTGCAATTCGAAATACCCAGGTACTCACTTTCGACCTGCCTTCAAAGCGGTCAAGACCTTTCCAGATGTTTGTGAGCACCTCCTGGAACAGATCGTGCCGGTCTTCCAAATCATTCACATAAAAACAACATATCCTGTAGATCCTGTCTTTATTTGATTTATACACCTCGTTGAACAGCTGTTCCTTATTCAAGTTTACTTTTCTTTATTTGATAATATAGATTACGATTTGTTACAATTATTGGATAAAAAACCCGGTTGTATAAATTCTCAACTAAATTCGCTAACTTAAAATAGCTTTAAAGATTTTTTGACATTTTGGAAAATATACTATGACCGCTCCGTTTCATTTGGCTTTCCCGGTAAAGAGCATTGGTGTTACAAAAATGTTTTACAGTGAAGTTCTGGGATGTAAAGTCGGCAGAAGCACAGACTGCCGAATGGATTTCGATTTTTTTGGCCATAAACTTTCTGCCCATGTATCTAAAAATTCCATTCAGGATTTCGATATGAGCGAAGTAGACGGGAAGGAAGTGCCCTTGCGTCATTTTGGTGTTGTGCTTGATTTGGGTGCGTGGTACAAACTTGCTGAGAAATTGAAAGTAGCCGGTGTGGAATTTGTGATTGAACCGCGGATCAGATACAAGGGAGAACCTGGGGAGCAACACATCATGTTTTTATATGACCCGAGTGGCAATGCCCTGGAATTTAAGGCATTTAAAAATCCGGAGATGATATATAAATAAAAATTTTCCCGCTTTCCAATGCGGAATATCCATCGATCCGACCGGAATAAGCGTGTGTAAAATATCCCTATTCGGTTGAAATGTTTAATTTCACATCTGGTTTTAGCATGTAAATTTAGAATATTGAGAAAATGCGAATACTCGCCGTGTCGATCGTTGTTTTTTTATATACGGGAGCTTATCCCCAAATTGTGCTGGAAGAAAGTCTCCGGATTCCGCTATTTGGGCTGGAAAAACAATACGGTATAGTCCCGGCAGGTGAAAAGGGAATGGTAATCTTTAATGAAGCCCGAAACAATAATTCCGCTTCAAAGCGAATTTGGGAGATCACCATGCTCGACACTTTGTTAAATCCCATTTGGAAATCGTTTTTTGAATCGGACTACAACTTCAAAATTTCCCATGTAAAGTACTATGACGGTCTTGTTTATCTTTTATTTCAGGATTTAAACATTCCCATGAAAAGTGCCTTTTTTGTCCGTGGAAATGTCACAGAGGATAAATTTGAAATATTTGAGCTCAAGGATTTTTTGCCGGATCAAATTATTGGCCTTGAAATATTGGGGAATTCACTGTTTCTTATGGGTATCGACGGGCGAAGGCCGTCAATACTGAAATACAGATACGGGGACCCAAGACCACTGGTATTAAAAGGACTGTCTACCGAGAATACGGAGTTGCTCAGCGCTTCCCTGGTGCCCGGACATAACTTGATCCAGATCATAACCAGAATGAAGAAGCGCCAGGGGAGGAGAGGTGTGTTGGCCGTGAAACAATTTGATGAATCCGGCAGGGTGCATAAAGATATTGTGATCGAATCTACACGGGGCCATGATTTGATAAATTGTGAAGCCATGACAGATTTAAATGGAAATATCTGTGTTGTGGGCACATTTGCGTACACAGGCTCAAAAATGTCCAACGGAATATTTACTATGGTGCACGACGGAGAACACGAACTTCCGGTGTATTACTATGAATACACAAATCTGCACAATTACTTCAATTATCTCTCTCCGAAAGAAAAGGATAAAATCATAAAAAAATATAAGTTGGAAGACAGCATTTCGAGAAGCTCCAAATATAAAATGAATCAAATCCCGAGGGAAATAGTTCGAACAGATCAGGGATGGATCTATATCGGTGAAATGGTAAAATATTCGGAGAAGAATTCCAGGATATACGGAAATATGTGGCAGATGGAATATCGCATTTATTCTCATGCGCTGCTTTTGGGGATAGGAACCGATGGAAAACTGAAGTGGGATGCAAGTGTAAGTCTGGACAATCTCACCACAGGCGCTGAAGTTCAACAAGTGCACTTTAATGTTTTTGAAGATCAGGTTATTTTGTTTTTTCAGACGGACGGGAATATTTTTTATGAAGCAGTTCATCAAAACAGGCAGGGAAACAGGTACGGAAATCTGAATTTGTTCGGCTCAAATTCTGAGGATTCCGGGGAATTCCAGGTCCGGGGGGTTGTCTTGCCCTGGTATAAAAACAAATACATTGCGTTTGGTTCTTTCCATACACGTCTTGGTGAAAATGAAAGCACCAAGTTGTTTTATATAAATAAACTATCAGTTTCACCGGATAAAATCCCGGATTAACTCCAATATCACAACGATGAAAGCAGCACTTTTCCCAACGATCTTAGCAATCCTTTTTGTTTCCTGTGATCCCGACTATTCTACCTATTCAATCTCTGAAAATGATCGGCAACTATTTGATCGGGCGATGAAAAACAGTGTTTTAGCCAATGAAGGTTACGGGAGATGTGACCGGTATGTGAGGGCTTGGCTGGAATACAGCGACCCGGTATCGGGACTTATTCCCAGGAATATTGGAGAGAGCAAAGATTTTTGGAATGCAAAGGACGCGGCAGCAGACAATTATCCATTCATGGTGCTTACATCCTTTTTTACGGATCGTGAGCTTTTCAGGGGCAAAATGATGGACATGCTAAATGCCGAGAAAGTGTTGACTTCGCGCATCGGTTCCTTGCCGGATACCTATTCATTCTCTAAAAAAGGTTTTTCAGAAGAAGAAGTGAAAATGGGACAAATCGTATTTGGGACTTCCGAATATATAAAAGACGGGTTGTTGCCGCTCACAGAATGGTTGGGCAATAGTCCCTGGTCGGAAAGGATGATCGGGATGTTGAAGGATCTTAGCCATGAGATAGATGTTGCGGAGGATATTGAAGAAAAAGGATTTGGACGCGCCCCGCAGGAAGAAGTTAATGGAGAATTACTACAGGTTCTGTCCAGAATTTACTGGATGACCGGCGAAGATAAATACCTGGACTGGGCCATTAAAATTGGTGATTTTTACTTACTCGGCGACCGTCATCCCACGCGGGATCTGGACTATCTCAGACTAAGGGATCATGGATGTGAATTGGTTTCCGGTCTGTGCGAGCTTTATGTTGCAGTAAATTTTGCAAACCAGACAAAAAAGAAGGAGTATGAGCAGCCATTGCATGAGATGCTTGACAGGATATTGGAGGTCGGTCGAAATCAGGATGGTTTTTTTTACGATGGGATAAATCCTCAAACAGGAGAAATCATACACCAACGGATTGCTGACAATTGGGGATATACGCTAAACGGATTTTACAGTGTATTTCTGATTGATAATAAACAGGAATACATGGACCCGATCCTGAAGTTATTTTCTAATTTAAATAAATATAGAAATCATAATTGGGAAGGAAACGCAGATGGCTATGCTGATGCTATTGAAAGCGCTTTGAATCTATACAATCGCATTCCCGATTCAGGTGTCGCCAACTGGATGGATAGCGAGGTACAGGTGATGTGGGGGATGCAGCGGGAAAGCGGCATTATCGAAGGATGGCACGGCGATGGGAATTTTGCCAGAACAACCATTATGTATAATTTATGGAAAAGCAAAGGCCTGTATTTGAACCCCTGGAGAAGGGACCTGTTTCTCGGTGCGGAACAAAAAGGAGATTCGTTGTTTGTTTCCATTCGATCCGAGCAAGCCTGGAAAGGCAAGCTTTATTTCGACAAACGGCGCTTCAAGGAAAATATGAACCTGCCCATCGACTGGCCAAGGATCAACCAGTTTCCGGAGTGGTTTACCGCAAGGCCGGCCGAAGCGTATCAATTCGTTGATTTTGACCAAAAGACAACCGGGAGATTTTATGGGCGAGATTTAATAGATGGCGTTGATTTGGAGCTTGAAGGGGAAAAAAGACTCTTGGTTTTTTAGCCTGGATTATTCATCTCAATCTGTCAAAATTCCAGAGCCATCATTGTAAGACATTGATCTTAACCCGATTAATTCCCGATAAATCATTTTCAAAAGAATAATAGATCTGTAAAAGATGGAATCATCAAAGCCGCCCCGCTGCGCGGCCGTTATGTCCAAGTGTTAGAATCCAAACAATAATGAAAAAGCCATTTTGAATTTGTAAATTTGGGTAGATGAAAAAATTACGAATTTATATTGACACTTCTGTTTTCGAGGGATTCTTCGATAATGAATTATGAAGACTAAGGCAAAAAAAGAATTTGATGCAGTTCAATTCATGAGAGATCGAAGGAACTTGATAAGTGAAAAGCTCAGTAAGATGACAAAAGCTGAGATTGTAGAATATTTCAAGAGAAAACGCCTGGAAAATGGAATAAAACCATGTGCCCAATCGAGATGGCTCCGCCAGCGGTAACTGACGGGGTGCATCTCTCCCACCACCAGATCCTTCCTTCGTCAGGACGGGCCAAGCGGGCCTCGTACTTGGCGGTTCATTGAATCTCGGGTTTGAATTTAGAGTAATAATCCAAGATACTTTCGTAACCTTTTCTTCTTAGGCGCGACAAGGTAATTGTTGTTCCGAGGATGGGACTTTGAGCTACTGCCCAGCCTCCCATTCTAGTCCTGCTCCAGGCATAGGCCTGGTTTTCAGGCACTCCTAATTTGATCAGGTTTTTACGCTTCCTTTCGGGCTTCTTCCAATCATGCCATATGCAGTATCTCAGCCGGTTTCTCAACCACTCATCGAGTTGTTTGAGTTTTGCATGAATACTTGCCAGCCGGTAGTTGTTCACCCAGCCCATCCATACTTCTTTGAGTTTTTGGAGCCGTTCTTCGAAGCTGTATGGCAAGGTTTTCTTGGTGATAGCTTTAAGTTTGCGCTTGAGATTTCCCCAACTGCTTTTCTTGACTACCAGTTGGTATTTGCCCTTTTCTCCTTTCTTATAAGTGAAACTATGTCCCAGTAGCTCAAAGTTATTTGGCCTACATATCCCGCTCTTTTCCCTATTAATAGGCAAGTCTAGTTTGTGCTTTAAAAACAGATAAACTTCATTGCCGATCTTCCGGGCTTCTGCTTTTGACTTGGTATAAATACTAAAGTCGTCAGCATAGCGAACATACTTTAGACCTTTACCCTTGAGGTACTTGTCCAGTTGATCCAGCAATATATTGGATAGCAATGGACTCAATACTCCACGTACAGAGTTTATAACTTTTTTTTTCACCATCATGTTTTACCTCTCTGACGGGTATGGAGTGACGAATGTGTATTGTTTCATGGTCTACAAATATTTCCTTAACAAGTAGCTTTATAATCTTTCTTTTATCCAGAATATCTAGGTTTTCCAAATTATGTTCCATCAGTTTGGTGAAGGCTTTAATATCTAATAATTCAAGCTGTTTTCCCAAAGTAATTTCATGGTTTTGGATATTTTGTACCTGTTTAATGGTTTCATTAACCCTTTTTTTTTTTTTTTTCATTCGTTTCCTCAATTGATCTAAAGGAATAAGCCCTTCCTGGTAGGCATCCAACAATTTATCCATAGCTTTCATTGATTTGGCTTTTTGTTTTTCCAGAAAAGCTTTTTGGTTCAGCATAGGATCGGCCTTTTTGGTTTCGGAAATCCTTTTATCAATTTCTTTTTGGATAAGTGTGGGCTTGCGCAACAACTCCACAACGCTTTGCCATACCAGTTCATCGACATATTCCTGTCTAACAGGCCTGCAATCACACTTTCTTCCTTTCTCAAAACGATAATTATCTGAGCCCAGGCAGCGGTAATAATAGAGCTTACGCTTGCTGGTTTTAGTGGATGTGCGGTATAATGAATAACCACACTGGCCACATACCATCATTCCCTGCAATAGGGTCTGCTCTATGGTGTTGCGCTTTGATTGTATTTTATTATGAGCCAGTCGCTCACCGGCAAGCTCAAAAGTCTCTGCTGTAATAATGGGGGGAACGGGGATTTCAATCCATTGATCCCTGGGGGTTTCTTTGTTGGCGTTGTTCTTATTGGTATAACCGCCCTTTTCTCTCAAAGGCTTAGTGATGCGGGTACGTTCGGTTCGCTGTGTTTTTCCAAAATAGGCTTTGCCTATATAGGCAGGGTTGCGCAATATCGCCCACACCGTGCTTCTTTCCCAGCGGGATACTCCTTTTCTTGTCGGTATCTTATCCTTATTTAAATCCTTGGTAATTTCCCCTATACTTTTCATCTCTTCGGTATAAAGCCGGTATATCCTCTGTACCACGCTAGCTTCCTGTGGATTGATCTCATAGCTTGCATTGGTCAGTTGTGTTTTTCTGATATAATTATAACCGAAGGGAGCTCCGCCGAGGACATTGATAATACCGGACCGGGCTTTGTGGCGTTTGCCCCTCCGAGACCTTTCTTTGATCATGGCCCGTTCATATTCTGCTATCATTGCCTGGAACTGGAGTAGCAAAGCTTCCTCTGGAGTTTCTGCTTTTGGAGAATTGACAAACAAAACTTCCGTTCCGTTAGCGTGCAGTTCATCCATCAATACTACCTGATAGGCGTAGTTGCGGCTTAACCTATCCGGGCTATAAACCAATACTGACTGGATCTGCCCCTCCGCACTAAGGTCGCGTATCCTTTCCAGACCTGGACGCACCAGAATAGCCCCACTGTATCCTTCATCCCTGAAAATATATTCTTCAGGTAGAATATATCCCTTTTCTTTGGCGAAATTGATAAGAGTGCCTACCTGGCTCTCAATCGTCTTGTTTTCCTTTTGCTGTTCGGAAGACACCCTGGTATAAATCGCTGCTGTTTTCATATCCCATATTTTCTTCAGGTGAGACAAATACTTTCAGGTAATCATTACATTCAGTGTCTGGAACAAGGAGACGGTAAACCTGTGCGAGTTTTTGCTCACAGAGCCTGTCATAAGAGCAGGATAGTTTAACTTGTCTCTCTTTTTTCGCCACGCGCTGGTTTTGATAAAAACTCCTCCAGTGCCATTTTTACTACTGTGCTGATCGATAACCCCATCGATGATGCGGTTGCTCTTATGCGTTTGATAAGGCTTGGAGCCAATTTTATCGTAAATACCACAGATGGTTCCGGAATCGGAATGAGATCCTGATTCTTCTTGGCCGTCTGAATGTAACGATATGCCTGTACTTTGGACACCCCATATTGATTGATCAAAGCATCCAGGACTTCCACTGATGAGAAACCCTTTCCCAGTAAGGTAAAAGCATGGTTGATCCGTTGCACCAATTCTATATTTTGTGATCTGCTCATATAATATCATAAACATAATACTTTTTATGAAAATATTAAATTAATTTAAAACTTTCCTCTTTTTATTGGAAGATCCCTGTTAAACTCAATGTTTGTTACTCTGTACGTGGAGTAAAAGGACTTCCCTGTGGCATTCCCTTCCTGCGTTGGTGCAGCCTTCCATTGATCCGGACAGGGGCACGTAGCCATTTTCGGATCAGCCACAAGGTGGTAGGACATTTTACCTTGTTGTAGATTAGCTGTAGTAGCTTGTAGTGTTGCACCTCATCAAAGAACCCCTTCAGGTCAATATCCACAATATCCAGATAGCCATCGTTGATGTTTTTCAGGGCTTGTTTTACTGCTCCGTGAAGGTTCTTTCCAGGGCGAAATCCGTAGCTCTCTTCTTCGAACTCATGTTCAAATTTTGTTGCTAACTGTTGGCTTACCGCCTGTTGAAGCCACCGGTCTACTACGGTCGGAACTCCCAGTAATCTGGCTTTCCCGTTACTCTTGGGAATTTCTACTCCCCTGGTACATACAGTCTGTTCAGGATAGAAGTAATGACTGGTATACGATTATCGTCAATGAAAGACTTCAATTCATTTACCTGCATA
>JAKSDO010000204.1 GCA_022360055.1 Cytophagales bacterium | reverse complement strand
TTGGACATGAATTGGCCCCTGTTAACAGTAAAGATCTAAATGAATGAGACAGGGAAAGGTTTATTATAAAGATCATTTGGCCGGTATCGTTACGGAAACGAATGAGGGCGAATATGTATTTCAGTATGATGATCAATATGTGAAAGATTATCCGAATGACTTTATCACGTTCACTATGCCAGTTACAGATAAACCATATACCGAAAAGCGGCTCTTTCCTTTTTTTGAAGGATTGATCCCGGAAGGATGGTTGTTAGACATAGCTTCTGAAAACTGGAAGATCAATAAAAATGATCGCATGGGGTTATTGCTGGCCTGTTGTCAGAATTGTATAGGTGCTGTGAGTGTGGAACCAATAGCAGAAGAAGATGAAGGGTAGATGTTTATACTGCTACGAACCAATTGAAGACGAACTGGACTTTCACGAGAAGTGTTCAATAGCGTTTTTTGGAACACCAACACCGCCTAAAATAGCATATTCGCTTGATCAAATGGATGAGTTAGCGAAAAATGTAGTAGAACGGAGCGTTGCTATCCCTGGTGTTCAGCCAAAATTATCTATGTCCTTAGTCAAAGCAACCATAGAGAATCCGGATACACGGCTGACGGTGGTAGGTGCATTAGGTGGACAATATATTTTTAAACCCCCTTCTGACAGATTTCCTGAAATGCCCGAAAACGAACATGTAACAATGCGAATGGCGGAATCCTATGGTATTCGGGTAGTACCCTCTTCATTGATTCGATTATTATCTGGAGAACTGTCCTATATAACAAAACGAGTTGACCGGAAAGAAACCGGAGAAAAGATCCACATGATCGATATGTTTCAGATCACGGAAGCGTTTGATAAGTATAAAAGTTCTTTGGAGAAAGTAGGAAAAGCATTGGACAGCTATTCCAGTAACACTTTGCTTGATAAAACCTTTTACCTTGACTTAGTTCTTTTTTCATTTCTTACCGGAAATAATGATATGCATTTGAAGAACTTCTCTATGATCGAAAACCCTTCTGGTTGGGTGTTATCTCCAGCCTACGATCTGTTAAATGTTGCGATTGTGTTCCCGGAAGATACCGAAGAACTTGCATTGACATTGATTGGAAAGAAAAAGAAGTTGAAGCGAGAACATTTTGAACAATTAGGAGAAAGATTGGGATTGACTCCAAAACAGATAAAAGGAGCCTTCAATCGAATGATAAAGCATCAATCAAAAGCATTCGATTGGATTGATCGATCATTCCTATCAAGTGATATGAAAACTTCCTATAAAGAAGTGCTTGAAAGAAAATATAAGCAACTAGGACTAAAAGAATAAAACGGGACAATGCATAATCGGCATTAAAACGACCGCTTACACGGAACATGTTCCGTTTAGCCATACGTTAGCTTCAACATGACAAGATGATGAATTTTAGATTCCTTAAACCAAATAAAGCTAGTAAACATTGAGCTTCAGTACGTTGGCTTGTTAAAATGGAAAAGGTAAAAGTGATAAC
>JAKSDO010000008.1 GCA_022360055.1 Cytophagales bacterium | reverse complement strand
TGTACTGACGAACAGGAACTACATACGGAGGCCATCAGGTCGGATGAGGTACCACATGCTGCCGAAGTCCAGCCCCTCGAAAGAGGATAGCACCGAAATGGTAGATGTAGCAGGAATAGACACAAGGATATTCACCTTACCAAGGGAGATCTCCCTATGTCGGGTACATAGGAAGAAGTCAGCAGAGGTCATAGTAGTTGGTGGCAACGAGCCGATAGCGAAAGGATAAGATCGGAGGACTCACCAGCCAATGAAGGACTGAACATTGAATTGTGTTCCAAATTCGGTTAGGAATGTCGCCATAGGCGGGATAGCCTATCCTTAAGCGGACAGGGAAAAAGATGATGATAGAAAAAGTACTACATGCTAAAAACCTCTACAAAGCGTACCGCCAAGTGGTAAGCAATAAAGGAGCGGCAGGCATAGATGATATGCAGGTAAATGAATTGAAGTCTTTCATTGACGATAATCGTATACCAGTCATTACTTCTATCCTGAACAGACAGTATGTACCTCAGCCTATCAGGGGAGTAGAAATTCCCAAGAGTAATGGGAAAGCCAGATTACTGGGAGTTCCCACCGTAGTAGACCGATGGCTTCAACATGCGGTAAGCCAACAGTTAGCAACAAAATTCGAACATGAGTTCGAAGAAGAGAGCTACGGATTCCGCCCTGGAAAGAACCTCCACGGAGCAGTAAAACAAGCCCTGAAAAACATCAATGATGGTTATCAGGATATTGTGGATATTGACCTAAAAGAGTTCTTTGATGAAGTGCAACACTACAAGCTACTACAGCTAATCTACAACAAGGTAAAAGTCCTACCACCTTGTGGTTGATCCGTAAATGGCTACGTGCCCCTGTCCGGATCAATGGAAGGCTGCACCAACGCAGGAAGGGCATGCCCTTTCCCCTGCTAAAACTATCTTGGCCGGCTTAAAAACCGACCGAAAAAATGAATGTGTATTTAGCCAAATTTATGATGTACTGCAAAATCCACCGTATGTCCCGTGAGGGTCATTCCATCACACAGATCAGCAAACACTTAGGGCTTAACAGGCACACGGTCAGCCACTACCTGGCCATGGACGAGCGCCAATATGAATCTTTTTTAAACCGGCAATCAAACCGCAAGAAAGTGTTAGATGCTTATGAAGGTTTTGTCAAAGAACGCCTGGAACATTATCGGGATACTTCAGCGGCCCAGATGCATGACTGGCTCAAGGAATATGATCCGGATTTCCCTGTGGTCAACCCTAAAACCGTATTCAATTTTGTTTGTCATGTGCGAAAGAAGTATAACCTGCCTCGGATTAAAGCCGAGCGCCAATTCGGACTGGTAGAAGAACTTGCTTATGGTAAACAAGCCCAGGTAGATTTCGGGGAATATAACATGCGTACTGCGGCGGGAAACCGCACAAAAGTGTTCTTTTTCATCCTGGTGTTATCTCGATCCCGTTTCAAATATGTTTGGTTTACCGAGCGGTATTTTACAGCAGAGCTGGCCATACAAGCCCATGAGCAGGCCTTTGAATACATCCGGGGTATTCCAGATCAGATTGTCTATGACCAGGATAAAGTTTTCATTGTCAGTGAAAACAACGGGGATATTATCCTCACTGAAGCTTTTCGCAACTATAGGCGCAGTCAATCCTTTCAGCTTTACTTTTGCCGCAAGGCCGATCCCCAAAGTAAAGGGAAAGTAGAGAATGTGGTCAAGTATGTCAAGCAGAACTTCCTGTACAACCGTACCTTCCATAACATTGAAACACTTAACGATGAAGCTATCAATTGGCTGGGCCGTACAGCCAATATGTTACCACATGCCTTCACCAAAAAAGAGCCGTACAGTGAATGGCACATTGAACAGCCCTTCCTGAGGCCCTATCGGTCTTGTGCTGCAAAGGTTGTCCCCATCTCTACCTACACGGTCAGGACAGACAATTCCATCTCCTATAAAGGTAATTTATATTCCTTGCCTTTAGGCACATATCAAGGCAAAGGCACAAAAGTGGCCATAAAAGCCCAAAAGGGGTATCTGGTCATTACTGACCAACAAGGCCACCATGAACTCTGTCGTCACCGGCTGGCCGTTGGCAAGGGCAAAAAGGTGATCAATACCGATCATAAACGTGATAAAACGGCTGCTATCGACCAGATGATCACTGGGCTCAGTCAGTTACTGCCCGATGAACAAAAAGCAAAGCAATGGCTCGCAGGGATCCGTAAGGACAAACCCCGCTATATCCGAGACCAGATCATTATCATCAGAGAATCGATCCGACAGATAGCCCCGGAAATTGTAGCACAGGCCTGTGATTACTGCCTGGAAAACCATATTTACAATGCCACTGATTTTAAAGCGATCATCAACCATCTGGTGGAAGGACAACAATCGCCCAAACAGACTAAAATCGTTACCCTGAACCCTATAAGCGGATCGGCAAATAAAAACGCACTCAAAAAACCCGATACCAGTTCTATTGAAGATTATCAGCAAATTATAAACAAAGATCAACAAAATGGAAAACATCGATAAAAGAGAATTGATTACCAACTACTGCCGGCAGTTTAAAACCGCCGGCATCAATGCTAACATTGATCAGATCATCTGCAAGGCCGAATCCAGGGGATGCGGCTTTTGGGAGTTTACTCTTGAGTTGCTAGCCGCAGAAGCACAACATCGACATCTAAATGAGGTGAAAAGAAGGTTTAAAGCCACACGGTTGCCTGAAAAATGCAACCTGGATGAATATGATTACTCCTTTGACAATGGCTTGCACAAAACCCGTATCAGCCAGCTCCGGGAGCTGGGATGGCTCGATCAACTTTTTAACCTGATGTTGATGGGCCCCTCCGGGGTAGGCAAATCGTTCCTGGCAGCAGGACTGTGTGCTGATGCTGTGAAAGGCGGCTACAAAGCCTATTTCAGAACCATGGAAGAAATCCTGAACATCCTGAAAATGAAAGACTTTACACGAACTGCGATGGCCGATTATAAACGCCTGCTAAAAGCCAATCTCATCGTCATCGATGACATTATGCTCTTCCCTGTAGACAAAAACCAGGCTGTTGCCTTCTTTCATTTTATAAACCAACTCTATGAGAATACCGCTTTTATCATCACCACCAACAAAATGCCAGCTGAATGGGCCAAAATGCTCGATGACGAGGTGCTGGCCACTGCTTTACTCGACCGTTTATTGTACCATTGCGAAGTGGTGAACCTAACCGGAAAAAGCTACAGAATGAAAAATAGAAAATCTTTTTTTGAACACGAAAATTAACTCCATTATATTTGCAAAACCTGTGCACGCTTGTTGCCAAAATCGGTGCATTCCTAGTTGCCAGTTTCTGCGCAGTTTTGCTTACTGATTACAATTATTTTGTTAGCGAACGTAATCCCCTTGTTATCACGCCATTTTCAAATCAAAATCCTTTTTTGTCAATCGAATCTTGTTGTTTGAAATAGTGCTTAAAGTCCTTTTAATATGTGATGCTCTCTCTTGCTTTATAAATGTGGGAATTAAATCCTCCAATTTTATTTTAAACAAACGGTTTATCACAACTAAATCCTCTTTAGAAAAAGGTCTTAGTCCATTTATCAATTCCGACATATATCCTTTTCTATGCCCGAGAATCTTTGCAAGGTCAGTTTGATTTAATCCTGCTTCTTTCAATTTTATTTTAATCAGCTCTTTTCTCTTGTGGTAAAACTCATTCTCTGCTTCCACTAATGCTTCTGCTAAATCGCTCTCTTTTATTTGACTATCGGTAATGCCATCTTCATCTGCCCAGTTATTCTTTTCATAGTCCTCAATCAAATTGCGCAAATGATTTCTGATTGGTCGATAAGATTCATCTTCTTTTTCGAGCACACGAAGTTGCAAAAACAATGAAGAGGCTTTTTCAAATTCTAATTCACTTGATAGTAAATCAATCTTTTGTATATTTTGAATCGAAAATTTATCCATTTTTAAATCAGTTTTTTAATCCTTAACCATTTTTCAATTGTTGTCTTATTCCCCTTAAAGGTTTTATCGTACTCATCATGTGAACCAGTCCAGATAACAGTTGCCTCGTTATCTTCAAACACTATAAGTATCATAGTGCGATGAACATTCAAATCGAAAAAGTAAAATCCATCGCTATGCACACAATCGGCATCAGGTCGAGTTTCTTTTATATCAGTCGGTTTCTTCCATTTGGCACTTTCAATTTCTGAAATCAACTTATCAATCGCCTTAATCAGTTTAATGTTGCCTCGATTCTTGTTTTTGAGCTTATTTAGTTTTTGTATTCGTAATAATTTCAAAATCTCTGTTTTTATCAACGCAAAGATAAGAAATAAGTTTCATATATTATAGAACTTTTCAGGCGATTTGAGTTGCAATATCGGCTCGCTTATGTTCGCTAACGGTTGGCAATATGCGGAGGCCGGGATTTCAAGGCATTTCATTTTCCGCTTACCGAAAAGTTTATTTAGTGAAATTATTTTCATATCAGCACTTTCGCCCGCATTACGTATAGCCATTGTTGGCGGTATGTGCTTTTTAAAATCCATACTTTTCTTTCCTTAGTTTAAATGCCTTTTCTCCACCTTCCATTATTAAGGTTATTTCTTTTTTAATCTCTGAGTTGTCGATAGCACCTTCATATTTGACTTCACCTTGTGTTTGCTGACTTGATTCTTTGTAATCGCAACAAATAACTAATTCAGCATCCCCGTTAACAACAAGATTGGCGTTGTGACTGGTAAAAATCAATTGTCGTTTATTCTTGGCCTTCCAAATATTCTCCGTAATGTCATTAATTGCTCGATTGTCAATATCATCTTCTGGTTGGTCAATTAACAACGGACTGCCTTCCTGATTAAGCAGAACAGATAAAAGAGCTGTCGCTTGTTGACCTGCTGATGCTTCCGAAAATGGAATGACATCTTGCATTTCATTTCCTGTTGAATAGAAAAAATGTGGTTCAAATTCTATTTCTTGCGTTACCATCGCCAGCCATTTGTCAGGTGAGAACAATTCTACTATTCGTTGTATGTTTATTTCATTCAATCCTATTTCTGTCAGCAAAGGAGTTTCTGGTAATTCAATCGGCTTGTCTTCAAGTATCTTGTATTCAGCAAGTGTTTTTAATTCGTCCAATGCAATTTTCCAAGATTCGAGTGGTGATTCACTTTCTTTTATCTTGCCACATAGATTGTCAATTTTGTCTTTACTTATCCTAGTCCCTGAAAACGAATTGATTATTAATTCTTGAATTTCTTCGATATTTATACTCCGAGTTACTTCGGCTTTAATAATTCCTTTGGAAAGCGTTGTGAAATTTGCAGCCTGGGTATTTAGCAAGTCAATCTTATTCTGATGCAGGGTATACCATTTTTCCTTTTCTTCAATAAATATTGACTCGGGATTTCCGAGTTCTTTGATTCTTGAAACCCGCTCATTTATTGAGTCAGTAAGCTCCCTTAGTCGTATTTCAAGTTGGTTTATTTCCTTGATTATACTTTCATTGGCAGATGCTTTTTCTTTAATTTGTGCATAGGAAGCATCAAAGGCTTTCTTAAGTTCCTTCCATTTTCCAATTGAAGTATTGTAAACCATTAATTGTTCTTCTGAAAAAAGCTTTTGAATGTCAGAAAGACTTGACTTAATATTTTGAAATATTTGGTCTTTCTCATTTTGAATTTCATGATAGTATTTCGTTATTTAAAATTTTAGTTTCTCCTTCAAGCTGAGAAGGATAGTCTGATAAAGTATCTGAAAGAGCTTCAAATTTTTCCTTGAAAAGACTTATTTCATTATTTGATTCTTGAATAAATGTTTGTTCGTTTTCAAACAACTCTTTGTTTTCGATGATTTTTTTGTCGTCATCTGTTAAGCCTTTTAACGATTTCCTTAAATTCTGGACTTGTTCGCTAACCGACTTATGTTGCAGTCTAAGCTCTTCAATTTCTGATTGAATTTCTTTTTTACGTACTAGATTACCGTAGGCATTTTTCAAATTCTTAGATACTTCCCTAAGATTGAAAGCTATATTGTTCAATTCATTAGAAATAGGCTGTTGAATGAACCGCTTTAATTCATCAGTTCTAACCCCAACATTACTTAATTGCTTTTGGCTGTATGCTTGAATTGGAATCAATCTTCTTACTTCTTCTTCAGTTACTTTTTCAAAACCATTGCTGCCAATTTTTAATTGAATCTCTTTAGTTACTGAATTTCTTTTGACAATATGTTCTATTCCATTTACAGAGGCCGTTATTCGAACTTCACCTGAGAACGGCACCAGTGTTTTGTCAATTAGAACTTGTCGCCTTTTCTGAATCTCAGATTCTGTTTCATATTTTACAATACCTAAAATTTGGTCGCATAATCCCCATCTTAAATATTCAAGTAATGTCGATTTACCTGTCCCACGACCACCAATAAAGGCACTATATTGTTGGTTTAGTTCTAATTCAACACGACCTAAAAACTTGGAATTAGTTACACTCAGTTTACTTATGAATATTTGTGGTAGACTAGGCTCAGTCAAGCTCATTCTAGATTCTTTTGCAAGACTAGCTTGTCTTAGAGCTTCCGCAGTTGGAGTTGCCCACTTTACCCAAGTTGTAGCAGTTCCTAAATCTTCGAATGTATCTTTTCTGTTGTCAGATGTCTGGAAAACTGCGATTGATTTAAAACCGTAATTTCTATCCTTTCCATTAATTATGTTTTGTAATCCTTGGTCATCAGGAATTGCCCCATCAAGGTAACCACTCACACACGGCATTTTTACATAATGTTCGTAAAGGTCTCTTCTCAAAATGCCTTTATGTCCCCGAGCTGTATGAGGAAGAATAATGTATTTACCCTTAAGAACATCAATCGAGTCAAGTTTTGCATACAAGTCTCTCAAACCATTGACAACATCAGAAGGAATTGGCACAGTCTGGATTGTTGAAGGTTCATTTACAGGGTTTGGTTCTATTGATAGTTTGTGAAGCACCCTGATAAATTGGTCTTCGGGAAAATTTGCATCAAGAATCAGTAAAGCCTGGCAAGGTGGGTTACTTAATGTAAGTTCAATACCTGGGAATACAACAAGTTTTTCGCTATCGATTATTGGTTGACCATTGTCATCAACTTCATTGTTAGCAGCAGCTTTGATATAAAGGAAGAAAGTAAGGTCATGGTGGTCTGTTATTGCAACTGCATTTACACCTTTTTCACGACATGCGAGTACAAATCTTTCAGCGTACGCATTTCTGTCTGCATCCGAAAGGGGTTTTGGCCCTGACCAATTAATATCTCTTGGTGAGTGAACCTGAAAGTCACAGTTATAAAATCTTGTTCCTTTATTCATAGTTCTGTCTTTTTCGCATTACCGCCAACGGTCTCGTATAAGAATAGTAGCGGATTTTAACACACTAATTTTTCAGTTAAACACAGACCTTTTTTAAATTTACTTAATTTCGTTTTATCACTTAAACCGCTATTATTTTTATACAATGTTAGCCACAGTTATTTCTTTCTTTTCGTAATATTCTAGCCACGATTTTATTCTTCCAACAAACATTTTGAGATAATTTTCAGTCAAAAAAATATTTGACCAATCAAATCTCTGCGCTTGTATTCCAAGATAAAAAACAAAAACAGAAGCTCCTGCTTTTGGAATTAGTTTAAGTTCCTTTTCCGATAAACTCCTATCTTTTCTATACCCATTTAGGAAACTCTGAACTTTTGATTCATACTTTATTGAAAGAGGTCGCAGCAACATGAGTATAAATTTCTGTCGTTTTGAGCGAATTACGACCCATTAGTGCCTGGATATTTCGCAAATCTGTTCCGTTTTCCAATAAATGCGTAGCAAAACTGTGCCTGAGCATATGAGGAGTGACGTTCTTTTTTATTCCTGCCTTTTCTGCTGAATTTTTAATAATACTGGCAATGCTTGTGGAGCTGTATTTCTCCTTGTGCGGCCCCTCAAACAGGTATTTCTGTGGTTTATACTGTAGGTAGTACCTTCTCAGATCCTGGAGTACTGTATTTGAGAGCAGGCTGTAGCAGCGGTCTTTATTGCCTTTGGCATCCTCCACTCTGATGAGCATCCGCTTACTATCGATATCTGGGATCTTTAGGTTGATTAATTCACTTCTTCGCAATCCTGCTGAATACAGCAGCGAAACGATACACCTGTGTTTTATATTATTAGTGTGATCAATGATCGTGAGCACTTCCTCCTTCGACAGTACCTTTGGCAGTTTGTGTTCTTTTATGGGCCTCTCGATTTCGTAAAAGCGGTTTGGCATATCAAGGACTATTTCATAGTAAAACTTGATTGCATTTACTGCTTGATTAATTGCAGAATCAGAAAATCCTTTCGCAAACTACTAAAGCGCTACAACCAAAGTGGTTTTACCACACTTCGAAAAGACGTGCTGATGCAAGAAGGATTTAATCCCAAATTTTTCACGCATTACTGGAAAAATAAAAAAGGACAGGTCTACCTTTTTTGTTACGACTATGGATTCCTGGACCTGAAAGATTCGGGCAAAGCAAAATACCTGATTGTAGAATGGCAGAAATACATGGAGTAGCAATTAAATTTCCTTCAAAGGCAGGGTATAATGATAGCCAGTATATTTAGCAATCATTGAAAACGGCTTGAGTGCCATTTAGTATCGATTCTCCGATAAGCACGATTTTAAGGGCATGACTCCAAATCGTATTTGCTTCACTAACGCTTCACAAATAATAATACTACTTCTGTAAGTATTTGTAAATCAAATATAAATAATTTATGATAAACTAATCTCATGCGTATAACCATCATAATAATCCGATACAAAATTTATTTATACCTGTAAATCAACACTTTACAACATAGGGGTACAAATGAGGTACAAGCTTAAGTTTATGAATAGCAAAGTCTGCATATTCAAAGCAAATCATTGGCTATTAAAAATGTAATGCCTTTGGATGGGTAATTTGGCTTTATTTAACGCAAGGTGATAAAATACTTCTTCTCATTAGTAGACAAGATAAGGACAGAGTTTTCCCTAATTTAGATACTTATATTCTGAAATCATTTTTTGTAGAAAAACTTCCTTTGGACATAGTAACTGATGTCGAATGTCATAAATTTGCGTGACATTTTTTGAATTAAATATTAATTACTTATGAAGAGTTTTAGTCTAAGATTACTAGTTATATCCATATTATTCGGATCAATCTCCTGCGAACAACCGAAAACCGAATGGACCCGTATTTTCAATGGTAAAAACCTCGACAATTGGGAGATGTTTGTCGATTATTCAACGCGGAACCTTGAAGATTCCGCCAAAACCATTTCGCCTGAGGATCTATTTTCAGTTGTTGAACAGGAAGGTACTCCCGCAATCCGGATCTCCGGAGAAATAAATGCATCACTGGCGACAAGAGAATCATTCAAAAATTATCATCTACAGATGGAATTTAAGTGGGGAGACAAAGTCTATACCAAACGAAATAGTGGGCTCCTCTATCACAGCTACGGACCATTTGGCCCTGGTTTGGGTGCATGGATGAGTGGTCATGAGCTGCAACTATGGACCGGTAATCTTGGTGATTCCTACCGTATGGGTGAAACCTGGTGTGAGATCCCGGTTACACAAAAAGACAGCACAACATTTGTCTATGTGAAGGATGGAGACAGGATGGCTTTTGGAAATGATGAGGTAAGCAAAATTGCTCGTAAAATCACAGATAACGAGAAACCAATCGGGGAGTGGAACACAGTTGACCTATATTGTCTAGATGATGTGTCGGTCCATGTGGTGAATGGAAAGACTGTGCTGGTTAACTATAAATCGGGGAAATACGAGAATGGGAATATCGAACCTCTGACAGCTGGCAAAATTCAGTTTCAATCTGAAGGGGGTGAGTTGTATATTAGAAGTGTAAAGGTTAGAGATATTACTGAGATTCCGGCTCAAGTGCTCTAGTATTCATCAACTAATTGGATCAAAGTAGGGATCTGAATTCCTGCAAGGATCTAATCTTGCCTTTCACAATATAACGGCATACAATAACTAAGTATTCGTGGGGCTGATAGGCCAAACATGAATGCAATGATTAGTGATGCATACTATACAACTCCTCGTGGATTAATATTTTTTACATGCTAGTGTATTTGAGTTAGATGCTTATATATATAAAACGCTAATTGTTAAGTGCAAAATCCAGTGTCATTGAGCAGGCAACACCGGACACTTTGTCCACTCAGTAAATTTTGGTATAGATTTTTAAAGCATAAAGCAGAATTTATTGAATTTTAACAATTTATAAAGAAGCAAAAGCCGACAAAGGGTGGTCAGTCAAAATCGGCAGAGTTGATCAATTTGCACTGGTCAGGGGTGGTCAATGATACCGGTTTTTTCAGCAAGCATTGGATAAGAGTGTAACCGGTAAATAACAATAGACAATTTTTCGTAACTAAGGATATACAATTTTTGGCAACAATGAATGTACAGTTTTTCTAAAAGATGGGCATGCCCATCTTTTAGAAAAGGTCAACCTGGCCGGAGGTTGATTAATTCGTTTTGGGCTTATCCTTGTAAAACATGCAGCTACTAGGAACTTTGTGGTGTGCAATGTTCCAATTTAACAAAAGCCTAAATCCGTGTTTTGTACCTCATCTCTTGAGGTACAAATAGGGTACAAAGCATCAATAATAAGCTATATGTGCCATTGTAATCCCAAAAACATAAAAAAAATAAATATCACATTATTAAGGCTTTATTGTGTGCGATAAAGGTAATTTTGCGTGTTTCAAAGTCCCTATTTGCCAATACAGAACTTATTGAAAATGTTTCCGAGCAGGTCTTCGGTGGTGATTTCTCCGGTAATTTCTCCGAGGTGATGCAATGCCTGTCGAAGATCCATGGCCAGAAAATCTCCTGTTACCTGGTTGCCAATTCCCTGTAATACGTCATCCAGGACGGCCTGGGTTTTGGTGAGTCCATCGATGTGACGGAGGTTGGTGACAATGGTATCACCGGTTTTAAAATCCCCCAGGTGGATCCGCTCGATGAGCTCCTGCTTAAGCTGATCGATGTGCCATTCGTCCGATGCCGAGATGCAGATCATGCCCGGGAACTGTTTTTGGATCGTATCGAGTTCCGAGCTTTCCAGTTTGTCGGACTTATTGCCGACCAGCAGGTAGGGGATGCCCATGGCTTGGAGTTTTTCGTTTTCTTCCCTTATTTCCTGAGCGCGTTCCTTGCAAAGGTCGACCAGGTAAATGATGACGGAGGCCGCTTTCATCCTCGCCTTGGTCCGTTCGATGCCGATCGCTTCGATCTTATCACGGGCTTCGCGGATTCCGGCCGTATCAATAAACCTGAAACTGATCCCATCGATATGTATCTCGTCCTCGATAAAATCCCGGGTAGTGCCGGGAATGTCCGAAACGATGGCCTTTTCTTCTTCCAGAAGCGTATTTAGCAGGGTAGATTTTCCGGCATTGGGCTTGCCGGCAATTACCGTCGGGACGCCGTTTTTAATTACATTCCCGACCGTAAAGCTTTCAATCAGTTTGGCGATCTCCTTTTGAAGGTTGTTGATCAGCTCCGTGAGCCCGGCCCGGCTGGCAAACTCCACATCCTCCTCGGCAAAATCCAGCTCCAGCTCAATCATGGAAGCAAAATGTATCAGCTCTTCGCGCAATGCCTTGATCTTCCTGGAAAACCCTCCGCGCATTTGATGCATGGCAGCCATATGTGTGGCCTCCGAATCGGAATTGATGAGGTCCGCGACCGCTTCGGCCTGCGCCAGATCAAATTGTCCGTTGAGAAAAGCCCTTTGGGTGAACTCTCCGGCCTTTGCAAGCCGGGCCCCGTTTTTTAGCAGAAGCTTGACGACCTTCTCGAGGATGAACGGCGAGCCGTGCGTGGAGATTTCGACCACGTCTTCCTTCGTAAAAGATCGCGGCGCAATAAAGAGGGATACAAGCACTTCATCTACAATGCTTTCGCCATCGACGATTTTACCAAAATGAATGGTGTGCGACGCCTGCCCGGACAGATCTTTCCCTTTGAATATCCCGTTGGCAATATCGATCGAACGCGGACCGGAAAGACGAACGATCCCGATGGCTCCGACACCTCGCGGAGTGGCTAGCGCAACTATGGTATCGTTAAAGTCATTTACAGCACTTGCACTCAATTCTTTACATCGCCTCGTTTGGAAAGAAACTGCTGGTAGTTCGTCGTTTTGTAATGATCTTTCCCAATAAATTCAAGAATCGGATCGAGCTGCGCCGGTGTCTGATACCCCGGCAACGGTGAAATGAGGTTGAGGTCTTCGTCCAGGAAAACCGAAGTGGGATAGCTCATTTTGCCCTGCATCAAGGCAGCCGCCAATTCGTGGTAGCCCCGGGACCCCTGCGCAATAAATTTAAAGGTCTGGTCCTTAAAGGTGACGTTTTCCTTGCCTTCCGCATCAAATTTCACGGCGTAAAAATCTGTGTTCAACTGCTCCGCAATGCCGGCATCGGTAAAGGTCTTTTTATCCATTACTTTACACCAACCGCACCAATCCGTATACATATCGATATAGATTTTCCGGGGCTCGTTTTTCACGAGATCCTGGACTTCTTCAATGGTATACCACGTTACCAATTCCTTGTGTTGAGCTTGTGAATTGATGTGAAGCGAAATCGTGAGTAGGACGATAAATATAAATTTGCTCATGTGCTTTTTCATTTGCTATATTTTTATAGTTTGCTGACATCCAGAGAAGTATAATCATGCTCGAGTACGTCCTGAAATTGCTCCGGCCACGCCGGTTTTATACTTTTAAAATAACTATTTAACCGTTTTCCTGGCTTCCGGAGGAATTGATCCCCTGTCCGCCAAATATTTTTTAAAGAACGCAAAAATTAATGAAAAGATTTAATCAAAAGCGTAATATTCCTTTCATTAACGCCTTTACGACACTTTTCATGTATGCCCTTTAAAATTAATCGGCAACAACCAGCAGGTTATCGGCAACCCGTTTCGATATGGTCAGCCTTTTTCGATTATCGATTTCGATCTCGACAGAGCCGTCAAATTCAATGATGTCCAATATACGGATCCTGGAACCGATTTTCATTCCGATCCGGTCCAGGTAGTTCAGAAAAGCATTCCCGGTATCTTTCAGGGATACCAGTTTGACCTTGCTTTTTACATTCAGGCCGGATAGAATCATTCGGGGTTTCGAAGAAATGATCCCCTCCGCGTCCGGGATCGGGTCTCCGTGGGGATCAAATTTGGGATATCCGAGAAACTCGTCCAGCCGGCTGATCAGGAGGGAGGAGCGGATGTGCTCGAGCTGCTCGGCAATATCATGGACTTCGTCCCAGTGAAAATTTAATTTTTCGACGAGAAAAACTTCCCACAACCGATGCTTCCGGATCACCCACAGCGCTTTCTTTTTTCCATCCTCCGTGATATTGACGCCCTGGTATTTTACATACGAAATCACTCCCTTTTCCGATAGCTTTCGAATCATATCGCTGACCGAGGCCGGTTTCGTTTCCAGCCGTTCTGCAATTGCATTTGTGTTGACCTGGTTCTGGCCGGCCGAGGAAAGATGATAAATAGCCTTCAGGTAATTCTCTTCGGCAAAACTTAAGTCGATCATAGGTATTTATTTGTTCAAAACTAAGACAATTTAGGCGAATCTAAAAATCGCCGATTCAATAAAACAATCATCGAAAACCTTCCTTTACTTGACAAATACAGCCTGTTTGGAGGGGCTAAAAAATCATTTAGTCTTGGCTAAATCATGTGGTTGCCCCGGATAAAACACGCTGTATTTCACTCCTGAGCAATTCGCTGTTGTTTTCCCACCTGTACGCGCCGCTTAGATCGTTGCCATAAAACCGTTTATTCAGCATTTCTTCAGGAAAATCCTCCAATTGACTGAAATCATGGATAATCCCTGCATTATTCTTCTTTACGATCGAATCCCAGGCTGGGTTCGGGCTTATTATTATTGGCTTTTCCATGGCCAGGCATTCAAACAGTTTTGTGGGAATTCTGCCTTCCGTGCTTTTGGATTTCCGGTAGGGAAGCAGGCAGAAATCGGCCCGGTTCAATTCATTAAGTATTTGACTGTGAGGGACCAGATGGTCTCCGCCTATCAGTTGAATGAAATCCATTCCGGCGATCTCTGCGCGCAGTTTTTGGTAGGTCCTCACGTGTGCCGAATATCCGGCAATAATCAGTTTTGCCGATCTCAAGGATGCTTTAAGCCGGGCAACAAATCCGATCGCCTCAAATACTCCGTAGTGCTCCGCTATGGTCCCGCAGTAAAGGAAGGTGAGCGTTTTGCCGGACGTCTTTTTGGCGGGAAAACCCACAGGAGGGATCAATGCTTTATTTTCAATTACGGCTGACTTGGACGCGGCAAACCTGAGCTGGCGCCGGTACACTTTCTCTGCGAGGAAACACCGGTCCGCAAACCTGCACGACACCAGTTCCACAGCTCGAGTGAGCATCGCTACGGGGTATTTGACGAGTGGCGGATATACATTTGTGTATGCGATGTTCCTGTAATAGTTTTCCTGGATGTCATATATGATCTTCGAACCAAATAAAATTTTGTATACAATGCTAACTATCAGTAATTCAGCACATGTAACCATGACTATCTCAGGCTTTACTTTAAGTAATTTTTTAAATATTTTAAAGGAGGCACCAAGACGGGCGATGCCGGTTCTCCCGAATCTGAACAACGGGTGAAAAGTAATATTTGGGTGGGTAGGATTTTTTTTTGCCGAAAACCCTATGATATTAATTTCATATTTATTTGTATTGCTGATCGTTCTGGCGATCTTCTCATAATTACGGGTATCGTCAATCGGTTTTAAAACTGAAATAATTGCAATAACATGCCTGGTCATGGAATTCAATTAGAAAACTCAAAACTATAATTGTTTTAATGGAACTGAAAGAATTAATCGAAAAGGCTTGGGAAAATCGCGAGCTGCTGAAGGATAAAGAAACCAAAATTGCCATCAAGACCATCATAGACGATCTGGATCAGGGAACGCTGCGCGTTGCCGAGCCGAACGGCGATGCATGGCAGGTAAACGAATGGGTAAAAAAGGCTGTGATCTTATACTTTCCAATACAGAAAATGCAGTTGGTCGAAGTTGGCCCGTTTGAATTTCACGACAAGATGAAGCTCAAAACAGGTTATGACAAGAAGGGCATACGGGTGGTTCCGCACGCCGTCGCCCGCTATGGCGCTTATATTTCGAAAGGGGTGGTTATGATGCCGTCTTACGTAAACATTGGCGCGTACGTGGATGAAGGAACCATGGTCGATACCTGGGCCACAGTGGGCAGTTGCGCGCAGATCGGCAGCCATGTGCATTTAAGCGGAGGTGTAGGCGTAGGAGGCGTGCTGGAGCCCGTACAAGCCGCCCCGGTCATCATTGAGGACGGCGCTTTCATCGGATCCAGATGCATTTTGGTGGAAGGGGTCCGAATAGGAAAGGAAGCGGTGCTCGGGGCTAATGTAACATTAACTTCAAGCAGCAAAATCATTGATGTCACGGGGCCGGAGCCTGTGGAATACAAAGGCTACGTGCCCGAGCGTGCGGTAGTTGTGCCCGGTTCTTTTACAAAAGAATTTCCGGCTGGCGCCTATAATGTGAATTGCGCTTTGATTATCGGACAGCGGAAGGCAAGCACGGACCTGAAAACTTCGCTCAACGATGCCCTCCGGGAAAACAATGTTTCCGTATAATGGGAATTTGCTGAAGGATTTCACGTTACAATCCCGTACTTTTGCTGTGCATTGCGATTATGGGCTATTGCGATGAACATCATTTATATACCAAACGATGAAAGTTAAATCATTTTTTTTTCTAATTCTAATCTCGCTTTCATTTTCATGCCAGAATGAAAACTCGATCATCGGTGATCAATATTTCGAAAAAGGAGACTATGAAAAGGCCATAAATGCCTACAATGAATTTTTAAAATTGAAACCGAGACATGTAAAAACCATCTACAACCGGGGAAGGTGCTACCAGGAAATTGGCCGGTATGATAAGGCCATGGAGGACTTTAACAAGGTTCTTAAACTGGATTCGAACAATGAAAATGCGCTGTTGAGCATCGGCCAGGAAATGTACAGAACAGGCAACTATGAATCCACTGCTTTTTACGGAGAAAAAGTACTGGAAAAGGATCCGGATAATGCGATGGCCTATTACATGATCGGACGTGCGAATCACAAACTCGGCCACACCCGTGCGGCGATGAACAGTTACAACACGGCCATCAATATCGACTCGGATTTTGGTGAGGCCTATTTTCATCGCGGGGCGCTCAACTTGTTTTTGAAGCGAAAAAAAGCCGCTTGCACAGACCTTCAAAAGGCGATAAACCTCAACGTGGAAGGCGCAAAAGAAGCACAGAGGAAAAACTGTGAGTAATCCGGTTTCGCATTTGGCAAGGCCCGGACATCATGCGCGCTTTCGGCTTTATCCGCAAAATCGGGCGACATCCTATCGGTAAGTTAATCATAAACGACGTTTATGTCATTTAGAGAATCTAACTTTTTACTTCACACTTCTTGGAATAGTTATTCTCTTGTTCCTGAAGCGGAACTTAGTTCCGCGCCAAAACCGGAAGGTCGTGCCTGTTTGGGAATGATATGGAAAAGTCGCGGAAGTAACTTCCGCTCTAGTGTTGTTGATTAAACCGGATTTCTCACAAAGTGACTGCAATGTCGATCGTTATTGATCATCCGACCTTTGCAAATATTGTTCATTAGTAGCTTCTACCTTGTCATCTCGAGGCCTAACTTTTTTTCAAAACGC
>JAKSDO010000257.1 GCA_022360055.1 Cytophagales bacterium | reverse complement strand
TCCCGGAACCTCCTTTGAAGGATAATCACCATTATCAATGGCATTCCCAATAGATTCAATGATATTATTTACCCGGGCTAGGCTCCAATCATCATAATTTTGGTAATCACTCCTTTTGTCACCGAAAAATCTTGAATACTTCCAATCATTTCCTTCATAGTGCTTTTTAACCCTTTCTTCTATTTCGGTCAGGATCCTGTTTTCCTCGGCTATTGATTCCTGTTCAACACTCTTCATGAATTTTCTGAATTCTTCATCATCCTTGAGTTTTTCTTCAATTGATTTACTTTGTCCCATTTTCTTTAAAGTTTGGTTAATAAAATGATTCAACATGAAATGTCAGAAAATGGAAAGCTATACACAATACCCAAGCTTGGGCAATTTCCAATTATGATTGAAGATGCATGTAGTTATCCTGCTCTTTGGATATCTAAATTCAGACCTTGGATTGGTGAAAAATTGAGCTTCCTAAATACTTAATGCGTAGCCTTCCCCTAAAAAAGGGAAGGCTATACCATATGTGACTCACATGTGTTTATTCCACAGAAGGATGCCATTGAACCAATACGTTTTCTTAAAATCATTCTCAAAATTTTTCAAAAAATCGTACTCATTGCAAAACAAATGTACATTTCCATTCTTTGCTTTCCAATAATGGGTGAAGTATTTAGGATTGTAATACTTCGGATGAGGATGTATTATTCGAGCTCATGTTACGATTAAAAACCCACACTATAATACTTCAAAGTTGAAAATTGAGTTCGCACAAAATGGTATATTGAGTTGTGGGCAGATCTGAATCTTATAATATATGGCTCGAAACAGCTCATCATCTTTTTACGGAGGAGGGGCCGGAAAATCTATCGATAAAAGCACTGGCGGTAAAATGTGGGCTCCCAAGAACAAATTTTTATTATCATTTTGAAGACAAAGAGGAAATAATTGATAAAATTATTGAGCTGCACTTTCAAACGACCGCGGAGCTTTTCAATAAAGAATTGACAAAGCGATTTGATTCTTTTATTCCTGACTTGTATAAGATTATTTATGAATTCAGGTTAGGAATTAAATTTGCTAAACAATTATTTAAAAATAGGGAGAATCCTAAATTAATGAGGCATATAAAAAGGGGGTGGCCCTTTCTGCTGACCTGATTATTCCAAAATTTAAAGAGTTTTTTAAAATCGATTTACCTGATAAAGACGTAAAAGAGTTGTGGTTTACTCTTACGAACACTTGGTATTCCAGGTTGAACTTCAACGACTTTTCGGTTGATTCTTTATGCCGCTTGAGTTTAGAGATTTGGGATTCAATTTTACCATTGACTAAATCAAGGTAAGTTGATAATTAATTCCCATGGTTCTTTCGACACCCCTGTCTAAATAAAAGAGCAAGTAGAATACTACATTTGAGATTTCAACAATACAACATCAAAGTGAATAGAAATCCATTGTGTTTTTATTTTCGATTGTTCTACTTCTTTTTCTAAATTGTTTAACAGAATCAATATAGATAAAAATGAAGAGACTGCTCTTTTTAGGAATTGTCATGTTCTTTCCCATTTCCGGCCATTCACAAGATAGTAATTTGGGGAATTGGTTGCTTTACTTTGGTAATATGAAGATCAATAATGATTGGAATTGGCATAATGAAGTACAATACCGTAGCTACAATGTAATTGATGACCTGGAACAACTGCTTATACGAACTGGAATAGGATACAATCTGACGGAAAACAACAACAATGCTCTACTCGGCTATGGGTACATCCTAAGCCAAAACTATTTGGAAGATTCTGATGATAAAGTGAATGTAAACGAGCACCGGATTTTCCAGCAATTCATCACCCGTCAAAATATTGGCACCATTGCAGTTCAGCATCGCTATCGATTTGAACAACGGTTTATAGAATCTGATTTTAGATTGCGGTTCAGATACTTTCTATCCCTGAATATCCCCTTAAACAATAAGGAAATCATAGACAATACAGTTTATCTTTCTGCATACAACGAAATATTCCTGAACACAACAGGAGATATTTTTGATCGCGACCGGCTTTACTGTGGTGCAGGCTATTGTCTTTCGAAAGCAGTGCGATTTGAGGTTGGGTATATGAACCAGTTTATGCCGAATACAAATAGAGATCAAATCAATATTGTATCATTCGTTAACTTTTAACTTAAATAAAAAAAAAAAAACGATTTATTACTTTTTTGTCGCACTTTTGTCATCGACGATCTTTGCCTGTCAAAGCTCAGTTGATCAATCACAATCCAATGAAAGCAAAGCAACAAATAGTGTGAAGCCGTTAGTTGAAAAAGTACTGACGGCAGAGGAGCAGGAAGCACTTACACCCGATAAGGTACTTTCCATGCTAAAGGAAGGGAATAGAAGATTTGTGGTTGGTACGCTTACCGCTCGAGACCATTCTGCGCAGGTAAGGAACAGTACTTTTGCCCAATATCCTAAAGCCGTAATCCTTTCATGTTTAGATAGTCGCGTTCCGGTAGAGGATGTATTTGACCGGGGGATCGGAGACATTTTTGTCGGAAGAGTGGCTGGGAACTTTGTGAATGTGGACCTGCTCGGGAGTATGGAATTTGGGTGCAAAGTGGCAGGCGCCAAGTTGGTATTGGTTTTAGGACATGAACATTGTGGCGCTGTGAAATCAGCAATTGACGATGTTGAATTAGGGAATATTACAGCTATGCTTTCCAAAATAAAACCAGCTGTTGACCTTGTATCGGACTTCGAAGGTGAAAAGACATCACAAAATGAGGCTTTTGTTCATGAGGTATGTTTGAGCAATGTAAAAAATACGATTAAAGAAATCAGAACCAATAGTCTCATTCTTAAAGAAATGGAAAGCAAGGGGGGAATAAAAATTATTGGCGCTGTGTATGACATGTCTACGGGAGAAGTAGAGTTTTTAGAAGAATAGCATACCCAATAAATAGGCGTAATGAGGGCAGGCATTGAAGAATAGAAGTTATCAGATTTAATAGATATTGGTGGGTGAAATAGTGAACTTCAATGAAGGCCACTCAGTGCGATTATCCAGGGCGATCATAGCCAATGTAGATAAAAAAGAAAATAACACAAAGCATGATTAGGAATAACTTGATTTGGGTAATCCTTGTAGGTTTGCTGATTACAAGCTGTATTTCAAATTCTCAAAAGAAGGATACCATTGAAAGAGACGAAAATGGTTATGTCCTATTAACAGATGAACAGGTAGAAAATATAGTTAAAAGAGCATATCAATATGTAGCACTATATAATGTTAACAACAAATTCGCCGCTACACAGGGGGGATGGAATACGTTATCAGCCGATACAGAGCTAAAAGATCATAATATGAGGGATATTGCCCGCCCTAATAATGATTCTTTTTATACAGGCATAATGCTTGATTTAAGAAAAGATGCCTATGTAGTGAACCTCCCCAAGTTCGATTCTAAGTATGTTTCGTTAATGGTTACAGCTTATGATCATTATGTTCATGTTCCGAAATCTACAAGAAAAGGGGATTTTCAGAAGGCTGAAAGGATATTGTTTTACGGTCGGCGAACTGAGCATTATAAAGGAAAACCAATAGAAGGTATCGATAACATATTTGAAGCAAATGGTGATTTTATTTCTGTAATATTCAGGGTAATGCCACATGCAAACGAACCCGAAAGATTTTCTAAGGTAGTTGAACAGATTAATCGGATTGGTATGGAATCTCTTTCGGAATATCTAGGGCAAGATCCTATCCTTTCAGATGCGATTACTTTTCCTGAAGTTGGAAAAACTGATTTCGATATTTTTGAAAACAACTTTCTGGAAGTAATGCAGTTTGTCTTTAATCATCTAACTTTTGATGAAAGTGTTGAGATGGACAACAAGCTACTTGCATGTTTCGAACCATTGGGAATTGTTCCCGGTAATACATACAATCCAGAAAAAGCCGTAAAAATCGAAGGTAAGCGTTTTAGAAAAACAGCTGAAAAGATTCATAAAGAAAACTTAAGTCTGCTGTCCGATCCTGATATGGCTACTAATCTAGGTCCACGAATTTTTAAACCCAAGGGTGAGACTGATTTGGAAGCTATTTTGGCTGTTTCGGTGATAGGGCCAATAGGATTGCCGCTAGAAGAAGCTTTTTATCCTTCTGTTAATACAGCAGATGGTTCTCAAATGAATGCCTCACGCAACTATGTAATAAAAATGACGAAAGACGAGCTTCCTCCTGCGAAAGCTTTCTGGTCCTTTACCCTTTATGATAAAACAAATGGCTTTTTTATTCCAAACGATTATAAAAAGTATAGTATTGGCGAAAATGCAGGTATGAAATTAAATAAAGATGGCGGAATAGAAATTTATATTGCTGCTGAAAAACCAGAAGGTGTTCCTTTTGAGAATTGGTTGCCAACAAACGGAGGTGATGAAGATCTGGACATCATATTAAGAATATATGTTCCTGAATTGGATAAACTGCCAGGCTGGAGACTACCATTGGCAGAAGTTATTGAATAACCGGTTATAATAATATGGAATCAAATTAGCCTGGTCCTGGGGGTTCCTCTAATTTTTCGAGACAGACCAAGTATTTACCAAATAGGATTCAAGTTTTAAAATTTCATTACAAAATTGAACTTTTAGGTCTGAAAATCACTTCTATAATTAGCTAGTCATTACTAGTAAAGTATTAGCTTTTTTATCATGCCAACCTATAGTCTTCTTATTTATCTGAGCATTTTGCTAATGTCCTCACGATTTGTTGTAGCTAACCCCATAACCAACCTGACTGCTCAGCCCGATGCCACATCCATCATTCTAAATTGGGATTCATATGCCGGCGATGAAACCCTAAAAGAATATAAGGTGAAAAGAAATGGCATCTATATAGGAAGTACCATCGGTAAATACGGGTATTTCACAGACCATGGTTTAAGCCCTGGAACCACATATTCTTATTTGGTAGAGGGTTTTGGGCCAATCAATAATATAATTTGTCAATCTGAAATAATTGAAGTTCAAACAACTTCTCAAACCACTGTTAAAACAAATTACAAATTATTAGCCATTGTATTTAATCCCGGATCTGTCCTGGATCCAGAGCTCAACCACATACAAACCTTCTTAAGGTACCGGCTGGATTTTCTTAAAAACTCATCTCACAATTCCGTTATTTTAGATGTCTACAATGATGACATTGTTACATTAGATGCATTCCCCCCACTTCAATTAAATTCTACTTATGTGGATTATGCCAAGCTAGCCGTCACACCTTACCCAGAATTGAATGGTGATAATTTTGTCGATTTGATCGAAAAATACGAAATCGATATTGTGTGGGTTGTGGGAACTCCTGTAGGACACGACTTTGGAGAAAACATATTGATGGGAAATAAAAACCTTGGCAACAACACCTGGATTTCAACCAAAGTGAAATGTTCCAGATCGTTTTTTATCCATAGTAACAGCCCGGATGCCAGGGCTTTTGACGCTGCTGCTCACCATGTAGAAGGAACGATGACCTCAGCCACAGATAAGGATCCTTTCGCTTGGCCCAGGGACAAGGAATACTTGGTTTACACGAAAGTACGTGAAGATTACTCTGTCTACCCTGCAAAACTACACTTGTTTGAGCAATTTAGGTTAACTGATGAATGGAACGGAATAGGGGCCTTTGCCTCAAAGGGAAATGCAAGTTGTGGGTCGAGTCATTTTGTCCCGGGATCTATAAGAAATTCAGTTAATTATTCTGACTATACCTATTATGATATTGAAGCGTGGCAGAGATACGTAGATTGTTATGCTGACAAATGGCTTAACTATCCTGATTTTTCAGGTGAATCAAGAAAAATAAATGGATTCGATTTTGGGGCATTCAATAACTATACTGAGAATCATACAAGTTATTCCTTTCGGTTTGGTACCTCTTCTTTTCACTTTTGGTGGTTTAATCACATACCACATAATCCGGGAGTTACAAATGGTAAGCTAAATAACTGGTGGCCCTATATCTACGATTGCAACCGCTTTGACGGTACAGCTATCGATTTCCCTGTCTATGGTTTTCCAATTACACCTACGGAATATATCATTACAAACAATGAATACGGAACTGAAACCTCGGATGCGGAGGCATGGGGGTTCTGGCATTCATGTACGGACTTCGGTCAAAGGGCAGATACATACATAGTTGACAATACAAATAGTCCTGAATATATAAAAAATGGTCAATATGCGATTAAGGTGGATGTAGATGTAGAGTCTTTTTCGTTTAATGGTCGAAACGATATGATTTATCCAAGGTTCAGAAACGCCCATTGGGACTTTTTAAATATGCATTCCCTTTCACTATCGATAAAATTTGTTGATCAAGCGCTGATTAGAGGTACAAATCCCATTGTCCGGCTTTGTAAAAATGGGAATAACCGGATCGAATTTGTACCTAGGAAAACAGGGATATATACGAATCTTTTTAATGATGAAATATTTAAAGACAGTAACGGATGGTTTAATTTTAGAATACCAATGTGTGGTGATGAGACGTGGGAAAGAAATGTAATAGGATATATGGCTCCAGGTTTGACTCCAATACAGCAAGAACAAGCAAAATTACAATTGATCAAACATATTCTAGAGGATGTCAACTATATTGAAATATCGATTCAGGCCGGTGGCAGCCGAGGGGAATCCATTAAATACTACATAGATGATCTTAAATTTCTACCTAAAGATACAGCTAAAATTACTTTTGATAACTTGATCACTTCTTATGATGGGAGTCCAAAACGCGTAACCGCTACTACTGATCCTGAAGGCTTGCCGGTTCGTATTACATATGATGGGTCCGACGAACCGCCCGTAAATGCCGGTTCATATGAAGTGACCGGAACGGTCGAAGATGCGAGCTACCAGGGTACGACAAGCAGTCAATTGATAATTCACAAGGCCCCAGCAACAGTGCGACTCGGTGACCTTGAGGCGACCTATGATGGGAGTCCAAAACGCGTAACCGCTACCACAGATCCTGAAGGCTTGCCGGTTCGTATTACATATGATGGATCAGACGATCCACCCGTAAGTGCCGGTTCTTATGAAGTGACCGGAACAGTCGAAGATGCGAACTACCAGGGTACGGCAAGGGGTCAATTGGTAATTCACAAGGCCCCTGCAACAGTGCGACTCGGTGACCTTGAGGCGACCTATGATGGGATTTCCAAACCCGTAACCGCTACTACTGTTCCTGAAGGTTTATCGGTACATATTACATATGATGGATCAGACGAACCGCCCGTAAATGCCGGTTCATATGAAGTGGCCGGAACGGTCGAAGATGCGAACTATGATGGGACAGCAAGGGGTCAATTGGTAATTCACAAGGCCCCAGCAACAGTGCGACTCGGTGACCTCGAGGCGATCTATGATGGCGATCCGAAAAGCGT
>JAKSDO010000116.1 GCA_022360055.1 Cytophagales bacterium | reverse complement strand
TGCGCCAGTATCAATGGCAGTTCCACAGTTGAGCTGCGGGATTTCACCACTGACTTAACGCACCGCCTGCGCACCCTTTAAACCCAATAAATCCGGACAACGCTTGCACCCTCCGTATTACCGCGGCTGCTGGCACGGAGTTAGCCGGTGCTTATTCATACAGTACCGTCAATTGGCCACGCATGACCTTTTTCTTCCTGTATAAAAGAAGTTTACAACCCAGAAGGCCTTCATCCTTCACGCGGCATGGCTGGGTCAGGCTCTCGCCCATTGCCCAATATTCCCTACTGCTGCCTCCCGTAGGAGTCTGGCCCGTATCTCAGTGCCAGTGTGGGGGATCATCCTCTCAGACCCCCTACTGATCGTCGTCTTGGTGAGCCGTTACCTCACCAACTAACTAATCAGACGCATGCCCATCCACAACCGATAAATCTTTAGCAAATAGTACAAGGCTGTACCCCTGCATTATGGGGTATTAATCCGGATTTCTCCGGGCTATCCCCCTGTTGTGGGTAGGTTGCATACGCGTTACGCACCCGTCCGCCGGTCGCTCCCGCCCGAAGGCGGAAATGCCCCTCGACTTGCATGTATTAGGCCTGCCGCTAGCGTTCATCCTGAGCCAGGATCAAACTCTCCATTGTAAATAATTCTTAATCCCGAAAACGGGAAATGTCGTTCGTCCCAACCCCTGTAAAAGAATCCTTGAATCCTCTCGCGGATAACTGTCTAAATCTACATTCATTCAAAGAACTTATGCCACCCTTTCGGCAGCTATGCACCTTTAAGAAAAGAACCTCCTCCCAAAAGCGGATGCAAAGGTATGCACATTAAAAATACTAAACAATACCTGATGCAAAATAATTTGAAATAACCCCCAACAAATCCAAAAAAAAACACCCCAAAACAATATATCCCAAACATCAAACATCAAAACCCCTCCGCACAAGGGACCGCAAAGGTAAAAGATTTATTCCATTTAACAAATCGATTTTGATTTCAGATTATTTGGTATTTAAAAACTATTACAATATTTTTGCAGTCCGTTTTTCGGCGGGTATTCCGCGAATTAAATAAAAAGAAATGTACGCAATCGTTGAAATAGCTGGGACACAAGTAAAAGTAGAAAAGAACAGGTACTACTACACCCCATTATTGGAAGGCAAAGATGGTGACAAGGTTGAGTTTGATCATGTTTTACTTGTTGATAATGAAGGCAAGGTAAAAGTTGGATCCCCAAGCATCAAAGGTTCCAAGGTGACCGGAAAAATTCTTGGCCATCACAAAGGTGATAAAGTGATCGTTTTTAAAAAGAAAAGAAGGAAAGGTTATAAAGTTAAGAACGGGCACAGACAACAATTTACTAAGGTATTAATTGAGGACATAAAATAAATTTAACATGGCGCATAAAAAAGGGGCCGGTAGCTCAAGAAACGGACGTGAATCGGAAAGCAAACGTCTCGGTGTAAAAATATACGGAGGTCAATCCGTTATTGCCGGGAATATCATAGTAAGGCAAAGAGGCACTTCTCATCATCCCGGCGAAAACGTGGGAATGGGGAAGGATCATACACTATTTGCATTAATTAACGGCAAAGTTAGCTTCAAAAAAGGAAGAAAGAACAGGTCATATGTTTCAGTAGTCTCCGAAGAAGCATAGCAATACACCATTAAATATATCACGTGGGAGGCTGCTTTGTTCAGCCTCTTTTTTTTGATCAAAAATTAGTTAAAATTCCGTTATAAGGCGAAAAACCGGTCTCTATGTATTTCGAATAGGTTAAATATCCAATAAAACTTGCTTTAAGAAGTTTGATCAAAAGCAGCTATTTCTATATAAATAATATGAATTTAACTTAATATGAGGCATTTCCATCTAAACTCTTCTAGTAATGATTTAAATTTTAAAATAAACCTTACTTTACTCATATTTAATACTGTTTGAAAAAACCCCATAATCTTCTAGATTTGAAAACACTTTTTATTAATCATATTGCACAATCCGGTGCTGTAAATAAAAAGGAAAACATTTTTTTAAAATAGTTGTGTATAAAAATATTTCCGTGGCCTAAGTAAATAATAGATCATATGTCGAACGCTGAAGAAAATAACTTTTATTCTGTAATGCTTATCGATGACAATGAAATCGATAATTTAATAAATCAAAAAATGATTGAAGCTGCCAGCATTACGCAACATATCTACACGCATACAGGCGCTCGCAGTGCTATAGAATTCTTAAAGAACGTTGAAAAGCTGGAAGATCTGGCCGATCAAATTTTACCTGATGTCATATTCCTGGATATTGATATGCCACTGATGGATGGGTTCCAGTTTTTGGATGAGTTTGAAAAGTTGCAGGAAGCAACCAAAAACAAGTGTAAAATTGTAATGCTTACATCCTCTATAAACCCTCAGGATGTAAACAAGTCAAAGGAATATTCTTATGTTAAAAAGTACATAAATAAACCTCTGAGCCAGGAAAATCTTGAAAAACTGGAGCTGTAGCTCCTTACTCTCTACTTAAACTATCAATAAATTCTTCATCGATTTTTACCAACAAAGTTGGCGTGAAGTAATCCAATTCGATATTCCTGATTTTTTCTGCCAGGCTTTCAATTTTTGATTTCTTGTTCTTTTTCGAATCACTGATTGAGATTTTAAGCATCTTGGTAAAAATGATGACGTGCTCGCAGGCATCCTTGCCTAAAAGCCGGATTTGACGCTGTATGCTATTGATCAATTGGTTGAACAAGTCGTAATCCCTAACCATACAATACTGCAGTGCTAAAACAGTTTTTATTTCAAGCTGGGCTGCCGGATATTTTTTCAGGCTTATTTCATTGAGCAGATTGTTAACCCATCGGGCGGCCTCATCGTATTTCTTTCTGTAGTAACAGGAAAGCGCTCTGTAGATGACGTAGGTTATGTAATTAGGTATGTCATTTTTATCCGGTTCGTAATCATGGAATAGGCCCTCATTCTCATCGTACATTTCTTCCACGGTGCCAATGCGCACATGACGCTTGATCTTGGTCATTAGGAATTGGGCGGGATAAGTATACAAGGTGTAATTGGAAAGAAGATCTGCACAAGAATCGTTTACTTCCTCAAAGAAGTTCTCGGCCTTTCGATATACTTTATAATGATCGTAATATTCAAGCTTTAAGTATTCGAAAACAATTCTCAAATGATAATATATGGAGTCCAGGTGATAATCTTCAAAAATCTTTTGAACGTTTTGGATAATATCTTCGATAGGTTCCAGGTCATCTTCAATCGTCTCTTCTTTTTCTACGTATAATCGATGATATATATTAATACAACTCTGATACACATACAACCTGTGTGATTTATATAAACCGCACACATTATTCATTTCCTTGCTCATGAGTGCCAGTTCCATTTTAAGGGTATCATCTCCGGACAATGCAAACGTTCCGTATTTTTTAAAATATTCGGCGAGCAGATCTTCCGCTTTGTCCACAGCGAGTGTATAAGCGACATGTTTGTTGTAAAGTTGGGAATAATTAAAATAGTCGGCCGAATTGATATGCAGCTTCTTCAGGAACTTATAAACTATGGTCAGCTCGTTCGACAGATCATAATCCAACAGTTCTTTTTCCAGTTTTTTAAGTGTCGCAACAGCAATGGCCCTTTTCTTTGTAAAAATGATTTCATTAATGTTTGCAACCTTTTTGAGTATGTCCGTGCGTGGATTTTCCATTTGCTGCAACAGATACTCTTCGATTTTTTGATTCAACCTGGATCTAAGCGTATAGTAAGCATTGGTATTCACATCCAATTCTTCCATAATCTTGTTGTCCGATTGTTGTTTCTCGCGCATCGCACGTAGTAAAAAGGCTGATTTATCCGCACTACTTTCGATGAGAGAATCATAAATCGCTATAAAGTCTTCCTCCGATAATTGCTTAATTATGTTCTTGAGTTTAGCCATTCTGGTTCCTTAAAAATGTGAGGGTCTAAAAATTAAATTTTTTCCTTTTCGAATGAATGTAATATTCACCGCAAAAGTTAATAAAAAATTTGAATTATCAACGCCAATTGCTAAAAATTTTAGTGCGAAGAAATAATTAATATTTACTTCCTGGCTTCAAAGGATTGCTTTCCCGCCTCAAGAAATGCTATAAAATTACTGATACTCAGGTCATAGGACTTGGGCTCTAAAAGTAATTCTTCATCATGATTCATAATGATGTAAAAAGGCTGGGCGTTATTATTGAATTTTGTGATTTGTAAATCCGCGTTTTGTTTGCCTATTGTTTTCTTTACTTTATTATCATATGCAGAAACATACCATTCCGACTCGGGAAGTTCCTTTTTGTCATCCACATAAAGAGCCAGCATTATAAAGTCTTCGTTTAGTCTTTTCAATACCTCCGGGTCCGACCAGACCCTTGCTTCCATCTCCCGGCAATTGACGCAACCATGCCCTGTAAAATCAATAAAGATGGGCTTGTTTTGTTCTTTGGCGCATGCAAGCGCCTGTTGATAATCGAAATAACCTTTGATCCCATGGGGGAAATGTAAGAAATCGGAATATTTTGGTTTATCACATAATTTTTCTTCATCAGATACCCGAACCAGCCGGCTGTTATTTTCAGCTTGCATCAGATTGAAATCGTGTGTGGACATGGGCGGTAAATATCCTGCCAATGCCTTTAGGGGAGCGCCAAACATTCCCGGGATAAGGTAGGTCACAAATGCGAAAATAAGTATTGCAAGTATTAATCTCGGTACACTTATTATTTCCATCGGGCTGTCATTGGGCAATCTTATTTTTCCCAGCAAATAAAGTCCCATCAGCATAAAAATCACGATCCAGAATGCCAGGTAAACTTCACGGTCAAGGATGCCCCAATGATAAGCCTGGTCAGCTACACTTATAAATTTTAATGCAAATGCCAATTCCAAAAATCCCAGGACGACCTTAACGGAGTTTAGCCAACCTCCGGATTTGGGCAGGGAATTCAACCATTCCGGAAAAATGGCAAACAAGGTGAACGGAATGGCAAACGCCATGGCAAAAGCAAACATGCCCAATATTGGCTTCAGGAATAGTCCCCCGGCAGCCTCGACCAAAATGCTTCCCACCAGGGGTCCTGTACACGAAAAGGAAACAAGAACCAGCGTAAAAGCCATAAAGAAAATTCCTCCCAACCCTCCTTTATCGGCTTGCTTATCGGCCTTGTTAACCCAGGAATTCGGCAGATTGATCTCAAACAATCCAAAAAACGAAAGCGCAAAAATGACGAATACCAAAAAGAAAATAAGGTTTGGAATCCAGTTTGTTGCCAGTTCGTTAGCCATTTCAGGTCCCATGAACGGAGCCACAACAGAACCGATGAGCGTATAGATAAAAATAATCGAGAAGCCATAGATAAAAGCATTTCGAATGCCCTGTTTCCTGCTTTTAGCTTTACCTGTAAAAAAGGTCACCGTCATGGGGATCATCGGAAAAACACAAGGTGTAAATAATGCCGCCAATCCGGCCAGAAACGCTACGATCATAAAACTCAAAAGCGAGTAAGGCGAATAGGTATCCCTGGATTTCAGCAACCCTTTCTCCGCCTGTTTTTCCTGTGCTGCAAGTGTTGGCGGGTCCTCCTTGAATGCCTTTTCATTTTCCTCTTGCACACCGGAAAGGTTCAAAGATTCCGTTTTTATCTCGGGAGTAAAACCTGTGCCCCCTCCGCCGGACTTGTCTACTTCAAAATCATTAAATGTAAATTCGTCGTCAAAAGGAATGCATTTCCCGTCAATATCCGAACATACCTGATAGGAATAGCTGCCCCTTATGATCGGGCTTTCGCCCAGGATCTTCACTTTTTGCCTGAATTCCCCCGTACCTTTAAAGTATTTGACATTTCCTTCCCAAATCTCATCGTATTTTTCTTTGGGATTTACCGGAATAATTTCTCCGACCAACGCATAACTTTCATGCGGTTCAAATTCAAATTCGGTGAGCATCGGCCCCAGATCAGGATCAAAATCAGAAGAATAGAGGTACCAGTCCTGATCGATTATCGCTTTAAAAATCAGTTCTATTTCATCTCCGACACGAACTTCCCGGCTTGAAACATCATAACTCCATTTGGCCGGTTCAAGAATTTGAGCGACCAATCCATGTACGGAAAAAAGAGTAACCAATAAAAATGAAAAATTTCTCATAGTCTCCCTCGCATAAAAATGAACGAATAAAGATGAATCAATAATGCAACCTGAACTGTAACCATTGTGACATATAGGTGGTTGGCCGGCAATCCGATTATCAGCCCTTACTCAACAGGGCAAAATGCTTGTGAAAAAGGATAATCGTTTCAATGCCCTTAAGAAAGTTATTTACACCAAAACTCTCATTTGGAGAATGTATGGCGTCGGAGTCAAGCCCCAGTCCCAGCAAGATTGAATTCAGGCCGAGCTCTTTTTCAAACAGAGCAACAATCGGGATGCTCCCTCCGTCACGTGTCGGAATGGGTTTTTTCCCCCACCCTTCCTCGTAAGCATTTTCCGCAGCCTTGTAAGCGATTGAATCGATCGGGGTAACTGCCGGTTCGCCCCCATGATGTGGCATTACTTTCACTTTTACCTGGGGAGGGGCTATGGCATTGAAATGATCCGTAAACAATTTGGTAATTTCCTTGCTGTTTTGATCCGGCACAAGCCTCATGGAAATTTTGGCATATGCCTTTGACGGAAGGACCGTTTTTGCACCTTCCCCCGTATAGCCTCCCCAAATTCCATTTACATCCAGTGTCGGCCGTATGCCTAATTGTTCGAGCGCGGTGTATCCGGCCTCTCCCGCAAGGGCATCTACTTCCAATTCCTTTTTGTATGCTTCCTCGCTGAACGGCGCCGTTGCTATTCTGGCGCGTTCTTCTTCCGAGAGTTCTACGACCTTATCGTAAAACCCGGGAATTGTGACGCAGTTATTGTCGTCTGTCAGGGACGCGATCATTTTACTGAGGATATTTATAGGATTTCCGACAGCACCTCCGTAAGTTCCCGAGTGTAAATCGCGGTTTGGTCCGGTCACTTCCACCTCCAGGTAACTCAATCCCTTCAAGCCTGTAGTAATCGAAGGATGATCCATGGAAAGCATGCTTGTGTCCGAGATCAGGATTACATCGGCAGCCAGTTTTTCTTTGTTTGCAGCCACAAAGATTCCCAGGTTTTCCGAACCTACTTCTTCTTCACCTTCGATCATGAATTTTACGTTGCAAAACAAGCTATTCAGACTGGACATGGCATCAAATGCCTTTATGTGCGCATAAAACTGCCCTTTATCATCGGCGGCGCCCCGTGCATAAATCTTTTCATCCCTGATCGCCGGTTCAAAAGGAGGAGAATCCCATAAATCAATAGGGTCGACCGGCTGAACATCATAGTGTCCATAGATCAAAACGGTAGGTAAAGACGGATCAATAATCTTCTCTGCATATACAATCGGGTTGCCACTGGTCTCGCATATTTCAGCTTTATCGACTCCCGAAGCTTCAAATTTTTCTTTCAGGTATGCTGCCGCACGGATGATTTCCGCTTTTTGGGTACTATCCGAACTTATTGAAGGGATCTTCAACAATTCAAAAAGCTCCGACAAAAAACGATCTTTGTTTTCTTCGATGTATTTTTTAAAATCTGTATGCTCCATTTATTTAGTTTCAAAAGGGTTTTGTGATTCGATCTTCATTGATAATCCGCAACTTTTCAGTGGATTTGCTTTGTGGTCCGCAAGATATTAAATAGGGAAATGAATAACTATGACAAACGAAAATTAAGTGAACAATTTGTTAAAAACATGTTGAATATTTAAAGTCGTTATTTATCTTTGCAGTCCCTTTGAAAAATGAGGAAAAAGCGAAAGTAGCTCAGTTGGTAGAGCACGACCTTGCCAAGGTCGGGGTCGCGGGTTCGAATCCCGTCTTTCGCTCTTTTTTTATGGCTAATAATTAGTCAATGCCCAGGTGGTGGAATTGGTAGACACGCAGGACTTAAAATCCTGTGGCCGTTTAGGCCGTGCGGGTTCAAGTCCCGCCCTGGGTACAAAACAGCGTGAGAAACTGAGCGAGAGCTGAGATTTTCATGCTGTTTTTCTTTATTCTCACGCTCAAACTCACTCTAATCAAACCGCTGTGTTCGATTTCCGAAAACTTATGCCGGCATGTTTTTATATAAAGGCTGATTTTACTTTTATATAGCCTGCATTTCCCTCTCTTTTATTTCAAAATACCCAAAATGGAGTATTGAATAGTTCATTTTTCTATTATAACTTAACGGATATGGATCACAATATGTGTTCTTGCAATAAGTTCTACAATATGGCACTTGAAGAAATAACATCCCCCATTTACGTCAGACAAAATGGGCGAGTCCAATCAAAATTTCATTTAACAGCTCCTTAAAACAGATGATGAAAAACGAACTTCTACGACACCCAATATCAACCATTAAGTATAGATTCGAAAAATCTGTAGCCAATCGCAAGGCAAACTTTGGAGAGTTCAACTTAGGAAAAGGCAGCCGAAATCCGATAGAGATAATTAACCATATGTATCATGTGCTTTATTCGACAAGAATCTTTTTAGAAGAAGAGAACTTTAATGCAAAATCACCAAAAGCTTTAACGCTAAAACAAGAAATAGAAAGGTTCGACAATGAATTGATCAGTATTGATAAAGCTCTCAATAAGAACGAATTGCCTTTGAATTATTCAAAAAGATTAATCCAAGGACCATTTTCAGATATATTGACTCATATTGGTCAAATTTCCCTTATGCAAAGATTAAATGGAAATCCTATTATCGGGGAAAATTTTTTCGCTGCCGCTATTAAAACCGGATTTTGATAAAATGCAACACATAGAAACCAAATATTTCATTGATAGAATGGAATGGAGAAATTGGCTTGAAACCAACTTCGAATCAAAAGATGATGTTTGGTTAGAGTACCCGCTCAAAAAGACAGGAAAAGAAAGAATTGTGTATAATGACGCTGTCGAAGAAGCTCTTTGCTTTGGTTGGATAGATAGTACAGTTAAATCACTGAATGAAAAAACCACTATCCAAAGGTTTTGCAAAAGACAAAAAAACTCGACATTCTCTCAACCAAATAAAGAAAGACTAAAATGGCTTTTCGAGCGAGGAATGATTCACGATTCAATCAAAGGTGAAATTGAAATAATCGTGAACGAAGAGTTTGTTTTTCCTAAAGATGTAATTGACAAATTAAAAGCCGACAAGCTTGTATGGAACAATTATAAAAAACTATCCGAATCATATAAGCGCATCCGTATTGCATATATTGAAAGCGCTAGAAAAAGACCGGAGGAATTTGAAAAGAGATTGGGTAATTTTATGATCAGGACAAAAGAAAATAAGTTAATAAAAGGATTTGGCGGAATTGAGAAATATTATTAGAAATAAAACTGCTGCCTACATTGCACAAATGCAATAGCCGAAAATGTGTTAAATTTGAGAGTAAACGAATAAAACAAAGGACATTTTTAAACCGAAAGTCAGTAAGTAGAAATCTGTTGCCGCGTTTATTTTAAGGATTAATGTTATGTTAATTTTTTTAGTAAATAAATTGAGTTTTTAATGCCTCTATTTCCTTTTCCATTTCAAAGGATAATTGTTCAATATATTTATTAATGATATTACGATTTTTCATCAATGATGTGCATAATTGATCAATCTCCTTAGGCATTTCGTTAATATCTTTGT
>JAKSDO010000056.1 GCA_022360055.1 Cytophagales bacterium | reverse complement strand
GGCGATAAAAAAATTAAACGGTCAGATAAATATTACAAGTGCGTATGGCGAGGGTACGACGTTTAAAATCGTCCTGCCAAATCTAATAGCCAGCTAACAACGAAAAGCCCTTATACCATAAAGGCGTTATGTGGGTTGTACTAGATTCGAACTAGCGACCCCTGCCCTGTCAAGGCAGTGCTCTAAACCAACTGAGCTAACAACCCTTTACATGGACAAAATTATAAAACTTTCTCCCTTAAAAAATATTCGCAACAAAAAAAGAGACTCTTAAATACAAAGTCTCCTTTTAAAATTCTATTGCGGTATACTTCTACTTGATCACTTCGCCTTTGATGAATAAGGTTTCGTTTCCACCCTCTACATTGGCTGTAACTCGCACACTCTTATTAAATGCACCCATGGCAGCAGCATTGAACGTAGCCTTTACAAAACCGGTCTTACCGGGAGCGACAGGTTCCTTGGAATATTTTGTGACGGTACAACCACACGACCCTTTCACATTGCTGATTACAAGGGGAGTTTTGCCGTCATTGGTAAAAGTAAAATCAACCGTCACCGGCTTCCCCTGGGGAATCTTACCAAAATTATGGGTTGTCTTTTCCCAATTAAACTTAGCCATGGACGACGGATTTCCCGAGGCAACTTCTACCTGGTTAGCCTGACTCATAGCTAGGAATACAACTCCAAAAACAAAAATGGCGGATAAAATAATTCGTCTCATGTTACTATTTGTTAGTTTTTGATCATTCAAATTACGGTTATTTATTCCAAATAGGATGTTAATGGAAGCATAAAAATTGTTAATGAATTGTTAACGCCAAAACAAAAATGATAATTTCGGCTAATTTAGTAATGTGAAACAAAAAACTTTGCGATATGTGTTGGTCCTTGCGATCGTCTCTGTTACCGGAATTGTCAGCATCCAGATTTACTGGTTTTCAAAGGCATTCGACTTGAGAGACAAACAATTTAACCAAACCGTAAATATTGCCTTGCGCAACGTCGCTGATCAGATTTTCGCATATAATGGCAATATCATACCCCTTGACAATCCGGTAGAGCAGCTATCCTCAAACTACTTCGTCGTTATGGTCAATGGCGATATCGACGCCAATTTTCTGGAAACGTTATTGATCAATGAATTTAGGGCCAGGGAATTGGCGGTTGTATTTGATTACGGTATCTTCAACTGCGTGGATGAAAAAATGGTCTATGGCAATTCGGTGAGTCTGGACCAAAATAAAAAACCAAAACAGACGGAGACCGATCTGCCCATTTGGGAAGACAATGATTATTATTTTGGAGTAATGTTTCCAAATAAGCAAAACACGCTGCTCAGCCAAATGAGCATCTGGATCTTCTCTTCTACGGTGCTGCTGGTTGTCGTTTCATTTTTTGCGTATGCTCTATATATCATTCTGAGGCAAAGGAAGTTTACCGAGACCCAAAAACAATTCATCAACAACATGACCCATGAATTTCGAACCCCGATCTCTACGATCCAGCTCTCATCCAATGTGCTCAAAGATCCGGGAATTGGAAACGACGCGAACAGGCTGAATATCTATGCGAATATCATTAAGGAAGAAAGCGAAAAGTTGTTGCACCAGGTCGAAAACATTCTGCAGGCGGCGATCATAGAAGATAAAAAGCTTAGATTGAAACTGGTGCCCGTGAACGTTCATGAAGTAATCAAATATGTCGTAAAAGGCTATGACATCCCGGATAATGAAATTGAGATCAATCTGGCCCTTAGAGCTACAAATCCCGTCATTTCAGCAGACAAGGTTCACTTTACCAATCTGATTAAAAATCTAGTCGATAATGCAATAAAATATAGCCGGGAATGTCCATGTGTTACCATCAACACAAAAAATAACGACAAGGGAATCGGAATAGAAATAAAGGACAACGGAATCGGAATTTCCAGGGAACACCAAAAGAAAATCTTCAGAAAGTTTTATAGGGTGCCAACCGGCAATCTTCACGATGTAAAAGGATTTGGACTCGGCCTGAATTATGTCAGAAATATTGCCAGAAAGCATGGAGGAAGCATTACACTGGAAAGCGAACCTGGAAAAGGAACAACCTTTTCACTTAATTTTTCTGTTTGCCATGAATCCTGATCCGATAAAAATATTGCTTGCAGAGGATGATGTAAATCTCGGATTTGTGATCCATGACAATCTGAAACAGCATGGTTTTTTAGTTGATTTGTGCAAAGACGGTGAAGTTGCCCTAAAGAATTTTACACATAAGGATTATGACATATGTATTCTCGACATAATGATGCCTAAAATGGACGGATTTACCCTGGCCTCGAAAATTCGAGCAAAGAACACACAGGTCCCCATTCTTTTTCTAACCGCAAAAACACTAAAGGAGGATAGACTGCAGGGATTTATGCTCGGCGGAGATGATTATATCACGAAACCTTTCAGCATTGAAGAGCTCCTCCTTAGGATAAATGTATTTGTTAAGAGATCAAACGCAGCGGTAAAGCAGCTTAAGACCTTCTTTCAGATTGGCAAATATAGCTTTGATCCCGGGAACCTGTTGCTCACAAACAAAAAAGAAGAAAAAAAGCTTACGCAGATGGAGGCAGATATTTTAAGTTATTTATGCCACAGGAAATCAGAAGTTGTAAAGCGCAGTGAAATACTTAAAGCCATCTGGGGAGAAGATGATTATTTCAACGGCCGCAGCCTGGATGTGTTTATATCCCGCTTGCGGAAATACCTGAAAGACGATGAAAATATTAAAATATTGAATCACCACGGTGTCGGTTTTAAGTTAATGTTTTAGCGATGAAAAAATAATATTTTTTATATACGTGTATTGGCAACAATAATCACGTTAAAATAGCAATTCGGCAATATTTTAATAAATTGCCGCTTTGATTTCAAAACGTATAATCATGAATGAAGGATTTGATATGGCATTGATGCTACTTGCAGTTGGAATGATTACAGTTTTTACCATTTTGGCCCTTATTGTCTTTTTTGGTAATGTCCTGATCACCCTGGTCAACACATATATTCCTGAAACGAAGATCAGCAGGAGCGTTCAAAGCGTTGTTTCAGGATCCATCGATCCCAAAAAGATGGCTGCAATCATCTCGGCAGTGGACATAGTAACTCAAGGTAATGCAAAAGTGACTTCGATTACGAAGTCTGAATAATAGACCCTCGATATTTGCTCGTCAAATATTGAAGCTACTTTTTAAGTTTGGTTAATTCATTTTTTCGGTTAAAAAAGCAAAATAACTTTTAACAGTATGGCTAAAGAAATTCAGTTTTCCCTTGTGTACAGGGATATGTGGCAATCGTCGGGCAAATACGTTCCTCGCAAAGATCAACTTGAAAAAATCGCTCCTGTAATTGTAGATATGGGATGCTTTGCAAGAGTAGAAACAAACGGCGGTGGTTTCGAACAAATCAATCTGTTGTTTGGCGAAAATCCAAACAAAGCCGTAAGAACCTGGACCAAACCCTTTAATGAAGCCGGCATTCAGACGCATATGCTTGAAAGAGGATTGAATGGTATTCGAATGAATCCCGTTCCGGTGGATGTCCGAAAGCTGATGTTTAAGGTAAAGAAAAAGCAGGGGACCGATATTGCCCGGTCGTTCTGCGGCCTTAACGATCCCAGGAATATTACTGATTCGGCCAAATATGCGAAAGAGGGAGGAATGATTGCTCAAAGTACGCTTAGCCTGACTCATTCTGCCGTGCATACGGTCGATTATTATGTGGATCTTGCCCAACAATTGATCGATGGCGGCGCGGATGAAATATGCCTTAAAGACATGGCCGGAATCGGCCGTCCCGTTTCTCTGGGAAAAATTGTTGAAGGGATTAAATCTTCCAACCCCAACATTCTAATTCAATATCACGGACAAACAGGCCCGGGGTTTACTCCGGCATCGATCCTGGAAGTGGCGAGAGCCGGATGTGAGATTATTGATGTTGGAATGGAGCCGCTGTCCTGGGGAACGGGACATGCCGACCTGCTTATGGTCATCGCATTGCTGAAAGATGCGGGCTTTTCCGTTCCTGATGTCGATATGAAAGCGTACATGCACGCCCGGGCATTAACACAGGAATTTATGGATGACTTTCTCGGATACTATATTCCGCAAAGAAACAGGATGCTCAACTCACTGCTGATTGGCCCGGGGCTCCCCGGAGGCATGATGGGCAGCCTAATGGCAGACCTTGAAAACAACCTCAAAAGCATCAACAAATGGCTGATAAAAAATAACAAACCGTCAATTACGCAGGATGATCTGCTTGTGCAACTGTTTGATGAAGTAGAGCATATCTGGCCAATGCTCGGTTATCCTCCCCTGGTAACACCATATAGTCAATATGTGAAAAATGTTGCATTGATGAATGTGATGTCCATGATCAAAGGTAAGGAACGATTCTCTATGATCGATGATAATACCTGGGATATGCTGTTGGGAAAAGCGGGAAAGCTGCCCGGTGAATTGGCTCCGGAAATAATTGAACTTGCGGAAAAACAAGGCAGAGAATTTTACACGGGACATCCTCAGGACCTGTACCCGGACAATCTTGATGAATTCAGGAAAGAAATGGATGAAAATGGTTGGGACTATGGGGAAGACGACGAAGAACTTATGGAGCTCGCCATGCATCCGTCTCAATACAGAAATTACAAATCCGGTAAGGCCAAAGCTGATTTCGAAAAAGATCTTGCCGGGAAAAAAGGAGCTAAAAAAGCGGCGTCTGCGCCGGCGCCCCAGCCAACGGATGGATTTGTTCCGAAAACTCTCAACGTAGACGTAAATGGTGAGAAATTTATCGTTGCGGTTACCTATGGAGATACTGCCCATACTCATGTACGGCAGGAGGTCCGGTCGAGCCCCCGGGAATCGACAGCGAGTAATGATGCGGAAGAGATTGTCGCTCCGCTGGAAGGCAACTATCATCGAACCAAGAGCGCCTCGGAAACTGCGGTCAAGATCGGAGATTCGATAAAGGTTGGAGACGTAATCGGCTACATCGAATCCATGAAGGTGTACAATGCCATAACTTCGGATAAGTCCGGGAAAATTGTAGAAATATGCTTCAATGATGGGGACGCTGTCGACGAGGATGATGTCCTGATAAGAATTCAATAATTCATCTCAAGGTAGATTGGAATCTGTATATGGAAATTATAAGAAATCTGTTTGAGATGACGGCATTCGGGGCATTGCTTCAAAGCCCCGAAACAATCATAATGATCCTGATAGGAGTGTTTTTGCTTTATTTGGGAATTGTAAGGGAATACGAACCATTACTTCTGGTACCCATAGGGTTCGGTTTGATCCTGGCCAACTCGCTTGGCGGTGAAATGGGTGTAGTACCTTCGACCGACGAAATAATGCATATGTCCTTGCTCGAGATCGCCAAGGAATACGGCATTATGAACCTGTTGTATTATTCACTCATCAAAACCGGTCTGTTGCCACCGGTTATATTTATGGGCGTCGGCGCTCTAACTGATTTTGGCCCGATGCTGAGGAATCTGAAACTGGCCTTTTTTGGGGCTGCAGCACAAATTGGAATATTCTTTGTCCTTTTTTTGGCTATTGCAGTAGGTTTTGATATAAAAGAAGCAGGATCGCTCGCAATTATCGGTGGAGCCGACGGTCCAACCGCTATCTACACAACAATAAAACTAGCGCCTCATTTGCTGGGGCCAATTGCAATAGCCGCATATTCTTATATGGCTCTGGTTCCTGTAATTATTCCGTTTGTCGTAAGGTTGACAACCTCCAAAAAGGAATTGAAAATCAATATGAAGGAGCAGGACAAATTGTATCCAAGTAAGCGTCCCGTCAAGAACCTGAGGGCGATGAAAATTCTTTTCCCGTTGATGATGGGTAGCATTGTTGCTGTTTTCGTACCTTCCGCTGTGCCCCTGGTAGGAATGCTTCTGTTTGGAAACCTTGTAAAAGAAGTCGGAAATCCAACAGAGCGTTTGTCCAAAGCAGCATCGGGAGGAATATTAAATACGGCTACCATTTTCCTCGGTTTAACCGTCGGTGCAACAATGACTGCCGATGCTTTTTTAAATTACAAAACGATTATGATTATAGTCGGCGGATTTATCGCTTTCTGCCTTTCGGTAGCAGGAGGAATTTATGCCACAAAACTTTATAATCTTTTTGCCAGGAAAAAAATCAATCCGCTAATTGGCGCTACGGGATTGAGCGCCGTACCGATGGCATCGCGAGTAGCTAATGATGTAGCTCTGAAACATGACCCGAGTAATCATTTATTGCAATACGCTATGGCCAGTAATATTTCAGGGGTTATCGGTTCGGCTGTTGCGGCGGGAATATTGATTTCTTTCTTAGGATAGAACTAGATAAAACATATAAGTAGAGGCGTGCTTTTTCTTACGGCACGCCTATCTTTTTATCATTTATTTTCAGATTTGAAATATGAAAGATCATCCGTCAATAAGAGTCCGAAATCTTCAAAGAATACTTCTGAGTAAATATATTCCTGCAGAAACGATTAATTCCGTATTCAACACGCAGGAATTAATGGAGTCGTTTAATAAAAGTATCTATTTGGAAATCTATAAATCGTTGGGGGGTCAGACCGGGCATACGGAAGTAAAATTTAAAGTCCCATTTCTGGAATTTGGACGATTTTGTGTACTTCTGGATGAATCGATTCATTTTAATCGATACAGGGCAAAGACACTCAGATCGATTTACTACGAGCATTTATCGAGTTTTCCTCTGTCAAAATACCGAACCTACTGCAGAAAGCACGAGGTCGAATGCCTGAAGGCCGGAACATCAATACCTTTTTGGACAAATAAAGAAGCAGAAGATCATTTCGGTCCGTCTCAGCAGGCCGGTGATTTGGGATTATCCGGATCTTCCGGATGGAAATTAATTGCATTGAAGGATTTTGCCACAGATCTTATTGCCCGACAGAGAAAGATCCGTTTGCTCAGAATTTCTGTTTGGGATGATCTGATGGTAAATAAAAAACTCTCAAAAATTAATGAGTTATTAATGAGTCCCGGTCCCAGGGAGTCAGAAATTGTTTTAAAATTTGTCGAGCGAAAAGTGGTCGGATTGTATGCAGATGATTTCTAAAATCTCTGAATATTTCATATCGTTTCCGTAAATAGACACTTTCTTTTTTAATTTCACAGGTGTATTATTAAGGTTTTATTTGAAAAAGATAGCAAGGCAGATCGCTGTCGTTATCTGGAGTCATTAATTTACTCAATATTCTCACAGATTCTGTGTAATTCGTAAATATGATTGTTTTTGCTCTAGCAGTCGCATGCATACTTGGATTTTTGATGAGATTCGTTGGATTGCCTCCAATGCTCGGTTTTCTTGTTGCCGGATTTGTATTGAACGCGTTTGGTCTGGAAAATACGATTGTCTTGGAGCGATTTGGAAATCTTGGCATTCTGCTCCTGTTATTCACGATTGGATTAAAACTTAATATCAAAAGCTTATTTAGAAAACATGTATGGCAAGGCGGTTCCGGTCATATGGTAATAGTTGTCCTTATTTTCAGCGCCATTCTATTTATTCTCCGGTATGCGGGATTGAACCATTTCAATGAGCTCGAAGGAATTTCAATTGTGGTCATATCTTTTGCAATGAGTTTTTCCAGTACTGTGTTTGCTGTAAAGGTGCTGGAGGAGAAAGGCGAGATGCAAAGTTTAATCGGGAAAACGGCTGTTTCCATTTTAATAATTCAGGATATATTAGCGGTCATTTATCTCACGTTTTCAAAAGGAACGTTCCCTTCCTATTACGCATTGTTGCTCCTTGGATTTCCATTGTTGAGAAAGCCGCTGCTTTGGTTGATGAATCGTACAGGTCACGGAGAAATGATGGTCTTATTCGGACTTACGCTCGCTTTGGGCGGGGCAGAACTTTTTAACCTGGTCGGCATTAAGCCCGATCTCGGTGCGCTGGCTGCCGGGCTGATCGTTGCCAATACGGCCAAAGCCGATGAGATGTCTAAAACCATGCTGAATTTTAAGGAATTCTTTCTGGTGGCCTTTTTTCTAAGCATTGGCTTAACAGGCTTACCGGAATTTTGGATGTTTGGCGTGGCCCTTATATTTATAATCCTCCTACCGATAAAAAGTCTTCTGTATTTCTGGATACTTACCAAATTTAAACTACGCGCCCGCACCTCATTCTGGATATCGCTCAGCCTGACCAACTATAGTGAATTTGCGCTGATCGTTGGCGCCGTAGCTGTCTCTACAGCATTGATAAGCCCCGAGTGGCTTGTGATTATTGTTATTACAGTAGCGCTGTCTTTTTTAATCTCCGCGCCCCTGAATGCTCATTTATATTTTCCGATATTCGAAAAATATCTTTCAAGATTTGAACGAAAGAAAAGACTTGCGGACGACCGCCCTATAAAAATCGATGGAGCGGACATCCTTATTTTTGGCATGGGCGAAGTTGGCGCGACCACCTACGATTACATGGCTTCAAAATTCGGCAAGCACGTAATCGGACTGGATGCAGATTATAATATAGTTTTAAATCATAAAAAAGAACGGAGAAATGTAATTATCGGCGATGCGACCGACTCCGGGTTTTGGGAGAATCTTGTGCCCGGGAATGTAAACCTGGTAGTACTTTCGATTAAAAATCACGCTGCCAATAAAAATGCAGTGATCCGGCTTAAGCATAGTAATTATACCGGAAAAATTGCTGCTATTGCTCATTATGAAGATGAAATCACAGAGTTGAAAGCGCTTGGCGTCGATTTGGTATTTAGTCTGTATGAAGAAGCAGGCCTCGGATTTGCCGAGCATGTCTGCGAAGTTTTCGGGGAATCCGAGTATCCTATAAAACTTGACGGGGCCAAATAAGCCATCTTATGGAGATACCATCTCATTGATTGCCGGTTGCTCTGTAGGATTTTCATTCCCGTTCAGGGCAAACGCATTTAAAATATTTTTTATCACAACCCTCCAAAGTTTGCTATAAATTATCTCCAAAGCTGGCTTTTGATCACATTGGAACTCGTTAATCGAAACCTTGGAGGATTATAAATCGAATCGGACTTCGTCTTTCCCTCCCGAATCGTTTTTCGGATTAAATTGAATTTCTGGTGAAAGAACATGCAATTCACAGGAATTATCTTTTAATTCAAAATTGAAATTCCTTTGCCATGCGCAAAATCATCCACATCGATATGGATGCGTTTTTTGCATCCATCGAGCAGCGTGATTTCCCGGAATTGCGAGGCAAACCGGTCGCGGTAGGAGGGGCCGGAAAACGGGGTGTAGTTGCCGCAGCCAGCTATGAAGCCAGGAAGTTTGGAGTTTTCTCGGCCATGCCATCTTCCATAGCTTTGCGCAAATGTCCCGATCTTATATTTGTCAAGCACAGATTCGATGTATATAAATCGGTATCGCAGCAAATACGGGAAATATTTCTCGAATATACCGACCTTGTCGAACCGCTTTCGCTGGATGAGGCCTATCTGGATGTAACTGAAAACAAAAAGGGGTTGAAATCCGCAACCATCATCGCACAGCAGATCAAATCCAAAATTAGGAAAACCACTGGGCTGACCGGCTCCGCAGGCGTTTCAATAAATAAGTTTTTAGCCAAGATAGCTTCCGACCAGAACAAGCCTGACGGACTTTTTGTTATTACCCCCGGTGAGGCAGAAGCATTTGTCAACAATCTGCCCATTGAAAAATTCTTTGGAATTGGAAAGGTAACCGCTAAGAAAATGCATGAATTGGGCATTGTCAAGGGATTGGATTTAAAACTGAGATCCCTGGAAGAATTGACAAAAAGATTTGGCAAGGTCGGAAAATACTATTACAACATAGCCAGGGCGATCGATAATCGCGAAGTCAATCCCAATCGAATTCGTAAATCGCTCGGCGCAGAGCGGACTTTTGAAAAAGACCTGATATCAAAGGAAGAAATACTCGCTCAGACCAAAAGAATTTCAGACATCCTGACAGACCGCATGAAACTTTCAAAAGCAAAAGGAAAAACCATAACCCTTAAGCTGAAATACAATGATTTTGAAGTGATCAACAGGAGTAAGTCGTTTGGACATTTTATTGAGGAACCTTCGGAAATTCACCGGATAGCCGAAGAGCTTATCAAGAAAGAACTTCCGGCAAAAAAAGGCATCAGACTTCTCGGGTTAACCATTTCTAACTTTGAAAAAACCGAAGGTGGTCGCCCCAAACAATTGACGATTGAATTTTAACGCCGATTGTTTTCAAAGAAAAGTCAAATATAAAGTCCTCTCTGCTATCTTTGCAGCCTAATTTGATGAAATGGCGACTCAGTTTGATCCCAATAAACGAATATTCGGAATTGCTTACGCAGCAACAGCGGCACTGTTCTGGGGTTTCCTTGCCATTTTAATAAAGATCACTCTGAATGATGTGTCGCCGGTTGTGGTGGTCTGGTTTAGATTCGGCATTGCTTTTTCATTGCTTTCGTCATACTTCCTGAAAAAAGACCGGAAAAAATTTCAAATACTTGGAAAACCTCCGCTGATCCTGATCATTGCCGCTCTGGGTCTGACAATAAATTATATCGCCTTTGCCAACGGCATCGACCTTACATCCCCCGGAAATGGCCAGATCTTTATACAGATCGGTCCTATATTACTGGCAGTGATTGGAGTAATTATTTTTAAAGAGCGTCTTTCAAAAAGACAAATTTTCGGATTTGTCGTAGCCGGCGCCGGACTCATCTTTTTTTACCGGGATCAATTGCAAAATCTATTGGGTGAGGAAGATGTGTATATTGCCGGAGTTCTCTGGCTGGTTTTAGCCGCGGTCGCCTGGACCGTATTTGCATCCTTGCAAAAGCAACTTGTAAAGAGCTTTCACGCTCAACAACTAAACCTTGTAATCTTTGGACTACCTATGATCATACTGACCCCTTTTGTGGATTTTAGCGCTTTTGCAAATTTTACTTCCGGATTATGGGTTTTACTGGCTTTTCTAGGAATAAATACCATGGTAGCCTATGGCTGCCTGACAGAAGCATTCAAATATCTGGAAGCAAACAAAATCAGTGTTATCATTACCCTGAACCCGATTATTACTTTCGTAGCAATGAGCATTTTGGGAAGTATGGAGTTAAATTGGATAGATGCGGAAGTTATAACTGTGTTTGGTGTATCCGGGGCGGTATTGGTAATTACGGGAGCTATTATGGTCATATTGCCCAAAAAAATCAATCGGCCAATCCGCTCCGGAGTTTGATCGATCATTGAATTTATCAACTTTAATTACCAGGATCAATTGGAATTGAATAGATTTACGATAGACTATGCTGCTTAGAGACATCCGAAATACCGTCATCTTTTTATTCTCCATCCCGCTGATTTTTTCTTGTCAGGAAAAAAAAACGGCGCGACATCAAGCCCTGCCCGAAATAATCATAAAAGAAGTACGGTCCTCCTTTGAAAACTGCAATGCGGATTCGGTTTCATGCACCTTTGTACACATCGAATACCCAGAATTTACCGATTCACTTAAAAGCCCAATAAACGATGTCATTGTCAGAAAGGTGAAAAATGTTGCTTCCGACTATTTTAGAGAAGAGGTAATCGATGGCCCGTTGGAGCATATGGCAGCCTCTTTTATCCATGATTACGAAGCATTTAAGGAGGATTTTACAGAGTATACTCTCGGTTGGTATGTGGAGGTAATTTCTGAAATCACGTATGAATCCGATCGACTTATATCGTTTCGAATCGAATCGGAATCGTTTACGGGTGGAGCGCATCCCAACGCCAGCTCATCGCTTTTTATTATCGATAAGGTAACAAAAAAGAAATTATCAACTTTCGATATAATATCCGACACTACCCGATTTAAGGAATTACTCGAAATTGAATTCAGGAAAAAGAAAGGAATGTCTTCGGGTCAAAATTTTGCTGACCGCGGCTTTTATATCAACGACGGTGACTTTCTTCTGAATGAAAACATTGGGTTATCCGACCAAAGCATAATCGTACATTTCAATCCTTATGAAATAGCGCCGTATTCCGAGGGCGCCACTACCCTTACCCTGAATAAAAAAGACCTTGGAGCTCTGTTGAAAATACAATGATGATTTTATTTGGTTGATATTGCGAAGTCTTTATTTACCGGGTGGGATTTGCTCTATTGTTTAAAATATTTTCCTCGATCCAACCCGACAAATTCATAATTTTTCCTGTCTGCGGCATGCCAGGCACCCACAGACCGAGTTAACCCGATGTATAATTACTTATCTGCCAATAACTTAATAATGATTTTGATCCCGTGTCGCAAAATTCAACGAATAAATCGGGTTAATCTTCCATTCCCAATCCCTTTACCAGATTAGCAGCTTTAACCTTACCGATCACTGCCTCGATTTCCTTTGGTTCGGCTTCTTTTATTTTTTTTACAGACCCAAAGTGTTTGAGGAGCTTTTCGGCGGTTTTTTCCCCCACACCATCAATTCCGTAAAGTTGCGAATCAATGGCGTTTTTACTCCTTTTACTCCTGTGAAATGTTATGGCAAATCGATGAGCTTCGTTTCGAATATGTTGAAGGAGTTTTAAGGATTCAGACTTTTTACTGATGTGCACGGGAAACTCATCATGAGGAAAATACACTTCTTCCAACCGCTTGGCAATGCCGATTATCGGAAGCCGTCCATAAATATCCAGTTTTTTCAATGCTTCCACAGCAGAAGATAACTGCCCTTTCCCGCCGTCAATCACAACAAGATCGGGGAGCGCTTTTTTTTCGTCCAGGAGCCTCCTGTATCTTCTAAATACGATTTCTTCCATAGAAGCAAAATCATTTGGACCTTTCACGGTTTTTATGTTATATTTTCTGTATTCCTTCTTGGCGGGTTTCCCCTTGTGGAAATAGACCATGGAAGCAACAGGATTGCTCCCTCCTAAATTGGAGTTGTCGAAACATTCGATATGCTCCGGAAGGGTTTTCAACTGAAGATCTCCCTGCAGTTGTTCCAGTATCCGTTTTTCCCGATACCCCGAAGGCTTTACAGATGAAAGTTTTTCTTTTTTATAGAATAAAGCGTTTTTCAGCGCCAGATCAACAAGCTTTTTCTTGTCGCCGATTTTAGGAACGCGGGTTTCAACATCAAAATCATACTCGATTTCGATATTTGTCAAAATCTCCTTTGACGAGCTTTGATATCTTTGCCTGAGATCGAAAACAATTTGACCGAGCATCTCATGATCTGATTCCTCCAGCTTTTTCTTTACTTCAACCGTTTTACTGAGGATGATACTTCCATTGGCGATTTTAATGTAGTTGATATACGCGCTCTTTTCATCGGAGGTAATGCCAAATGCATCGATATCGGTTAAGCTCTGGCTTACGATCACGGTTCTGGACTGGAATTTCTCCAGCAGCTCCAGCTTTTCTTTCATAAGCTGAGCGTGCTCAAAATCCATTGTCTGAACGGCATTTTGCATCTGGTCCTTAAAATAGCTACGAACAGGAACCAGATTGCCTTTCAATATATCCTGAGCTAATCGGATATCATTCAGATAGTCCTCTTCGGTTTGTAATCCTTCACACGGTCCTTTGCATCTTCCGATATGATATTCAAGGCAAAGTTTAAATTTTCCGGCCTTTATATTTTCTTCAGACAAATTGAAATTGCAAGTGCGCACATAATATAGGTTTCTTATCAACTCCAGCACACTTTTCATGGCGCGTACGCTCGTGTATGGCCCGTAGTATTTTCCTCTTTCCCGATATACCCTTCGCGTGCTGAATATTCTCGGAAATGGCTCCCTCAGCACCGCTATATACGGAAAACTCTTATCATCTTTGAGAAGGATATTGTATTTTGGCTGGTACTCTTTGATTAGAGAATTTTCCAGGAGCAGCGCATCGAATTCTGTGTTGACGATCGTGAATTCTATGTGAAAAATTTCCGAAACCATTTTGTAGGTTTTCCTGTTTTGGCCCGATAGATCGTTGAAATAGCTAGCTACGCGAGCCCTAAGATTTTTTGCTTTACCTACATATATGACTACTTTATCTTTGTTGTAAAAGCGGTATACTCCGGGTTTTTTCGGAAAGTTTTTTACTTCGTCCGGTTTGTACCTCGGGATATCCATAGTTGCGGTCAACGGGAATATACTTTTGTCCCACTAATAAATTTCATCTTGATTCAGACGATCAATGGTTTGCTCGATGTCAAGGGAATCCAAATCTGCCAATTCCGGATTCTGATATTTTGCACAATCGATCTCCACGGAAAGCGGCCGTATAGGTTTCGGGAACGGACCTTTTTCATAACCCAATAAGGTGTCCGCATAGACTTTTTGCATGTAATAATCCCAGATTGGCCTGGCCATTCTGGCTCCCTGGCCAAGTACCGAAGACCTGAAATGAATGCTTCGATCATCTCCTCCGACCCATACACCACTTACAAGATCCTTTGTCAATCCAATGTACCATCCGTCCGACGCATTTTGGGTAGTGCCCGTCTTTCCGCCGACTTCATTGTCCAATCTGACGTCGAGACTTAGACCTCTTGAAGTGCCCCCCGCTTCTTCCACACCTCCGATAAGCATATATGTCATAAGATAGGCAGTTTCTTCGCTTAAAACTTCCCGCCCCCGGGAAGGAAATTCCTGGATGATATTTCCATGTTTGTCTTCAATGCGCGTGATGAAATAAGGCCGTATGTAAGATCCCATATTCACAAAGGTCGAATAGGCCCCCACCAATTCAAAAACCGAAACATCGCTGGTTCCCAGGCACAGGGAAGGAACAGCCTCAAGCGGATTTTCTACACCCATCTCTTTTGCATATTTCACCACGGTTTCAGGGGTGGTTAATTCTTTCATAACATAGGCAGTTATTGAATTTTTAGAGCTCGCCATCCCCCTTCTCAACGTGTATTTTTCGCCGGTAAATTTTCTGTTGAAATTTTGAGGTGTATAGGTCGGTGGATGTTGGCCGGGTTGATTAAAAGTGACCGGAGCATCTTCTACAATAAAGCATGGAGAATATCCCTGATCTATCGCAGCCGTATACACGAATGGTTTGAACGTGGAGCCGGGCTGCCTCCTTCCCTGTTTTACATGATCATATTTGAAATATTTAAAATTAACACCTCCGACCCAGGCCTTGATATGTCCTGTTTTAGGATCCATAGACATAAATCCTGCCCGAAGGAACCTTTTATAATGCTTCAGGGAATCGATCGGACTCATAAGTGTGTCGATCTCTCCATCATAGGTAAAGACTTTCATCTCATATGGGGTATTCAAAACAATATCAATGGAGTCGGCGCCTTTTCCATATTTCTTTACCAGATTTCGATAATGCTCCGTTTTTTTAATATTGGTCTCCAGAAAATCCTCAATTTCCCTTCCATCC
>JAKSDO010000147.1 GCA_022360055.1 Cytophagales bacterium | reverse complement strand
TAAATTGAGTTTTTAATGCCTCTATTTCCTTTTCCATTTCAAAGGATAATTGTTCAATATATTTATTAATGATATTACGATTTTTCATCAATGATGTGCATAATTGATCAATCTCCTTAGGCATTTCGTTAATATCTTTGTAGCTAAAACTTAATAACTCAATACCAGTTATGTAAACAGAATTTTCATTTGGGGCATAAAGCACACTATCTATGTCATTAAAAATTGATTGAGCATGTTCATTAAAGTACATCCTAATATTTATTTTTTCTGACTTGGCTTTATATTTCCAATAAAGAATTGCTTCAGAATACTTTTCTTTGCTTTCCTCAAACTGTATCGAATCTTTATAAATATGCGAATTATGGACTAATTGTTCAATTGAAGCCACAACATCGCCTAAACCATTATTTACCCTATCTATAATCCGGATTTTTGTATTCAATGATTTTTCTTTATAAAGCAATCTTTGTTTATTATTAAATTCTTTTCGATTTATAAAATAGGTAATAAAAGCTCCAAGTATTGTAGTAAGAATAAAACCTACCAGCATTAAAAATAAAGGATGTTTATGCCATTCTATTGTTTTTTGTTTGATTCGCCGGTAAGAATTTTTTTTAACGACAACTTTATGATTTCGCATGGTTAAGATTTATAATACAACCGTAATGGATGTATTGGGAAGTATTTTAATTTGTTGCATAATCGTTGATTCATTTTCATCATTTTCAGAATAAGCTTGCACGCTATAATTACCCTCCGGTAATCTAAATACAAATTCCTTATCCTTTTTTTGAGGGATTATACCAAATGACGGTGCTTCTGAAATACATAAACTGCAATCCTTACTAGGACATTGATCACATAAACTTATTTTAATCTCATCATATTTTCCCTTTGCCTTTTTATCTAACACAATTTCTAACTCTCCACTTGATTCTAAATCTTTACTTTCGGATACAGTCTGAGCATTTCCAACAAAATACAAGAATGTAAATGCGATAATCAGGATAATATTGGCTAATAATTTCATATTTATCTGGGTTATAGATCCATTATAATTTGAATATATTAATTCCAATAATTTTCTTCAATTAAAATCATAAAATGATTTATTTCATATCATATTTATTTTCATAATTGTGCCATTGAAAAGCAAGAGTAGGTGTCTCTGTATGCTGCTTCCAGACTTGGTTTTAGATCTGCCGATCGTGTTGCAACCACGTTATTATAGTGTTTGGTTTTTGCGCTCATGGGTAGTTTTTCTTTCTCTACCTCCCAAAAGCCTTCATCGTCGTTGTGCTTTAATTCCGAAGTTGTTGCTAACGTATTCACATATCAGGATGCAACCTATTCAGCGATCATTCGGTCTTTTAAGATATTAGGCAAACATAGAGGTCCATGTTAAAGAGTTATCTTAAAATTACTTTCCGCAGCATCAAAAAAAATGCGCTTTTTGCATATATTAATGTCTCAGGGTTGGGCATCGCACTGGCTTGCTGTATCGTGGCCTATCTCAACTGGGATTATAACATCAAGTTTGACACTTACCATGAACATGCCGAGCGGATATATCGAGTCAATTTTGTGCGGATCACCAATGGACAACCGGTAAAAAATGGCACGAGCCCCTTACCGCTCGGGCAAACTATCCGGGCATCCATCAGTCAGATCGATGAAGTCGTCCGGCATTTTCCGGTAGACGGGAATTTCAAAGTCGAAGATGAATTGTTCAATACCTGGGTGGCCGCCGTCGATCCGGAATTTTTCGAAATTTTCACCTTTGAGCTTTTGGCCGGCCACAAGGCGCTGCTCCGCGATAAGCGCACGATTTTCATAAGTTCGGAAATAAGGAAGATGCATTTTCCCGACCATGAGAATCCCTTGGGAGAGGTGATTACCTATATAAACGGCGATAAGAGAATCGAATTTAAGGTGGGTGGAATTTTCAAAAAACCACCGCAAAATACAAGTTTCTTCTCAGAGGCCTTTGTGCATTTTGACAATGTATTTGATATTGGTGAGCTCGATGAAAACGACTGGTCTGTCTTTAACAATACCTTTGTTACGGTTAATAATCCCGAAGACGTTTTAAACATTGAAGAGCAACTCCAGGCCTATGTTGAGATTCAGAATCGGGCAAAGGAAGACTATAAGGTGGATCATTATTATCTGGATCCATTCGAAGGAATGGCCATCCGGGCGGAACGAGAGGATCTTTGGAATCACTGGTTTAATAATAGCCTGCCGGTAGCGGCAGCAATTGCACCCGGTATCATGGCGATCTTTATTCTTTTAATTGCGTGTTTCAATTTTACCAATACGTCAATTGCCATAGCCAACAGGAGAATAAAGGAGATCGGTATACGGAAAGTGATGGGCTCTGGTAAAAAGCAGTTGATTGCCCAATTTTTAGGTGAGCATATTTTATTGACATTGCTCGCATTGATGGCCGGATTGCTCATCTCGGTTTTCCTGGTCCCGGTATACAGCGCGATGTGGCCATTCCTGGATATCCGTCTCAGCTTAACCGAGAATATCGAATTTTTGGGCTTTTTGACAAGTCTGGTTCTTTTTACTGGCCTGGCTGCGGGAAGTTATCCCGCCTTTTATATAAGTAGCTTTCAGCCTACCAGTATATTGCGGGGCACCGTAAAATTTAGCGGCACAAATTCTTTCACAAGAATACTGCTGACGCTGCAATATGCGATCTCCGTCATTGCCATAATTTCAGGATTCATTTTTGCCCAAAATGCGGAATATCAAAAAAGCTATGATATGGGATTCAGGATGGAGAGTGTGGTCTTTGCTCATGTAAAAAATGAAAATGGTTTTACAGCCATGAAAAATGAGCTGGCAGGAATTCGCACGATCAAAGACATTGCGGGTTCCAGACATAGCGTCACTTCTTCGTGGTACACGGACCCCGTCAAATTCGAATCGTCGGAAATGGATGTGAGCTTGTTGGATGTGGGAGCCAATTATTTAAAAACCATCGGGGCAACCATTGTAGCGGGAAGAAATTTCATTGAAAACAGTCGGAGTGATATCGAAAATTCCGTAATTGTCAATGAGGAACTCGTAAGGACATTCGGCTGGGATGAGCCAATAGGTAAACGAATTGTTTTACGAGATACCGTGGAGCTCTATGTGGTCGGAGTGGTTAAAGATATTTTTATCCATGGAGAATTATGGGAACCACTCCAGCCAATGCTCATGCGCTACGCGACACAAAAGGATTTTAGATTTTTGTCGGTGCAAGCTGAGCTGGAAGATATTCACGACGTAAAAAGAATCATGGATGAAAAATGGCGCGTGGTGTTTCCGGACGAGCGTTCGTCCGTAGAATATATGGAAGATGAACGGGCTGATGCGGCGCTGGTAAATAACAACATAAAAGAAATTTTTATTTTTCTCGGCGTAGTAGCGATCATTCTATCTGCGATAGGATTGTTTAGTCTTGTATCGCTCAATATAATTAAAAAGATGAAAGAGATCGGTATTCGAAAAGTCCTCGGCGCATCAAAAGTGAACATTGCGAAAAATATCAGCAGGGAATTCGTAATTATTCTTTCAATAGCATCTGTCCTGGGTTCTGTTGCGGGCTATTTCCTGACAAAAATGCTCATGGCCAGCATCTGGACCTACTATGTGCCCATTGGGATGGCGGCATTTATTGCTTCCGTCTTTATTATCTTTTTTGTGAGCGGAATTACAATCGGCGGAAAAGTCTTGCGCACAGCCTCATTTAATCCGGTAGATACTTTGAGGGACGAATAATTTTTCTCTTAAATGGAATAACATTTGCAAGCTATTTGCTAATTTTAATAATCGGAGAGGGTAACTGTTCGTCTCGTGGAGGTTTGTAAAAGAAGACATTTATCGATTTTTACCATTTTAGCGGTATTTATTATAGCTTCGCTTGTTACATACAACAGCGGTTTTGCTCAGGAAAATACTACTTCAAATGAAGGCATTTCGGACGTTGGGAATGTAAGCCATAATTTTTATATAGGGGGAAAGTTAGGGCTCATATATATTTTTGGGATCGAGACAAACTATATCCTGAAATCCAATGATATAAACCGTGTTTACCTGGCCGCTGCTATTCAAACCTCGCTGGTGGTGAATTCGATAAATGCGGGCGGAGGTTTCTTTCTGGGAAAAACCGGTGTCGGAGTGGGTTGCAGGTATCATCACCTTTTATGGTTCGAAAGTGAAAAAGACAGCAAAATACAACCTGGTTATGGGCCTGAAGTTGTTTGGAACCGGACCATAGGGACAAAATATATAATTAATCTGCACGCCGGTGGCATCATTAGCGAAGGGTCTTTTTTCCCTGACATTTCATTTGGAGTGTTTTTACCGCTCAACAAGTAGACCAAACCGGACAAACATTTCATTTCGGCGCGGCTTTTTAATTCAGATTTTATTTAATTTGTAGCCCGAAAATCAAAGAGAATTAATCGACCGAATTTTCATGGAGCAAGGAACAATTGATATTAAAAAGGAACATCAGCAAAAAATCAAAGGGGTAATCTCCGAAGTTGGAAAAGTCGTTGTTGGTCAGGAATATATGATCAATCGTCTTTTGATTGGCTTATTCACTCAGGGTCACGTTTTATTGGAAGGCGTTCCCGGCCTTGCAAAAACACTGACTGTCAATACCCTGGCGGATGTTTTGCATTTGGATTTTCAAAGACTTCAGTTTACTCCCGATCTTCTTCCCGCCGATCTCATAGGCACAATGATTTACAATCAACAGAAATCCGAATTTGAGGTAAAAAAAGGACCAATTTTTGCCAATATGATTTTGGCAGATGAGGTAAACCGTTCTCCGGCCAAAGTGCAGTCGGCTTTGCTGGAATCCATGCAGGAAAAGCAGGTGACGATCGGTGAGACGACTTTCAAACTGGACCGCCCCTTTTTAGTATTGGCCACTCAAAATCCCGTGGAGCAGGAAGGAACCTATCCGCTTCCGGAAGCTCAGGTGGACCGTTTCATGATGAAGGTTTTTGTGGATTATCCTCAAAAACACGAGGAAATAGAAATTATGCGCAGAATGTCGAATATGGCATTTGACGCAAGTGTGGATACGATACTCACAAAAGAAGATATTTTCCAGATACGAAATGAAATCAATTCGGTAAAAATATCCGAATCGCTGGAGAAATATATCATCGAGCTGGTTTTTGCAAGCAGAAATCCCAAAGAATACAAATTGACGGACGAAGCAAATTATATTATGTACGGCGCCTCGCCGAGAGCATCCATCAATCTTAACCTGGCAGCAAAAGCGGTTGCCTTCTTCGAAGAACGGGAATATGTTTTGCCTGAGGATATTAAAGAAATTGCGCAGGATGTTATGAACCACCGCATCATTTTGAATTATGAAGCTGAGGCAGACGGTGTGAAGACACAGGACATCATAGATGCAATTTTGCACAAAGTTCCAATTTCGAAGTAGCGGAGACAAGAATTCCACCACGGCGACTCATACCGGCGGCCGGGAATTTCGCGGCGTTCTTTAAGCGCTTTACCTGGCTGTAAAATTAGTATGGAAAGGCTAATTTGTCCGGTTTGGCACTCCCTTAGCGCTATTGGAGTTTAGTTTAGAAATTAACGGGCTTTTCATCATATACTTTTAATCCGGAAAATTCATGGATTTTCTCGCCCTCCGGGCCGATAAAGCATAAAACGCTCAAAAACAGAACGTAAATATCCATCTGCTTATAAAGCCTCCAATTCGGGATTCCCCAAATTTGGGCTACTATGTTTTATGCCTTATCGGGATGAACTCTACGCTATGGCATTTAACCCGAAGGGCCGATCATTATTTTTATGCTCAAACAAGGAACCTTTTCATGGGAGTACGCATTTTTTTGTCGCTCAAATTTGAGGAATCAATAAAAGTAATGATCGGGGTGATCCCGATGCATATTTGATGATGATTCCATCTTTTACAGATATAGTATTCTTTTGAAAATGATTTATTGGGAATAAATCGGGTGAAGATCAATGGCTTACAATGATGGCTCCGGAATTTTGACAGATTGAGATGAATAATCCGGGTTAAGAAATTAATAAGAAATCATTAAGCCTCTGGCGGGCCTGATTTTCATATTTTTAATATCTCCTGATTTTCAGCGGCTTAAACTCCTTTTTCTTAACACAATAATAACAAAATGTTTACATGTTAATATTTTGATAACTTATTCCGGTGCGCCCTTAACATAAATGTAATCATTTCGGAGCGTTCAATTAATACGTTGTGCAGACCTTTGCATCGAAAACTTATTTCAATTTTTAATATAAACTAATGATGAAAAAATTATCGAATTACTTACTGCTAACCATACTGGGAGTTTTGGTTTTCGTGACATCATGTAAAGATGACGATGAAGATCCGAAACCAGTGGCGCCTACGGTCACAGTTGGTAAAGCAAGTTACTCTGCCGGTCATGGGCAAACAATTCAGATGGTATTTACCATTGCAGCACCGGGAAAAATTAAATCGGCTACACCGACAGTGGAAGGTGGCGGATCAGCTACGATCACCAATAGTTCAACACTTACGGGTCTTACGGATGGAGTAGCTCTTGTAGAATACACAGCTCCGGATGAAGACGCTTCGGCCACTGTAAAAATTTCGGTTACAGATGACAATGATCTCTCAGGAGAAGCTTCAAGTACTGTAAGCGTTGTGAATCTTGCAGTTACAGGTCCTAGTGATATAATGTCAATTGGTAAAGGAGCTACTGCCACCATTGACTTTGAAATCAGTGCACCTGGTATCATAAAGTCCGTAAATGTATCAACGACGCTCGGATCAGCGACCGTTTCAAATTCCGGGGAATTGTTAGGTCAAACTTCGGGAACTGCTAAAGTTGAATACACAGGTTCCGATCTGGGAACCGCCGTTATTACTTTGACTGTGGAAGATGAAAACGATCAGGATTCGGAAGCTGTTGCTGCGGTAATAGTAAAGAATACTCAGACTTATGCTGCCGATGACAAAGACATGTTCAATGACAGCGATTTTGTTGCGGATGTTATCTATACATTGGAAAAAGGAGAATACATGTTTGACGGACTTGTATATCTCGAAAACGGAGGTGAAATAAATATCCCGGCCGGAACAGTCGTCAGATTTAAGCAAGCGCCGACAACAGGTGATCCGACTTCTGCTTTTGTAATCACCAGAGGTGCTAAAATATTTGCCGAGGGAAGTAACACAGAGCCTGTGATTTTTACGGCTGAAGAGGATTTGAACGGTAGTACGCCAAACTTGCAGCCTTCCGAGAATGGTAAATGGGGTGGGCTCGTAATATTGGGTTCGGCACCGGTAATGAAAAAAGGAAATACTCTATTGCAAATTGAAGGTATATCAACAAGTGAATCCAGAGGTCAGTACGGATGGGGCGATGCTGCTTTCCCGCAGGCAACACCGAATCAGAGCTCAGGTGTATTGAAGTATGTATCCATTAGATATACAGGTTTTGCTCTTAACGGCCAGCCGGGTGATGAGATCCAGGGATTAACGCTTGGAGGTGTTGGAGCAGGAACAATGATCGATTATGTTGAATCTTTCTCTTCCGATGATGATGGAATTGAGATTTTTGGCGGAACTGTCGATCTTAAGCACTTTGTAGTTGCTTACGCTTCTGATGATAGCTATGATCTGGACGAAGGATGGAGAGGAAAAGGACAATTCCTGTTTGCGCTTCAGGGCGACGGAGCCGTATCCAAGTATGACCACGCCGGCGAGTGGGACGGTGCAGGTAACGGAACAGACGATCCTTTCAGCGCTCCAAACCTGGTGAATTGTACATTTGTTGGCCCGGGCACGACCCCTGTGGAAGTACAGCACGACCGGGCAATTCTCTGGAGAGAAGCTTTTGCCGGAAAGGTTTTAAATTCAATCATTACCGATATGCCCCTGTTAGGGCTTAAGATCACAGAAGATTTTGGCGGTGGCGCATCACCTGTCAGCTCTTGTGAAACAATTGAAAACGAAAGAGATGGTTATAAGTCAGAAATCTGGAATACCACCTTCGCAAATATGATCAAATATGATGATTCCGATATTGTTTCCATTCTTGATGGGGAGTGTAACGACAAAATGAAGGCAATGTTGGATGCGAATGCAGTATCGGCCACAAAAGATAAGGTTCTTGAAAATACGGACAGCAGATCGGAAAATATTGATCCGCGTCCGAAGAGTACTTTTTCAGGCGCCGTAAAAGATCCGGCAGACCTCGGCTTGTCCGGATTTGATGCTACCGATTATCAGGGAGCATTCAAAGCCGGAGAAGATCTGTGGTTAAAGGGTTGGTCTACGCTTTCAAGGTACGGATACACAGTTCAATAAAACTATTTTAGAAACAAATAAGGAAGGGGGCCTCAGCGGGGCTCCCTTTCGTATTAGATAAAATTGTAACCATAGCTATAACATCGCTAAAATGAGAAGATTATTAATTATTTCCCTATTAAGCTTGGTTAACTTTTATGCATTTTCACAAAAAGGAAAGTTAACAGGAAAAATCGTTGATGAAGAAACCGGTGAAGAACTGATCGGTGCTACTGTGCAAATAGTTGAGACCGGAGGAGGCGCAATTACGGATCTGTACGGCAATTATCTGTTGCAGCTCGACCCGGGGACATATACGCTAAATATTAGCTACGTTTCATATGCCGCTCAGAAAATAGAGCATGTTGTTGTCGAAGCCGGCAATACCAAGGAGATAAACGTGACCATGTCTACGGATATCCAATTGGAAGAAATCGTGATACAGGCTGAGGCGATTATGGACAATGACGTGGGCTTATTGAAACTTCAGAAGAAAGCCCTGGCCGTTCAGGATGGAATTACTTCAGCGGAAATAAGTAGAGTAGGTGCATCTGATGCGGCAGAATCCATGACCTATGTTACAGGCGCTGCAATCGAAGGTGGTAAGTATATGGTAATGAGAGGTCTTGGCGACAGATATTCCATAGTTCAAATGAATGGAATTACAATGCCTAGCGCAGATCCCTATAGGAACAGTGTAAGCATGGATTTGATTCCGGCCAGCATGATTGAGAATGTCACCACAATAAAAACATTCGTGCCGGATAAGCCTGCATCATTTACCGGCGGCCTGGTCGATGTAACTACCAGGTCCTTACCATCGGATTTTTATCTCAATATAGATGTTTCGACAACTTACAATACGGTTTCAAGCCTCAGAGATGATTTTCTTGGCGATTATGGTACTGATAATCGCTGGCTTGGGACCGGCAGCAGATCAAAGCCGGACGTTTTCAGCCAGAACCAGGATCTGCTATCCAAAAACACAGCGGATGTCACCAGACAAAAGGCGGCACAAACCACTGACGGAGAGCCTCCGTCGCCGGCAAATCCGCGGGAACACGCTGTCCTGGACGAAGCCGCTAAGTCCGGAAAAAACTCTTTTCTGCCAAAAGTTCAAAAGAGCTATATCGATACCGGAATAAAGCTGGCCCTGGGAAATCAATACACCTTAGCCGGGAATCCCCTGGGTTTCAATATGGGATTAAACTATAAGCGAGGATTTAGAAATTATGATAACATGCAAACGGGTTTTTACTCGGCAATTAGCGGAGATTCACTGTTGACCGAGCAGGAAATCGATAAGTGGAGCTATTCGGAAGAAGTTGAATATGGCGGTTTGTTAAGTCTATCGTACCAGTTTACCTCCAATAATGAAATTACGCTTAGCACCTTGTACAATACAAGTATTGTAACAGAAGCAGATACTTCATCCGGGTTCTGGAGAAATACCGGAAGGCCAAACTATCAATCTCAACAGATTTCACATGTAGACCGGGTATTGTGGAATAATCAATTGGTCGGCAGGCATGTAATTCCATCCTGGAGAGATGCAAAAATTGAATGGTCCGTTGGATACATTGACTTAACAATGGATCAACCGGATTTTAGAGGCTTTGGATTCACAACCAGTGGCGGTAATTATGTGATGAACACTTCTGAAATCGGACGGCTGCCCACCCACTTTTATAGAAATCTTAAGGACAGTCAAGTAAACGGTCAGATAGATTTTACCATCCCGTTTACGGAGAATAGGGAAAACATGATCAAGTTCGGGGGAAGCTATTCGAGTAAAGATCGCGAGTTCTCGGAAAATCTGTACGGGCACCACAGAGAGCCGGCCACACGCCAACCGGGAGTAAATGACAGTTTCATTTCTTTTAACAGAGCAGCAGGAGATCTTCAAAGTTATTTCTCCGTAGAAAACTATGGCCTCTTGAACAATGGCCAGACCGGTATTAACGAAATAAACGGCGAGCGGGAATACGGTTATGGAATCCTCCAATCAGATGCCTCGGTTTTGGCCAATAATTACACAGGGAATGAAACTTTTATAGCCGGGTATCTTATGGGGGCTTACGAAATTGGAAAAGTAAAGCTCATAGCCGGTGCACGAGTAGAAACCACAAATATGGAAACCATTAGCGCCGACTCGACCAAGATACCCACGGGTGAGAACGATCCCGTAACCGGCTTGCCAATAAGAAGGTCCAGAAATGGTAAAATCGATGAAGTTGATGTTTTACCGTCCTTAAGCATGATTTGGAAAATCAATGAAAAAACCAATTTCAGATTGTCCGGATCTCAAACTATTGCAAGGCCAAACATGCGAGAGATTTCTCCATTCTTCTCGGTCGGAACGCCTGAAGACCCTCAGTTTCTGGGAAATCAGGACTTGAAGAGGACTAAAATAACAAATCTTGATATCCGGTATGAGATCTACCCCAGACCTGGTGAGCTCTTCGCTGTAAGTGCCTATTACAAGCAGTTTGTTGACCCGATTGTAATTCAAAATCTACCTCAGGCATCTACTCCCGAATTAAAACCAATTAATACGGAAGATGCCAATGTCTACGGGGTCGAAATAGAATTGAGGAAGAGCATGGACTTTCTTGGCGAAGGCTTAAAGAATTTCAGGTTTGGTGCAAACTTTTCATATATCTACAGCCGGGTATCAAAAGATTCCATAGAATTAGCCGCGATCAACGTGCCGGGAATTGATGACTGGAGGCCTTTACAAGGTCAGTCTCCCTACATAATAAATGTTATCTTCAATCATATCAGCCCGAAACTCAATTGGGAGAACACGCTCACCTATAACGTGTTTGGGCCGAGGTTGTCATTCGTTACAGAGGCCAATACACCGGATGTATACGAAAAACCCAGGGACATGCTCAATTTTATATCCTCAAAAAGGTTTGGAGAGCATGTTTCTGTCGGTCTAAAGATTAAAAATATCTTAAATGCCCGATTTCTTCAGGAATTTGATAATGACCAATTCAACTACCTGTATGAAGGATACCGGGTAGGGACATCATTTGAACTAAGCATTGGATACAGCTTATAGGGAAAAGCTGGATCTTCTCATAGGTGGCTGGGGGAAACTCCAGCCATTTTTTGGAACTAATAATTTTTTAATATTCCCGTAATACTTTCATAAAAAATACGACACAAACCAAGATTATCTTTGCTGCCATGAGAAAGGGTATATATTGTTTGATATTCGCAATATTGGCAAGTTTGTGCGTATATGCTAAGGAAGGAAAAACGGAAAATAGCGCTAAAACTACGCTGGAAGTAATTGTTGTTGATGCTGAAACCGACGAACCTATTCCTGCTGTGAAAATCAAAATAGGTGAAAAAGAATATGAAGCTTACACCGACTTTGACGGCCTGGTGAAATTCAATGAAGTACCTCAAGGAAGCTATGACATAGAAGTATCGTTCATTTCTTACGAAAAAAGGCGATTAAAAGCATACCAAGTAAATAATACATCCAATAAGCTTCTTATAAAACTCAAGCCCTAGCGTTAAAAACGCTCCTATTTTCAGGCACTTATTGCATTTACAAATGTTAAGTTATTGTTAATTTTTTGCATTTGGATTAACGTGTCGTTAATTTTACCGTAACATTTAGTAAAGATTTTTAACGTTTAAATAACAAGATCATGAAAGCTATATATATATTATCCGCATTTCTTTTCATCGCATTTAGCTCCTTTTCACAGGGCAACTATGAGAAAAACGGACTTGCATATAATGAAAAGGGAGAGTTATTAAACGGTAAATTTGTTCAGAATTCTGCCGAAGATAATACTTCGAAGGTATTTAATTATCAGAACGGATTACTTCACGGAGATTTTATGCTTTATGCATCAAATGGAAATCTGGTCGAAAAAGGAAAATATATGGATGGTCAGAAACACGGGAAATGGACCAGTTGGACAATTGACGGCATCAAAACCGGGGAGATTCACTTTAGCAATGGACAAAAAGACGGGAAATGGCTGATCTGGGATGATAGTGGTATACTAAGGTATGTAATGTTTTATGAAGTGGGCGCGAAAGTGGGCACCTGGAAAGTTTACAACAAGACCGGCGCGCTTGATCAAGAGAAAAGCTATACCAAAACTTTATAGTAAAAAAGCTGTTAACACATAAAAAGCTAAGGAATCTTAGCTTTTTTTTTGTTTAAAATTCAGAACATTTCGCGTTTTGACGGTTCTTTGTATATGACTAAAAATGTTCTAATTACCGGCGGATCCGGATTGCTAGGCGCCGGATTATCCGACCTGCTTGCCGAAAAAGGATACCGGGTAACCCACCTGAGCAGGTATAAGAATAATCGATCCGGGTTCAAGACCTTCATATGGGATATTGCCGACCACAAAATCGAAGAGGGGGCACTCGATGGGGTTTCCCATATAATCCATTTGGCCGGCGCCGGTATCGCTGACCAAAAATGGTCAGCAAAAAGGAAACAAATACTCACCTCATCCCGGATCGATAGCGCCAATCTTATTTTCAGGCAATTAAAATCCAGAAATCAAAAGATCGAATCATTTATTTCGGCCTCTGCGATCGGGATATATGGCTTTGATACCGGAGGAATACTCCAGTCTGAGGATCGCACTCAACTGGGAGACGATTTTTTAGCAACACTGACGAAAAAATGGGAAGCCGCTGCAGATCAATTTGAAGAAACCGGAGCGCGGGTGGTTAAGCTAAGAATTGGAATGGCTTTAAGCAATCACGGAGGAATTTTAAGCAAGTTGATCCCGCTTGCAAACTTAGGCTTAAGTTCGGCTTTTGGCACGGGAGATCAATACATAAGCTGGATTCATATCGATGATTTGGTTCGTATGTTTGTCCAAGCAATCGAGTCGGAACAACTCGCCGAAACCTACAATGCCGTAGCCCCAAATCCGGTTACTCAAAAAGACTTTCTGAAAAGTTTGAATAAAACCCTGAATAAACCATACTTTTTGCCAAATACTCCAAAATTTGTATTGAAACTTGTATTAGGAGAACTCGCTTCCGCAATAACCGGAGGGAATAAAGTTTCATCCAAAAAGATCGAGGAAACCGGATTCGATTTTCAATTCAGAAAAATCGACGATTCATTGAATGATTTGTTTCGAAAATAACAGGTTAAATATTTTTAACTTAAAAGGCAGTAGCTATAAAAATATCATATATTTTTATCCCCCTAAAAAAGCATTATGGACGATCAGAACTCAAACAACAATAAGAAAGATCTGTCTCCAGCCGAGGAGCAAAGGATCAGACAAGCATTTAAAGAAAAAGACTGGAACGAAATTAAATCAAACGATTCCTGGGCATTATTTAAGATCATGGGAGAATTTGTATCCGGTTTTGAAAAATTAGCCTCTATTGGCCCGTGCGTTTCTATTTTTGGTTCGGCCCGAACGGACCAGGAAAACAAATACTACAAAATGACCGAAGAAATAGCCGCTTCGCTCGTTGAACAAGGCTATGGAATTATTTCCGGAGGGGGCCCCGGGATTATGGAAGCGGCAAATAAAGGGGCAAATAAAGCCGGTGGAAAATCCGTAGGGCTAAACATCATTTTGCCGCACGAACAGAGCCATAATGTTTATATCGATCCCGATAAACTTATAACCTTCGATTATTTCTTTGTTCGCAAAGTAATGTTTGTTCGATATAGTCAGGGATTTATAGGAATGCCCGGGGGGTTTGGAACGCTGGATGAAATATTTGAAGCCATTACCCTGATTCAAACACAGAAAATCGGACGGTTTCCCATCGTTTTGGTAGGTAAGGATTTTTGGAGAGGGATCATTCATTGGCTTAAGGAAGTCGTTTATAAGATCGAAAAGAACGTGAATGAAGATGATTTTGAGCTGTTTCATCTCGTAGACGATCCTCAGGAAGCAGTAGATATCATTGATGATTTCTATGCGAAATTCTTACTTTCGCCAAATTTCGAATTTTGAAAAAAGTTATAAATCCCACCATATTTTTTATTCTGGCAATCCTAATTGCTTATCTGGTGTACACGGATTTTATCAATCCGAAACCTGTTGAGAAAAAGGAAATCATCGTTTCCTATGGCGTGCCGGAATTGATAATTCCGGATACCGTTTTCTTTGCCGGAGAACGCGTGCCACTCGAAATTCCGGACGTGCGAGAGCGCCTGGACCGAGAACTGCACGTCAATACTTTTTGGCATTCGAATACCATTTTCCTTTTAAAACGAGGCCATCGATGGCTGCCCGATATAGAGGGCGAATTGGTAAAGGCCGGAATACCTGCAGACTTGAAATACCTGGCGGTAATAGAAAGTGATCTGCAAAATAAAGTGTCGCCAAGTCATGCGGTCGGATTTTGGCAACTGCTGAAAGGCACAGCGAAGGATTTTCGACTGGAAGTAACAAACGAGGTGGACGAGCGATATCATCCCATAAAATCCACGGGCGCAGCTGCAAAATATTTAAAGAAAGCGCATCAAAAATTTGGATCCTGGACCAATGCTGCCGCCGCTTATAATATCGGACGAAGAGGCCTGGACAGGGCATTGGACAGGCAGGCCGTTTCTTCATATTATGATCTATTGCTTGGAGAAGAAACTTCCAGATATGTTTTCAGGGCTATTGCGATCAAGCTCATATTTGAAAATCCTCAGGATTACGGATTTAACTTTTCAGAGAAAAGTTTATATCACAAGGAAAACCTCAAAGAAATAGAAATCAAAAAAAACGTCAACAATTTGAGAGATTGGGCGTTTGATAATAATATCAATTACAAACAACTAAAACGTTATAATCCATGGCTGAGAAAAAACAGCATTACCGTAAGGAATGGAAAATCCTATACCTTTCTCATTCCCAAAGAGGAGACGGCCCGGAAAATTGTATCTGATACCACTTTATTAGATCTTTGGGAAGACACGCTTGAGTCAGACAAAAGAAAGCTACCTAAGGAACCTGAAGTTACATTATAAAACTGTGTTTTTGAATGAATAAGGAGATATCATCCGATATTACCGGTTTTGATCACATTGAAGTCTATGGTGCCCGGGAGCACAACCTAAAAAATATTAATGTAAGGATACCAAGGAATAAACTTGTCGTTGTCACGGGAATCAGCGGTAGCGGAAAATCCTCATTGACATTTGACACAATTTACGCCGAGGGGCAACGGAGGTATATGGAAAGCTTTTCCGCTTATGCCAGATCGTTTATCGGTGATATGGAACGTCCGGATGTAGACAAGATTGAAGGGCTGAGCCCGGTGATATCCATAGAACAAAAAACGATCTCAAGAAATCCGAGGTCAACGGTCGGCACGATCACTGAAATATATGATTTTTTAAGATTGTTATTTGCGAGGGCCGGCGAAGCATTCTCCTATGCGACTGGCAATAAAATGATTCGCCAGTCCGAGGATCAGATAATAATGCATATTATCCAGCACTTTCTTCATAAGCATGTGATCATACTCGCTCCTGTGGTAAAAGGCCGGAAGGGTCATTACAGGGAGTTGTTCCAACAGATTCGTAAAATGGGATTTTCCAAGGTGCGGGTAAACGGAGAGATCACGGATTTGATTCCGAAAATGCAGGTGGACCGGTATAAAACACACGATATAGAGATCGTTATCGATCGTATAAAGGTTATCGAATCGGAGAAATTTAGAATTTCTCAATCAATTGGAAATGCGCTCTCACACGGAAAAGGCGTGATCATGTTGCTCGATGAGGATGGGACAACCCATCATTTTTCCAAACATCTCATGGACCCGGAAAGTGGATTGTCTTATGACGATCCGGCCCCCAACACTTTTTCTTTTAATTCACCGTACGGCGCTTGCCCCACGTGCAACGGTCTTGGTAAAATCGAGAAAATTACGAAAGAATCCGTAATTCCGGATCCGACGTTGAGTATTTCCAGAGGTGGGATCTCTCCACTTGGCCCTTATCGTGAGATATGGATCTTCAAAAAAATTCAAGCGATTCTTAGAAGGAATAATGTAGATTTGTCCACACCTATAAACAAAATTCCGGATGCGGTAATAGATGTGCTTTTGTACGGCGATAGCGTACCGGTGGCCGTTTCTTCGGTTAAATACCCGGGGACCGATTGGCATACAAAATTTGAAGGCATCATCAATTTTCTTGAAAAACAAAGTGAGGGCGGCTCTGAGAAAATTCAAAACTGGATCAAAGATTTCATGATCGTACATGATTGTCCGGATTGCAAAGGGGCCCGCCTCAAAAAGGAATCGTTGAATTTTAAGATTAACGGAAAAAACATCGCAGATCTTGCCGCATTGGACATCCGGCATTTAGGCGCCTGGTTTGAAGGTTTGGAAGACCGGCTGAGCCAAAAACAAAACCGCATAGCTTCGGAGATATTAAAGGAAATAAGGAAGAGAATAAGATTTTTACTTGAGGTCGGATTAAACTATTTACATCTTAACAGACCGTTAAAAACACTTTCCGGGGGCGAAGCCCAAAGGATCCGCCTGGCCACTCAAATAGGCACTCAACTCGTTGGAGTATTATATATTCTGGACGAACCGAGTATTGGCTTGCATCAAAGAGATAACAGTCGATTAATAAAAGCCTTACAAGATTTACGCGATTTAGGAAATTCGGTTCTGGTCGTGGAGCATGATAAGGAAATGATGCTTTCATCGGATTTTATTCTGGATATAGGGCCAGGACCCGGTCTGCACGGCGGTCATATTGTCGCTCAAGGAGATCCGAATGAATTCTTATCCCGGGAAAGCCTTACTGCGGATTTCCTGAAAAACAAATTGAGGATTGAAGTCCCAAAAATTAGACGGGCTCCCAACGGAAGCTGGATGGAGCTGAAAGGCGCCACCGGAAATAACCTGAAAAACGTACATCTCAAATTACCATTAGGGACAATGATCTGTATTACAGGAGTCTCGGGAAGTGGCAAATCCACATTGATTCACGAAACGCTATATCCGATTCTAAACAAACATTTCTATCGCTCCAAAAAAGATCCGATGAAATTCGATTCTTTCAGCGGCATCGAAAAAATAGATAAAGTTGTCGAAGTGGATCAATCACCGATAGGCAGAACTCCCAGATCTAATCCCGCCACCTATACCGGGGTGTTTTCAGAAATAAGATCCCTATACGCGAATCTACCCGAAGCCAAAATTCGCGGGTATAAGCCGGGGAGATTTTCTTTTAATGTGAAAGGTGGCAGATGTGAAACCTGCGAAGGCGCCGGTTTGAAATTGATTGAGATGGATTTTCTTCCCAACGTATACGTGCCTTGCGAGACATGCAAAGGGAAACGATATAACCGGGAAACCCTCGAAGTACGATTTAAAGGAAAATCAATATCAGACGTGCTGGAAATGACTGTAGAGCAGTCTGTCGAATTTTTTGAAAAACATCCGAAAATACACAGAAAACTGAAGGTATTAAACGATGTTGGCCTCGGGTATATTACTCTGGGACAACATGCCACCACCCTTTCAGGCGGAGAGGCTCAACGTGTAAAGCTTTCCAGCGAACTGTCAAAAAAGGATACGGGCAAAACGTTTTATATTCTTGACGAGCCAACCACCGGACTTCATTTTCAGGATATCCGGCATCTTTTGAATGTTTTAAACATCCTTGTCGAAAAAGGGAATACGGTATTAATCATTGAACACAACATCGACGTAATAAAGATAGCGGACTATATTGTAGACCTGGGCCCTGAAGGTGGAGATGATGGAGGTGAAATCGTTTGCGAGGGAACCCCGGAAGAAGTGGCAAAAGTAGGACGAAGTCACACGGGAAGGTACCTGAAAGATGAACTATAAAAAAAGCGCCGTCTCCCGACGGCGCTGTTGAAACCAAAAACTTATAGCTTACAACCTAACAACCATGAACCAATTATTAACCAATATAATAATTCATTTCAGGTTCAAATAGTTCCCTTTAGTTCAAAAAAATATCTGCTTTTCCCATAAGTCACAGGCAATCAGCGCAATTTGCTATAAAACTGTTTGCCTCCAAATAAATTGATACTTTCGGTGAGCTGTTCATGTAATCACGTATTTAGCCTAAGTCAATATCATCTTTACACAAAACCCGTATTATCGTCAATTGGAGCCCTTTTTGAGAGCGGCGAGCCCTTCCCGGTGATTCGCCAGGTTATTTTTCACGATCGGTCGATCGTCCAAAAAAATGAATTCCCCTTCTATAATTTTATCCTTCCATTGATATAATACATAAATTGTATTTATAGGTATATTTATATATTACAGCTATTATTGATTGATATGTAAATGAGTAAGGCAAAAATCTATTGGATCTTACAGACCGGGGGCTGGTCGCTATTTGCGGCCATAAATATTATTCTTGCTTATCTGGAAGAGAATCTAACTGTCTATTATCTTATTTACGCTGTTCTGGTGTTGGCATGGTTTATCATAAGTACCCACATTTTCAGGTATTTTATACTAAAATGGGGATGGCTCGAGGTAAAAATCAAAAAAATCATTCTTAAAGTGTTTTTTTGTATTTTCGTATTAACCATCTCCAACTTCTTAACCCACCTTCTTTTTCTTGTTTCCCTGGGAATCTTGCTCAGCGGAGACCTGGATCTATCCACGATTGGAGCCACATTGGTGACCACCTTTTTTATTTATTTTATCTGGACATTATTCTACTTTATATATCATTACATTGAGCGATATAATACCGCATTAAAGTATGAGGCATTAAAAAATGAAATCGAATTAAATAATTTGAAATCTCAGCTTAACCCACATTTCATTTTCAATGCTTTAAATAGCATTCGGGCATTGGTTGACGAAAATCCTTCAAAATCAAAAGATGCAATCACCCAATTGTCCAGTCTTCTAAGAAGCTCCCTGGTGATAAACCGGAATAAACTGACTCGGTTTACGGATGAATTAAATGCCGTAAAAGATTATCTGGAGCTGGAATCTATTCGATTTGAGGAAAGGTTGAGAACAAAATTCGATATTGATCCGGAGTCCAAAAAATTTACGGTGCCTCCGCTAATGATTCAAACTATCGTAGAGAATGGCATAAAGCATGGCATTTCCAAATTGCAAAAAGGAGGGGAAATATCCCTGCAAACAAAAGTAAGGAATTCCACGCTCTTCATAAAAATCAGGAATAACGGTCAGCTGCCACATCAAAAACTAAACGGGAGTAAAGGGTTTGGAATCGAAAATACAAAGCAACGTTTAAAACTTTTGTATGGAAATAAAGCGACATTTAAGATTTGCAATGAAGACGACAACACAGTTTTGACAGAGCTGAGTTTGCCACAAACAGTATAGCTTATTTAACTAGTAAAACGTACAATATAATATCCAGGTAAAATCAACATATAAATAAGAAATGAAAGCGCTAGTAATTGACGATGAACGTTTGGCCCGCAAAGAGCTGATTTCACTTTTGAGTAATTACCCGGCCATTGAAATTGCCGGGGAAGCAGTTAATGCCGACGATGCCAAGGAAAAAATCATTTCATTAAATCCCGAATTACTGTTTCTGGACATTCAGATGCCCGGTAAAAACGGATTTGAATTATTAGAATCACTTGACATGGCACCGAGAGTTATTTTCACAACCGCCTATGATGAATACGCCTTGAAGGCCTTTGAGGTAAATGCATTGGATTATCTGCTAAAGCCAATCCGGAAGGAGCGCCTGGATGAATGCATCCAAAAGATTATGGCTGATGAGCATTACAACAAAACCGAAGAAAAATCAACCGAATACAAATTAAGTCTAAAAGATCAGGTCTTTGTGAAGGACGGGGATAAATGTTGGTTTGTCCGGCTATCCGATGTCCGGTTGTTTGAATCGGACGGAAATTATATCAAGGTATACTTTGACAACTTCAAACCCATGATTCACAAATCTTTAAATGCCCTGGATAAAAAGCTTGACGATCGCTCCTTTTTCAGAGCCAGCAGAAAACACATCATTAATCTCAGTTGGGTAGAAAGTATTGAATCGTGGTTCAACGGTGGTCTGCTCGTAAAAATGAAAGGCGGCGAAAAGGTGGAGGTGAGCAGGCGACAGGCATCCAAGTTTAAGGATATGATGAGCTTATGAGCCAGTTAATTGTCTTTGGAGGTTTGCTGTTGGTCGGTAGTTGACGTCACAATCTGCAAACCGACGATTCTTACTCATACCACGCCGAAATTAATTCCAACGGCTTGCGATGCAAGTCAGGCACCTTACAACCTTCCCCGGGATAACCAACGGGTATTAGAAGAAACGGCCGCTCGTTTTTTGGTCGTTTTAATATGGATATTAAAAAATTCATTGGGCTTGGCGTATGCGTAAGAGCGCATAATCCGGCGTTATGGATCGCATTAAGGAGCATGCCACACGCAAGTCCTGCGGATTCCTTAACATAATAATTGTTGAGCTTCTTGCCATTATTGCCAATATCGTAGCTTTTCGAAAATACGACAATCAACCATGGCGCAATCTCCAGGAAGGGTTTTTTCCAGTTTGTATCAAAAGGTTTGAGATCCTCCAACCATTCTTCACTCATTCGTGAATGGTAATTTTCATACTCTTCCTTTTCCGCAGCCCTACGGATTTCAGACTTAATTTCAGGATTGGAGACTGCGCAAAATACCCAGGGCTGCTTATGAGCTCCTGAAGGAGCCGTCGAGGCGGATTTAATTATATTTTCAATGATTTCCCGTGCAACCGGCTTTGGGGAAAATTCCCTTATTGATCGTCTGGTATTCATCCACTTAAAGTTGATTTCACTTTTATAGAGCGATTCCGTTGCGGAAATATTGGTGTGTTTATATAAGATAAATTTTTCTTCGGACATATGCATCTCAGATAATTAGGTAAATTAATATACATATAAATATATGGCAATAAAATGACTGGCACTTCCGCACAAAACAAATAAGTGCCAGATGGCATGATGATAACGAATACTTTCTTTTGAATAAAAATAAGTACCAATGCTATAGAACAGTCCCCCGACAAGTATCCAAATAGAGGCCTGATAGGGCAAATACTCGTAAAAGGTTTTTAATTTGAAAATGGCCATCCATCCCATGGCCAGATAAATGGCTAAAGAAACGGCCTTGTATTTTCCGAAAAACAAAAGTTTATACAATATTCCGGCGCCGGCAATCGACCACATAGTGATGATGAATGAGAGGTGTATTTTATCTTTTAGAGTTACCAGTAAAAACGGAGTGTAGGTGCCGGCAATTAAAATGAAAATAGATAGATGATCCCCGAAATGTAGAATACTTTTGTAATAAGGGTTGGAAACAGCGTGATAAAGTGTAGACGCCAAATACAGGTTTATAAGAGATCCGCAAAAAACATATGCGCTAATTATCTCTAGCAAATCGGACCTGTCGTGAGCTTTGATTAACAAAAATACGGCCCCTACAAAGAAAAGGACCAGGCCAACTCCGTGAGTAAATACATTGGCGATCTCTTCCGACGGCGGAACCTTAACGATCTTATCTTTTAGGATCACAAGTGTGAAATTAAACGCTTAAGAACTAAAAGTACTTATTTATTTTTTATAAGAAAAGTACAATTTTCACTGTTTGAGGTTATCCGTATTAAATAAAAAATTTAAGTGAAAACTTTAAGAACTTGAATATGTGGATGTTAAAATTTTTAGCAAAAAAATGTGGATAACTTCTTTTACAAATATTTGTATAGGAAAACCCTAATAACTACTTTCAATTACAATTAATACTTTATCAACACTGTATTAATTTTTTTTGTTTTAGTCCGACACAGAATAAACAAAACAAACTTCCGGTCGTAATACAGCGAAATATTTAATTATGTTTCGCTTTAATTATTTAAGAATAGTACAATTTTAGAAAAAAATTGTTTGGTAGAAATTTATTAAAAAATTGTTTTAAATGAGCAAAAAACCGTTAACCACATTAAAAGAGCAAAACGGGTCCGCCCCAAAAGACCCGAAAATCGTGAAAAAGACTACAGAAACTAAGAAGATTGAATTCAAGACACCATCTAAAGTCGTAAAAAGGGATGGGCGAATAGAAAACTTCGAAGCATCGAGAATCGAGGTGGCTATTACAAGATGTTTCAGAGGTTTGAATCGAACTAATTTTGATGCTCAAAAAATTACCAAACAAATAGTAAACATAGTCTCGGCCAAATTTGAACAACCTACCGTAGAGCAGATTCAGGATATTGTCGAAATGGTATTGCAGGCTGCCGGAGAATATGAAGCTGCCAAAAGCTACATACTCTACAGGGCTGAACACGCTAAAATGCGTGAAGCCAGGCCTGTTCCGGATGAAGTGAGAGAAGCATTCGAAGCATCTGACAAGTACTTCCCGACACAATTGCAAAAATTTCAGTTCTATGATAAGTATGCCCGTTTCACTTATGAACACGGCCGGCGGGAAACGTGGGTGGAAACAGTGGATAGAGCGGTAGATTATCTCAAAGAATTGTCCGACTACCGGCTTCAACCGCTAACATACCAGAGATTGAGGCATGGTATTCTGAATATGAAGATCATGCCGTCCATGAGATTGCTGGCCATGGCCGGGCCCGCCGCACGAAGGAATAATATCAGTATTTATAATTGTTCCTATATGCCTGTCGACAGCATCGATTCTTTTGTCGAAGCCATGATCATATCAATGAGTGGCTGTGGAGTGGGTTATTCGGTAGAAGCGGAATACGTAGAAAAGTTACCCAGAATAAAAAGGCAAAAGAAAGAGCCGCCGCTTCAGTACGTTGTCGAAGATTCAACCGAAGGATGGGCAGATGCATTGCGCACCGGATTGGATGCCTGGTTTAGTGGCCGAGATGTCCATTTCAACTATTCGTTGGTGAGACCCGCCGGAGCTGTGCTTAGAATTAAAGGAGGTAGAGCGTCCGGTCCGGAGCCATTGCGGGTAATGCTCGATTTTACCAGAACGAGAATCCTTTCAAGACAAGGGTCTACCATGAGATCTTTAGATGCACACGATATTATGTGCGCCGTAGGGGCGGCAGCCGTGTCGGGAGGAGTGAGAAGAACAGCTATGATCGCTTTATTTGACTACGACGATCAGGAAATGCTTCATTGTAAAGACGGAGATTTCTGGAAAAAAAATAACCAGCGGTGGAATGCCAACAATTCTTCCGTATGGCCGGATCGCAAGTTAAGTCAGGCTGAGATTGCAAATTTCATTTTAAGTATGGTAAACTCCGAGCGCGGGGAGCCCGGCATCTTTAACAGGAAAGCGGCGACAAACACCCGTCCGAAAAGAAGAAAAATGGCTCGATTTGGCACAAATCCATGCGGTGAGATCATTCTGCGACCATTTCAGTTTTGTAACTTGTCTGTCGCTGTCGCACGAGAAGAAGATACCCTGGAAGATTTAAAGGAAAAGGTCGAGTTAGCAGCAATACTTGGCACCATTCAGTCAAAAGCCACCCACTTTCCGGGCCTGAGGAAAGAATGGAGAAAAAACTGTGAAGAAGAGCGATTGTTAGGAGTCGACATCAATGGACAATTGGATTGCCCGGCAGCTCAGGACCCCAAAAATATGCAGATACTGAAACAGACCGTGATAGAAACAAATGAAAAAGTTGCCAGAATCCTGGGAATTAATCCTTCTGCTGCCACAACATGCGTAAAGCCTTCCGGAAACTCCTCTCAGCTTCTTAATTGTTCGCCCGGAATTCATGCAAGATGGTCCCCTTACTACATTAGAAATGTACGCGTTGGAGCTCATACTCCTGTTTATAAAGTATTGGAGAATTCGGGAGTGCCAATGGATCCCGAAAATGGACAGACCAAAGAAAATGCAAATACATATGTAATTCATTTCCCGGTAAAGTCACCGAACAAGGCAATTACGCGAAACGACAGGTCTGCATTGGAGCAGTGTGAGTATTGGCTGAGAAATAAACTTAATTATACGGAGCATAACCCAAGTGTAACCATTACATACAAACCGGATGAAGTGTTGGATATCATCAAATGGACATGGGAAAATCAGGATAAGATTGGCGGTATGACTTTTCTGCCCGCATTTGACGCTTCATTTGATCAGATGCCCTATATGGAAATCGACAAAAAGGAATATGAGAAATTAGCCAAAGAATTTCCCGAAATTGATTTCAGTAAGATTTACCGGTACGAAGAGGAAGACTTCACAACGGCAGCTCAGGAGTTGGCCTGTATGGCTGGAAACTGTGATGTACTGTAAATATTTAGATGACTAAAAGTTGTTCCCCGGTCTAATCAGCCGGGGATTTTTTTATCCAAAACCTCGGGATCAACATTGGGGTTTTCTTTCTGTACAGGATGTATTTCGCTCCGAATATCTTCACAAGTTTGCTTTCTTCAAATTGAATGCCAATAATAAAATATATGATCATCATGAAGGTTGAGATCAGGCTGCTCATTTTCGGATTGAATAAAAAATAGCCGATCAGTACCAAAATCGTTCCGGCGTAAAGCGGATGCCGGACATATTTCAGCAATCCGTCAGTACGAAATTTATTTTCCGATTCCAGACTGCCCAATCCTAAAAATGCCTTTGTATCATAGCTTTTAAATGCCATCTTGGCAATTGCAATTCCCATGGCCGACAAAATCAATCCAACGAATTTGCTCAGAGTTGATGCCGGATATACATATACCGGTTCGAGCAAAATTGAAATCATTATGATGGGGAAAAGCAATACGATTGCAAAAATGTTATACATGAGCCGGTACCTGATTGGTGTGAGCCCTAACTTGTAAAAGTTTTTTTTAATTATGTTCAAAGCGAATACGCTATGAATGGTGAAATAAAAGATCCAGCTTAGGATCAACCAGAAATAATTCATACCTTTTAATGAACAGTTATCTTGGCAATTGTACAAAGTTATCTAAATGACCAAAATTGCAATAATCCGGGAAGAAAAGATACCAATAGATACCCGCTCACCCCTCACACCGGCACAATCGCGACAAATTCTGGATGCGTACCCTTCGGTGGAAATATTTTGTCAAAGCAGTAATATCCGGTGCTATTCCGATAAGGAGTATTTAAGCCAGGGTATACCGGTAGTCGATGATGTAGGTCATTGTGATATTTTGCTCGGCGTAAAGGAAGTTCGAATTGAAAGCTTGATCCCGGATAAAACTTATTTGTTTTTTTCTCATACGATCAAAAAACAACCATACAATCAAAAACTTTTGAAATCTATCGCGGAAAAGAATATACGTCTGATCGATTACGAATGCCTGACGGATGATCATGGGATCAGGGTAATTGCATTTGGTCGATGGGCCGGGATCGTCGGGGCCTACAATGCGTTCTGGACCTATGGCAAAAAGTATGATGCTTTCTCCATAAAGCGGGCCTTTCAATGTCGCGATCTCAAAGAACTCTTTGGTGAATTGAAATATGTGAATTTACCTCCGATCAAGATATTGATTACGGGTAACGGGCGCGTTTCAAAAGGCGGACTGGAAGTGTTGGATATGGCCGGCATCAAAAGAGTGGATCCGGAACAATACCTGTTTCAGCAATTCAATGAACCTGTTTACACTCAGATCGATGCGGATGTTTACACGAAACGAAAAGATGGAGCAAGATTCTCATTTGAACATTTCTTTGAAAATCCGGGAGCGTATAAATCCAATTTTAAAACCTTCTATAAAACCACAGACGTTCTAATTATGGCTGCCTACTGGGATCCGAAAGCACCCAGACTTTTTGAACTTGAAGAGACTAAAGAGGAAGCCTTTAAAATCAAGGTAGTAGCCGACATCACCTGCGATATTGACGGTGCGGTTCCGACCACGACAAAACCGACATCAATCGACGATCCTGTTTATGACCTTGACCTGGAAAACCTTATGGAAAAAGAGGCTTTTTCCAACAAAAGAAATCTATCCGTCATGGCGATTGATAACCTGCCCAATGAGTTGCCTCGCGATGCTTCCAGGTCGTTTGGAGAGCAAATGACAGCGTTTGTCTTGCCTGAATTATTGAAAAGTCCAGCCCGACCACTCATCAAAAATGCCACCATTGTGGAGCATGGGGATCTCACCGGGAAGTTTGAGTATCTAAGGGATTATCTGGAAGACCTCTGATCTCAAACCGGTCCCACTACTTACCAGCCCCTTAAGTAAAAAGTAAAGTATCATTTCGAACGGAGTGAGAAATCTGGTTCAATCAACACCAGGCCACCACTAATAAGCCAGATTTCTCCGCTTCACGAAATGACAGTAAAAAAGCTGAGACAGGGTGAATTGTCTTGCTCAGTGATTGAACTTGAAGACGTATTAAGAATTCATGAAATCCTAATAGATGAATTTTGTTTATTCATTTCCTTTAGAATTTTTTTTAATTAACTTTATGCACACGTGTGCTTAAGCGTTGATTTTTTTAGATTTTTAACAAATATCCATTTTATTATAAATATACAATTTAAGAATCCCGTTAGTCGTCATGAAACTTGGTAAAAATTCGTTTGGAATAGGAGACGGGTTTGCCCATCAGGGCGAAGCGCAACTTCAAGGCAGTATTTTGGCAAAAAAAGCAGGAGTCGAGTTAACTCATGTGTGGAACAAATCATTCAGAGAGCATAAAACGGTAAAGTCCGATCCCGAAAGCGTCAGGCTGGAGGCTGACCAGGCGGCAAAAGCATTGGGCTGGCAGGGGCAATACCTGGTCGATGCAGATCACATCAATATGGATACGGTTGATGAATTTGTTCCTCATTCCGACTTTTTCACGCTGGATGTCGCCGATTATATAGGCAAAGAATCCTCCGAGGAAGAAACTGAGGCTTTTGTAAAAAAATATTCCAAATATATTGGAAACCTAAGTATCTCAGGAATCGAAACACCTTTTGGGATTGATGAGGGTTTTATTCGGAATATCGCGTCAAGATTTCTCTTCGCTGCAAAAGAAGCCGGGAAAATTTACCGGAGAATAGCTGAGCTCAAAGGCAATGAAAGCTTTATTGCGGAAGTTTCAATGGATGAGGTCGAAAGTCCCCAAACACCTGCAGAGTTGTTTTTTATTCTTGCGGCAATTGCCGATGCCGGCATCCCCGCCCAGACCATTGCCCCGAAATTCACAGGACGATTTAATAAAGGTGTAGATTATGTAGGTGATGTGGATCAGTTTGCCAAGGAATTTGAGGAAGATATTTTAGTGATTGATCATGCAATCAAGGAATTCGGATTGCCTGAAAACCTGAAATTAAGTGTGCATTCCGGCAGCGACAAGTTTTCGATATATGCGCCAATAAGATCGCTTCTCAAAAAATATGATGCCGGGGTTCACGTTAAAACGGCTGGTACTACATGGCTCGAAGAACTGATCGGACTGGCAGAGGCGGGAGACGAAGGTCTGAAATTGGCCAAAGACATTTATGCGAAAGCACTTGGAAGATTTGATGAGCTTACCGGACCCTATGCTACCGTAATTGATGTGCAACTGGAAGGCCTGCCCACCGTTGAAGAGGTACATGGCTGGTCGGGTGAGAAATTTGCCGGTACTTTACGTCATGATCAAACCAACCCGGATTTCAATCCGCAATTCAGGCAGCTTTTACACTGTGGATATAAAGTGGCTGCGGAGTACGGCGAAACCTATTTTGACGCACTGAATACGTACAGGGAGGTCATCTCAAAAAATGTAACGGAAAATATATTTGAGCGGCACATCAAACCATTATTTATTGGTTAATATTAAGTAAACGACTATGAAAAAGTTCTTGGATAAAAACTTCATCCTGGAAACAAAAACCGCCGAAAAGCTGTATCATGATCATGCGGCAAAGATGCCTATCATTGATTACCACTGCCATTTGCCCCCCGAAGATATTGCGTCTGACAGAAAATTTGAAAATCTGACGAAGATCTGGCTCGATGGAGATCATTACAAGTGGCGCGCCATGCGAACCAATGGGGTCGATGAGCATTATATCACCGGTGCTGCGGATGATTTTGAAAAATTTCAAAAATGGGCGGAGACCGTGCCTTATACCATGCGCAACCCATTGTATCACTGGACACATATGGAATTGCAAAGGCCATTTGGAATTCATGATATCCTGAATGGTAAATCTGCCGGGAGTATTTATGAGAAATGCACGGCACTGCTTCGGGAAGACGAATTCAGTTGCAGGGGTCTGCTGAATCAATTTGAAGTAAAAATAGTTTGCACCACCGACGATCCGGTGGATTCCCTGGAACACCACAAAGCAATCCGGAATTCGGGATTTGATGTCAAGGTGCTCCCGACTTTCCGGCCCGACAAAGCAATGGCGGTGGAAGATCCGGGTCGTTTTAATAAATATATTGATAGATTGGGAGAAGTTTCAAATATTGATATATCCGATTTCAATCGCCTGATTGATGCCATCAGATCGAGGCATGATTTTTTCTCTGAAATGGGAGGTAAACTTTCGGATCATGGTCTGGAGCAAATCTATGCCGAGAATTTTTATGACCGTGAAGTCAAGTCCATATTCGATAAAATTAGAGGAGGGACCGCGCTTACCCAGGATGAGATCCTGAAATTTAAATCGGCCATGCTCATCCATTTTGGCATCATGGATTACGAGAAAGGCTGGACTCAACAATTTCATCTGGGCGCCCTGAGAAACAACAGTTCGAGGATGGTGAAAAAGTTAGGTCCGGACACAGGCTTTGATTCTATCGGAGATTTCGAAATGGCCCGTCCGATTTCCAGATTCCTGGACAAGCTGGATTCTGAAAACCAACTTGCTAAAACCATATTGTACAATCTCAATCCAAGAGACAATTACCTGATCGGAACCATGATCGGAAATTTTAACGATGGTTCGATTCCGGGAAAAATCAATTTTGGTACCGGCTGGTGGTTCCTGGATCAGAAAGAAGGAATGGAGATGCAAATGAATGCACTGTCCAACCTTGGATTGTTGAGCCGTTTTCTGGGTATGCTCACTGACTCCAGAAGTTTTCTTTCATTTCCCCGTCACGATTATTTCAGAAGGATACTTTGTAATCTTCTCGGGAAAGATGTAGAGCGTGGTGAATTGCCAAATGATTTGGACTGGCTGGGCCAAATGGTCGAGAATATTTCCTATTACAACGCCAAAGAATTCTTTAAATTTTAAGTAAAACCAAAACATTAAAAAGTAAAATCATGGGAAAAATAATCACTTTCGGAGAGGTGATGCTCAGACTTGCTCCACCGGATTTTTTGAGATTTAGACAATGCAATTATTTGGAATCAACATTTGGCGGAGGCGAAGTAAATGTCGCCGTTTCTTGCGCCAACTATGGATTAGATGTAAGCTTTGTAACACGACTTCCCGAAAATGACATTTCGGAATGGTGTGTTCGAACTTTAAGGCAGGCAAATGTAGATACCCGCGATATCGTTTTCGGAGGAGACCGGGTAGGGATATATTTCCTGGAGACAGGAGCTGTGAGTCGCGGAAGTAAAGTAATATATGACCGGGCCAATTCGGCAATAAGCCAGATACAACCGGGCATGATCGACTGGGATCGAGTATTTGAAGGCGCTTCATGGTTTCACTGGACGGGCATTACTCCCGCCATTTCCCAGGGAGCGGCAGACGTTTGCCTGGAAGCCGTTAAGACTGCAAACGCAAAAGGGATCACCGTATCATGCGATTTAAATTACAGAAAAAATCTGTGGAAGTACGGTAAAACTGCCGGTGAGGTTATGCCCGATCTCGTAGCGGGAACAGATATCATTCTGGGCAATGAAGAAGATGCGGAAAAAGTATTTGGGATTCATCCCGAAGGAATTGACGTGACGAGCGGACATGTAGAGGGCGCGGCATATGAATCCGTTGGAAAGCAACTCATGGCAAAATTTCCAAGAGCTAAAAAAGTGATCATTACGCTGCGTGGATCCATCAGTGCAAGTCATAACTCCTGGTCAGGTGTGCTTTGGGATGGTCAGCAATTGTACCAGGCGCCAACTTATCAGATTACCCATATTGTAGATCGCGTCGGAGGAGGCGATTCATTTATGGGGGGACTGATTTACGGATTAAATACCTATACGGATGATGCTCAAAAAGCTTTGAACTTTGCAGTTGCCGCTTCGTGTTTAAAACATACGATAAAAGGCGATTTCAATCAGGTTACCGTCGATGAAGTGGAAAAGCTGATGGGAGGAGATGCGTCGGGGAGAGTGGCCAGATAACTGAAATTGGAAACTGCAAACGACAGACAGTACGGATAACCGTGGAGGATCATGATGTCAATACTTATAAAATAATAACTACGGATAATAAAACAATGGCAAAGTTTAGTCGAATCGAAGTAGCTCTGACCATGAAGGAGCGAGGAATGGTGCCGGTATTTTTTCATAAAGATATAGAAGTATGCAAACGGGTTTTAAAGGCTTGTTTCGAAGGGGGAGCCCTTATATTTGAATTTACCAACCGCGGCGACCGGGCGCACCTCATATTTCAGGAATTGATCACCTGGGCGGAACGGGAGACACCGGACATGATCCTAGGCGTTGGCTCTGTGGTAGATGCCGGGACCGCATCGCTGTACATTCAGCTCGGAGCGAATTTTATTGTATCACCGATTTTGAATCCGGATATGGCCAAAGTTTGTAATAGGAGAAAAATAGCATGGTCGCCTGGTTGCGGTTCATTATCCGAGATCTCACAAGCAGAGGAACTTGGCGCGGAAGTAGTAAAAATATTTCCAGGCTCGCAAGTCGGTGGCCCGGGCTTTGTAAAAGCTGTTCTGGGTCCCTGTCCCTGGACGAGCATAATGCCAACAGGTGGCGTTTCACCGAACGAAGAAAATCTGACTGCATGGATAAAAGCCGGCGCGCATTGTGTTGGAATGGGATCTCAGTTGATGGTTAAGCATGAAGATGGAAGTTTTGACTATAAAGGAATTGCCCGTAAGACCAAGCATGCCATCGCGATTATAAAGAAGCTGAGAAATTAATATTGCCTCATTGATCAGTTTATAACCGATTTTTGTATTTTGAAAAGCAAACGAATAAACACCTTATAGATGCATAACCCAAGAATTTTATATAAAAAAATCCCCCTTGTCATATTTATTGCAATTTTTATGTCATGTGGAAAAATGCAGGAACACAAGGCTCTGAAACTTGCCCATGGCCTGCCCACCGATCACCCTGTCCATAAAGCTATGGTATTCATGGCAGATCGATGTAAAGAAATTTCTAAAGGGGAATTGCAGATCCAGATTTATGCAAGCGGACAGCTTGGCTCGGAACAGCAATGTGTGGAATTGTTGCAAATCGGAAGTTTGGCAATTACAAAGGTTTCGGCTGCTGTGATGGAAAGCTTTACAGACGATTATAAGGTTTTAGGATTGCCATATATTTTCAGAGACCAGGAACACGGGTTCAAAGTGTTTGACGGAGAAATTGGCAGAGAATTGTTGCTGAGCACAGAAAATAAATGGATAAGAGGGCTTTGTTTCTATGATGCCGGCAGCAGGAGCTTCTATACGATCGATAAACCTATTATACATCCGGATGATCTGAAAGGTATGAAGATCCGGGTTATGAAAAGTAAAACCGCGATGGACATGGTGCGAATGCTTGGCGGAAGTCCAACGCCAATTTCCTGGGGCGAGCTTTACACGGCGCTTCAAAGCGAAGTTGTCGACGGAGCCGAAAACAATCCTCCGAGTTTTTATACGTCGCATCACTATGAAGTTTGCAAACATTATTCGTTGGACGAGCACACGTCGGTACCGGATGTTTTGATCATAAGTCAGCATATTTGGAATGACCTGACCGATGAAGAAAAAGGTTGGTTGCAACAGGCTGCCGATGACTCGGTGCCTGTGCAGCGAAAGCTGTGGGCCGAATCCGTGAAAAAATCATTGGAAGAGGTTCAAAAAGCCGGTGTAACGATTTATTACCCGGAAAAAGCGCCTTACCAGGAAAAAGTAAAAGATATGTACAAATCATACAAAGATCAGAAAACCATCTATTCATATATTAAAAGGATTCAGGCTGTTGAGTAAAAGATTAGGACGATGAGACGACAAGTAGATAGATTACTGGAAAAATTTCTGGCTGTCATTATGGCTATTTTAGTAGTGGACGTACTTTGGCAAGTGATAAGCAGGTATGTCTTGAGCTCGCCGAGTTCATTTACCGACGAGCTCGCAGGCTTTCTTCTGATTTGGGTTGGTCTGTTCGGAGCGGCCTATGTGGCTGGGAAAAAGGAACATTTGGCCATTGATCTTTTACTTCAAAGGTCGGGCCCCGCGAGAAAAAAGTTTTTGGAAATTTTCATAAGCATCAGCATTATCCTTTTTGCGTTCGCTGTATTGGTGATTGGCGGAACCTGGCTCGTATATACAAGGTTTGTTCTTGAGGTAAAGTCTGCCGCTTTGCAAATCCCATTGGGTTATGTTTACATCGTACTGCCAATAAGCGGTTTGCTCATCGTGTTTTTTACCATAGATAATATGTTACAATTTTTAAAAGCGCATAACGAAAACTAGCATGGATTATACCGGAATATTTATATTGGTCATAAGTTTTATTATTCTGTTGTCGATGGGTGTTCCGATAGCCTTTAGTATCGGAATTTCAGGGATATTTACCATGCTGGTGACCATCGATTCTCTTCCGGCCTTTACAACATTTGCCCAGCGAATGGCGACCGGTCTTGATAGTTTTGCGCTTCTTGCGATCCCGTTCTTTATTCTGGCTGGTAATCTGATGAACAGCGGGGGTATAGCTCACCGGCTTATCGATCTGGCCAAGATTCTCGTGGGAGGATTAACCGGTGGATTGGTCTATGTAAACGTAATTGCCAACATGCTGTTTGGCGCTATTTCCGGATCGGCAGCCGCAGCAGCATCGGCCATAGGAAGCATCATGGGGCCGGAAATGAAAAAGGAAAAGTATGAAGATAATTTTAGCGCAGCCGTAAACATCAGTTCTGCAACTACAGGATTATCAATTCCGCCAAGTAACGTGCTCATCGTATATTCGCTCGCAAGTGGCGGAGCATCAATTACGGCATTATTTCTGGCAGGGTATATCCCGGGTATTCTGACGGGCCTTGGGATCATGATTACCGCAATGTCTATCCTGATCTTAAAACGGGACGGAATGGTCGGACTGTTGAAGGTGTTATCTGTCCTGATGATCATTGGTGCAATGATCGTTGCATTTGTTTATGCATTGATCTACGCACATGGCCATCTTCCGGGAGAAATAAATAAAGTGATATGGATTGTTCTTATCGTCTCATTCCTGGCTTTTGTGGTATATAAAACAATTAAGAATAAAGACAAGGCAAAAGTGGGATTTAAGAAATTTGTTGATGCAATTCCCAGCCTGATGTTGCTGGTGATTGTGATTGGCGGCATCCTGGCCGGATTTTTCACCGCTACGGAAGCATCGGCCGTTGCGGTATTGTATGCATTGGTGCTGGCCATGTTGTATAAAGAGGTAAAATGGAAGGATCTTCCTGAAATTTTATTGAATTCTGTAAAGACAACGGGAATCGTAATGCTGCTGGTGGCCACGTGTATGGGCCTTTCCTGGATTATGGCCTATGAAAATATTCCTCAGAATGTAAGTGCAGGTTTGCTGAATATCAGCGACAATCCGTTTGTGATTTTGCTTATCATAAACCTGATCTTATTGTTTGTTGGTGTATTTATGGATATGACACCTGCAGTATTGATTTTTACGCCGATTTTTCTTCCGATAGTTCAAACTCAACTGGGATTATCTCCCATTCATTTTGGAATTATTATGGTGCTCAACTTAAGTGTGGGGCTTTGTACGCCACCGGTAGGTTCCGTGCTATTTATTGGATGCAGTGTTTCAAAGGTGAGAATTGAGACCGTAATTAAACCATTGCTTCCTATGTTTCTGGCGATGATTGCCGTCTTGATGATGGTCACATATATTCCAAAACTTTCGCTCTGGTTGCCCCAATTCTTTGGATTTTAGCCATTAAAAAAAGCCTGTTTTCTGAAAAACAGGCTTGCCTAAATCCGGCAGGTTTATGGCTACCTTCCAAAAGGATTAATATTTGCCAAAGCCCTTTTGCCACCGCCCATTTTGTTCATGGTCTTCATGAGTTTTCTCATATCCGCAAATTGCTTCATCAAGCTATTGACTTGCTGAATACTCGTCCCGCTCCCTCTGGCAATTCTTTTTCTTCTGCTGCCATCGATCATGTCGGGATTTGCGCGTTCTTTCTTTGTCATGGATCTTATGATCGCCTCAATGGGTTTGAATGAGTCATCGTCCACATCCAGGCCCTTCATCGCTTTGCCCATCCCCGGGATCATACCAATAAGGTCTTTGATATTGCCCATCTTTTTGATTTGTTCAAGCTGGGAAAGAAAATCGTCAAAATTGAACTGGTTTTTTCTGATTTTCTTGTTGAGACGCATAGCCTCCTGCTCGTCGAAGTTCTGCTGGGCGCGCTCTACAAGCGAAATTACATCGCCCATCCCCAATATTCGCTGAGCCATCCGGTCCGGATGGAATACGTCAATGGCATCCATCTTTTCTCCGGTACTAATGAACTTTATTGGCTTTTCAACAACATTCCTAATAGACAGGGCGGCTCCGCCCCTGGAGTCACCATCTAATTTGGTCAGGACTACACCGTCAAAATCCAAACGTTCGTTAAATGCTTTTGCAGTATTCACGGCATCCTGGCCGGTCATGGAATCGACAACAAAAAGTGTTTCGGAAGGACTCAGCGCCTCCTTCAGCGAGGCAATCTCATGCATCATTTCCTCGTCGATAGCCAATCGACCGGCGGTATCGACAATAAGTATCTTTTTCCCATGTGTTTTGGCATGGGAAATTGCATTTTTTGCAATTTTTACCGCATCTTTATTTTCGGGTTCCGCATACACTTCCACCCCTATTTGCTCTCCAAGTACCTTTAACTGGTCAATCGCAGCAGGACGATAAATGTCACAAGCGGCAAGCAGCACCTGGCGACCCTGCTTCTTTAACATATTTGCCAGCTTACCCGTAAAAGTAGTTTTACCTGAACCCTGAAGGCCTGAAATCAGAACAACAGCGGGATCTCCTTTCACATTGATATCAACTTTCCAGCCCCCCATGAGCTCGGCGAGTTTCTCCTGGGTGATTTTAACCAAGAGTTGGCCCGGAGAAACAGATATGAGCACATCTCTACCCAACGCCTCATTTTTGATTTTATCCGTGACCTCTTTGGCGACCTTATAGTTTACGTCAGCATCAATCAATGCTCTCCGAATCTCTTTGACAGTTTTGGCAACATTGATTTCCGTAATTCTCCCCTGCCCTTTCAGCGACTTAAACGCCTGATCTAACTTGGTACTTAAACTATCGAACATATAGATGAAATTTTTGCAAAAATAATAGAAATTAATTTATCCCAAGCTTTTTAAATTTGTTAGACACAATTTCGTCATTTTAAACCAGATCTTTAGGGAAACAGGTTCTATATTCGATCATACATGTGTCCGATAATGACACACATTATTTCCAAAGCCGCCCTAAAATCAACTGAAAAGCACTGGCATATATTTTGATCGGTTATGTTGTTCTCAAACAGTTACCAAGATGAAAAAGGATTTTTTTACAAAACTATGTTTAATTGCATTCCTATTTGTGGCATTTCGCGCACTCGGAAACGACAAGATCGAAAAAACATTCGATGTTGAAAGTTTTTCCAGGATTTATCTTCAAGGCCCTTACGAAGTGCACCTGAGACAATCCAATAAATGCTCGCTAACAATATTGGCTAAGGAATCCTACATGGAAAAACTGGAAGTGTCTTCAGGCGGAGGTGAATTACATATAGAGCTAGATGGCAAAAACTTTAAAAAAACCAAAGCCATTGAGGTTTATATAAGTTTTAAGGATCTGGAAAAACTTGAAATCGAGGGTGCCGTAGATTTGGTGTGTGAAAACCGGATAAATACCAGCAATCTGAAAATTGAATTTGAAGGTGCGGGAAACGTGGAATTAAACGTTGTTGCGGATAAAATAATCTCGGAAATAGCCGGTGTTGGGAATTTTGAAATCGAAGGTGAAACGGACTACCACAAGGTAGAATTTGACGGGATAGGAAATTACGAGGCCAAGGACTTGCGAAGCAAGTATACCATTGTTGAATCAAATGGTATAGGCAGTGTGAAAGTATATGCCAGTATAAAATTTAAAGGCGAGGCTACCGGGATCGGATCGATTGACTATTATGGAGACCCGGACGACGTATCTGTTGATGCTACCGGTTTGGGGAGTGTAAACAGGCATTAATACAATTCGGCAAACACATGTTAATGAAAGGTGGCCTGAAAGTCACCTTTTTCATGTGTTCATATTTTTATAGTTTGTCGACACAGAGCAATATGATCATGCTCATCGTATGTCCTGAATTTGCTCCGGTCCTACCGGTTCCACCTGTTTAAAATGTGCAGAAACCTCGCCATGTGCCGTTGATCTTCATGATCTTGTATATCTCAATAATTATCTCAGGCATGGCCTGTTTCATTTTGTTATCGATCTTTGAGATTTGTTTGCCAGTTGCCCACATGCCGCGTCAATATCCTTACCCCGGCTTCTCCGCACTTTTACGATTAATCCTTTTTTCTCAAGGATACACGTGAAGTTGTCCATCTCCTCCGGATCAGCTTTTTGAAATTCACCCCGACCGATTGGATTGTATTCGATGATATTGATCTTACAAGGAAATTTTCCGGTAAACTTCACAAGGTTTTTTGCATCCTCATTGCCCAAATTGAAACTTTTAAAGGCAATGTACTCCAGGGTTATTTGATTGTTGGTGTGGATATGAAAATAATGCAATGCATCCTGCAGGGCGTCCAGCGAATTGGTTTCATTAATGGCCATGATCGAATTTCGCTTACGGTCGTCTGCTGCATGCAGCGAAAGCGCCAAATTAAATTTTACTTTATCTTCAGCCAGCTTCCTGATCATTTTGGCAATACCCGCCGTAGATAATGTGATTCTTTTAGGAGACATATTCAAACCGTTTCCGGAGGTAATCCGCTCAATACCTTTTGCGACGTTGGAGTAGTTAAGCAATGGTTCTCCCATGCCCATTAGCACGATATTGGACAATGGAATGCCGTATTTTTTCTCAGCCTGTCGGTTTATAAGCACCACCTGATCGTATATTTCCCCGGGTTCCAGGTTGCGTTTTCTTTCCAGAAAGCCTGTTGCGCAGAATTTACATGATAGTGAACACCCAACCTGAGAAGAAATGCAGGCCGTCATCCTGCTTTCAGTAGGTATAAGCACTCCCTCTACGATGTTATCGTCGTACAATCTGAATCCCGATTTTATCGTTCGGTCATCACTCACTTGCTCATCTTCCATGACCAGGTTGTTAATGGAATAATTCCGTCTCAATAATTCTCTAAGCCTTAGGGACAAATTAGTCATTTCATTAAAGTCGGTTGCCGACTTTTTCCACAGCCATTCATACACTTGCTTTGCACGATAGGGCTTTTCTCCAAAATCAGTGATCTGAACGATCAACTGCTCCAGACTTAATTGGCGAATATCCCGCTTACGGCTTTTGTTACCCATTTTGCAAAATTAATAGCTTACGGATTAATTAAGATGTTCCAATGATGGAAATTACCAGGAATAAGAAGCAATTAATGGGAAATGATCGGAATAATCAATATTCCGGTGGGTCATGAAATTATGAATTGTTATATCCTTGCTGAAAAACTGGTTGTCGATACGAAGAAAAAAGAGTTTTCCATTATACGTAAAACCAAAACCATTTCCTGCTTTTTCAAAGGCATTATTTAGAAGACTTCGCAACGAAAAATATGGATAGCTGTAAGGAAGTTCGTTTAAATCTCCACAAAGAATTATTTTATGCCTACACTCCCGAATACTTTTAACCAAACCTTTAATTTGCCGGGATCTTGAAACGAAACCACTTCGCAATCGATAGCCGGTATCTTTATAGCTTTGCGCCAACCGATCGGTATTGATCACATCTTCCACATTGATACTCATGGACTCCAGATGTGTATTGTAAATTCGAAGCGTATCTTTATCGCGGACTACATCAGCGTATATGGAATTAAGATATTCATCGGATTCTGACCTGACTTCACCCGCATTAATAATCGGTAGTTTGCTGAAAATGGCTATTCCAAACTCGGCTCCCGCCCGGTCCGTCAGCACAACTTTGCAAAAATTGTTGTTCCACCCGGCTGTGGCGAGCTTTCTTTCCACATTGAAAACTTCTGAATTCTCGTTGTGATAATATTCCTGAAAACATTTTATATCCGCATCATTATCAACCGACCAGCCTATCATTTTTTTAGAAGAAATAAATGCTTCATTACGCAGATGGGCATAATTGTTAAATACCCGAACATTGTAGCTCAGCACCTTCAAACTCCCCCCATTATCGTTTCTGCTTATTGAATAGCTGACTTTAATAAAAGAAAATCCGATAATAATCGCGATCAAATGGAAGAAGAAAGCACGTTGCAACCTTCGGACATTAATGATCAGAAAGAAAATATGCGCAAGAATAATTAATGGAATGGCCAATGAAAAAAAACCCATCAACCAAATATACTCCGGCGAAATTAATACGCTGAAGTAACAAACAAGCGTAACAATAAAAAAAACAATTCTGAAAGCTTTTTTCATTGTCCGGTTGTGTTAATGTCTAATATCATACAAGCACGAATCGATCTGCCAAATAGTTCGGCTAAAATAAAACTAAAATGAATATTCACATAATAATATTTTTTGAAATAGGAGACATAATTGCAGTGATTTTCCAATTATTTCCCTTAGTTGATTAATTTCGTGCTTTAAGTAATTGAAGGTCAAACATTAATCATGGATAAGAAAAAGATTGCAATAATTGGTGGTGGGAATCTCGGCGGATCAATAGCTCGCGGATTGCTTAAATCAAGACAATATAAGCCCGAAGACATTACGGTTACACGAAGAAAAATCGAACTGTTGTCGGATCTGACTAAAAGGGGGCTCAATATTCACTCGGATAATGAACTTGCCATAAAAGATGCCGATGTGATCATAATAGCCGTCAAACCCAAAGTGGTCGATAAAATACTTAATCAGGCCAAGCAGGTTCTTACCAAAGATAAAATTGTAATTTCCGTAGCCACGGGAATCGAATTATCTCATATGCAGGCAATTATAGGGAATGAGATCCCATTGTTCAGAGCCATGCCAAATACCGCAATTGCAATTACGGAATCCATGACCTGTATCGCTACGGCCAACGGTTCCGTAGATCATATAGACAAGGTCATAGATATTTTTAATCATCTCGGCAAGGCGATCAAGATTTCCGAAGAGTTGATGAATGCTTCCACGGTCTTAGCGGCCTGTGGCATTGCCTATGCATTGCGATTTATCCGGGCAGCTTCTCAAGGCGGAATCGAGATCGGATTCGACGCTATTACGGCTCAAACCATAGCTTCCCAAACTGTTCGCGGTGCAGCGGGTTTATTGATCAAGGGAGGAAAACATCCGGAATGGGAAATTGACAAGGTTACAACGCCCGCCGGCATTACCATTGCCGGCCTAAATGAAATGGAACACCAGGGGTTTAGTTCTTCCTTGATAAAAGGTGTATTAACTTCGTTTGAAAAAATTGAGTAGACAATTTGCTATCAGCGATATTCACGGTTGTGCCAAGACGTTCAAAAAACTTGTAAAGGATGTAATAAAGCTTTCCAGAAAAGACACCTTGTTTCTGCTGGGGGATTACATTAACAAAGGTCCCGATTCCAAGGGAGTAATTGACTTCATTTTTGAACTTCAAAAGGATGGCTATTCCCTGAACTGCCTGAGAGGTAATCATGAACAGTATCTGATTGACGGCTTACAATACTCCTGGGAAGAAATAGCCTTTCTAAGCCGGGGCGGACTTGAGACACTGGATAGTTTCCGCGCTAAAACGATCCATGATATTCCTTCGAAGTATCTGGAATTTATTAAGGGGCTTCCGTATTACATCGAGCTTGAAAACTATCTGCTTATCCACGCCGGATTAAATTTTGATTTGGAAGATCCGTATAAAGATGACTTTTCCATGTTGAACATTCGAAATATGGAAGTTGACTTGAATAAAACCGGGAAAAGACAAATAATCCATGGTCATGTACCTACTGCTTACCAAAATATTGAAGATTCCCTGGATTTTCTTAACAATCATGTAAGTATCGATTCCGGGTGTGTATATCGTCACATCCATGCGTTAAATCATCTTGTTGCTTTGGATATCCGGGACAGAAAACTGTATATTCAAAGAAATATTGATTACGAAATGAATACATTAAAGCTCGTCAAAGGAGATATTACCAAGCTCCATGTGGATGTCGTCGTAAATGCTGCTAACAACGGATTAAGAGGAGGCGGTGGCGTAGACGGAGCAATTCATCGGGCCGGAGGGCCGGCGATTATGGAAGCATGCAAAAAAATTGGGGGATGTCCTACCGGAGCGGCTGTAATCACAACAGGCGGTAACTTGCCGGCCAAAAAGGTAATACACACTGTTGGTCCGATATGGAATGGCGGTAATAATCAGGAAAATACCTTGCTTGAGAATGCCTATAAAAATAGCCTGGCCCTTGCCGTGGAAAACGGATTAAAATCGATAGCTTTTCCAAATATCAGTACGGGCGTGTACGGATTCCCGAAGGAATTGGCGGCTAAAATTGCCGTGGAAACCGTCCTGGAATTCCAAAAAAATCAGGAATCCGAAATTGAAGTGACTTTTGTATGTTTTGATGAGGAGAATTTTATGATCTACAAACAGGTTTTGGGCGAATAATTAATTATTGTATCTTCTCTACTCACATACCTTGAAAATTTCCGGATCAAATCCTGAGGATATATTGAAACGGAATAGTTTCGGTTGTCTCCTGAGGTGCGTTTTGGGGAGTGTGCATATGGCTTATGCCTTCATTTTATCAAATCAATTCGACCTTTATTGGTTCGTCCTGGGAAATTGACCGTAAATCTTCAAGGTTACCATGTATTTTGCCAATTACATTCACAGGACTGTATGCACGTGGTTTGGAAGTAGAACTGACAGGTGTGGGACCAAAAAAAATACAAAATGCCTTTCCCGGAGGCCAATACGCCAGTGTGCCTCCTTCCACTTCCTCGGTCGCATCTTCTTCCAATTCTGCTACAACAGAAACCGGGAAATAGATTTCACCTCCCCAGATGCTTGTCGTACCGGAAAGAGGTGTCTCATTAATGATCAATTTGGCCGTTTTCGTGTCGAATAATTCAGCTTCAATTTCCAATCTTCCGCAAGTTATTAAGACCTTTTTCATCCGTTTAAAATTTGCAGAAACCTCACCATGCGCCGTTGATCATCATGATCTTGTGTGTCTCAATAATTATCTCAGGCATGGCCTGTTTCATGTGTTCATATTTTTTCAGTTAGCTGATACACAGAGCAATATAATCCTGCCCGTATGTGCCCTGAATTCGCTCCGGCCGCGCCGGTTTCATCCGTTTATGTTTTTTTGGATTGCTGACACATAGAGCAATACAGTCCTGCTCGTGCGCGTCCTGAATTCGCTCCGTCCGCGCCGGTTTCATTCCGTACAATTTTTGCCTATATTAATCCAGCGACCGGTCAAATTAAATTGAAAAAAGGTCAATTACCCACGTAGGTAAAATACGCGGGGTTATAGATATTTAATCCAGAAAAACATGGAGTGAGGAGCCTCTGTAAATCCCTGGCTTTTATACAGATCTCTTGCGTTTAAATTATCCTTTCTTACCTCCAGCGTAATTTTGCCACATTTTTTTTGAATTGCCACATCCTCCACTGCCTTAATGAGCAACTTACCAATACCATTACCTCGAAAAGACTCTTCTACATAAATGTCGTGGATGTTAAGTAATGGCTTAGCCAAAAAAGTAGAATAAGCATAAAAACATGTACAAATTCCGACATACTTTCCTTCTGAAACAGCAAAAAATACAACCGCGCATGGGTGCTCTCTCATTTCCCGGATAACAGTCTCTCTTTGTTCCTCTGTCCACGAATCTACTCCGCCCATCGGATCAGCCATATAATCGGATGTAAGTCTCAAAAAATTTTCGGAGTGTTCATAATTTTTGAGGTCCCCCCGTATGATTTGAATCTTGTTTACAGTAATCATTTCTCATAAAAAAAATTTAAATCCAACTTTAATTCTACAATTGCTTTAGTTTGTACTTGTCGAGGCTGATGTTGTATTTTGCTATTCGTATTTCCATCTGCTGGGCAGTCAGCCCGAGATTATCGGCAGCCGCGTCCATATCCCCCTTGGTAAGTTTCAGGTTATCCTGAATAAGCTCACGCTCGACCTTCGCAAGAACAGATTGCAACGGGCCCCGCTCCGGTGCTCCGGAAGAATCAGGGGTTTGCAGCGTAGGAGGAAGATGAAAGCCATATATAACACCGGTATTGCCAAGGATACAAGCTCTTTCCAGGCAATTCTCTAATTCCCTGACATTTCCAGGCCAGTGGTAACTCATAATCATATCAATGGCCGAAGTGCTGATTCTCTTTACTTTTAATCCATGCTCATTGTTGAATTTCTCAATAAAATGATCAATTAATTGAGGTATATCACTCTTTCTTTCCCGTAACGGAGGAATATAGATCGGGAATACATTCAACAGGAAGTATAGTTCTTCTATTATCTTCCCTTCTTCAAGCAGCCGTTCCAGGTTTTTGTTGCCTGCGGCGATCAGCCTTATATCTACGTCAATTTTATCTTTGCTTCCGATTCGCTGGATCTTCTTCTCCTGGATTAGTTGCAAAAGCTTCGTTTGTAAATTCAGAGGGATTTCCGCCAGATCGGCCAGATAGACGCTACCTTCATGGGACCGCTCAAATACTCCGGCATTTACTACCTCATTTCCATCATCATCTTTTGCCACCTGACCGAATAGTTCTGCTTCAAGCAAAGTTTCGGAAATTCCGAAGCAGTTAATCTCTTCAAATTTCTTACTGGCGCGCAAGCTATTATAGTGGATGGACTTGGCAACCAATTCTTTCCCGACTCCGCTTTCACCGGTAATTAATACGTTGGCAGTTGTCGGGGCCACTTTCGATATCAAATTGAAAACGACCTGCATAGCCTGACCGTTCCCGATCATGGTTGCAGGATTAAATTTCATCTGCAATTCCGACTGTAAACGCTCGTTCTCTTCCTTAAGCCGTTCTACCTCCTCAAGCTCATCCTGTCTTGCTTTGAGCGCCTGGGCAATCATACTGCCAATGATGGTGATCAAACGGATGTCTTCTTCAAAGGAAAGGTTGTTGTTAAAAACACGATCAACACTAAGGGTTCCGATCACTTCCTTTTCGTGTTTTATCGGAACACACAAAAAAGACACATCTTCTTTATTGATTTTTTTCCTGGCTTTGGTCTTATCCATGAATTGAGGCTCGTCGGAGATCCTTGGGATATATACCGACATGCCAGACTTCACTACTTTTCCTATGATCCCTTCTCCAACTTTGTATTTTCCACGGGCTTTCTCCTCCTTGGACAACCCATAAGCCTCTTCAATATTGATTTCTGAGGATCCTTTTTTAACAAGTGTGATCGTACCTCGGTCCATACCAATATATCTGGCCATCATCTCAAGTATTTGATGCAGGACGTCCTTGATGTTTTTGCTTTTATTCAAAGCAATGCTTATGTCAAATAGTAAGGTAAGCTCTTTAAGCTCGTGTTTGGTATTCATACGAGGTGAAATTTTTACCTTTTATCATGTATCACAATAATCCGGCGAGAATTATTCAATAAACCGCAAAGGTTGAATTATTTTTACTCCAAAAAATTCAAATATTTTTTCGAAATATTTAATAAAACCAATTGATTGTTGTGATCAGACATGCAAATCTAACCAATATGGTGCAAAAATTAAAATGGAATCGGATTTATAATAATTCGTCAAAAAGCCTCGTTAAAACTCACATAAAAGGCAGAAGTGTCGTCGCCGACTCCAAAATCCAATCTGGCGTTCATTCTGGATTGTACTTCAAACCGCAAACCCACCCCGGCATTAGGCAGCCAGTTTTTCATTTCTGTAAAATTGTTGGCGACAGAACCGGTGGCTATCCAGGTAACAAATCCAAATCGCGACATCATATTGCCATCTTTTCTCGGCGACTTCCTCATTAACATATGCCTGTATTCCAAAATACCAAATAGCATATCCTTATCCCTGTATCTTCCCCACCGATAACCTCGCAAATCAAACGGGGTGCCAAGCTGTGACATTTCAGACCAGGGGACCTCATGATTTGCCACACGTAATTTGGCCTGCCATGCGAGTGTTCTGCCCGGTCTTTTTATTTGCCTGTACTGTCGATAATCCAATACAATTACCTGATAGTTTGGTGCTTCAAATGCTTTTGACCTGTAAAAATTGGAACTGACTTCCAAAAAAAGCCCTTTATACGCATTAATTGTAAGATCGCGGGAGTCATATTGAAACAGAAGTCCCAAGGACCAGTTTCTTATAAAGGTGCCAAACTTCCGCACATGTTCGTCTTCCCTCATCTGAGGGCTTAGATTTGTCGCTTTGGTCTGGCTATAATCAAAAAGGACTCCACCAAAAAGATGTTTTCTGAATTGATGCGAGTACTTCAGAAATACCTGCCACCAGTTGCGCTGGTATTTGGTAGTACTGTCGGGTTTGGATGGATTTCTGGCAGCTTCATAACCTACACCCCAGTAATTGTCGGGCATATCCTTCATCCAGATATCTCCGCTTATCCTGTTTTTGTCATTCTTAAAAAAGATCGAAGGCCTTATGTTGAGATTGGCAGATCCGTTGGTGCTGTAACCAAAGGAAAACGGAATAGAGGACCGTTGAAGTATTTTACTTGTTTTATCAACTTTAAAAGAGATCAACCCCCCACCTATGATCATAGCGCCTACTTCCGGGGAAATAGAAGGTGCGATAAATGGAGTGAACCTCAAATTCCTGAGATCCATCTCTCCAATAATAGTGGAATCCTTTTTTTGAATAAAGGGTAAACTTCCCTCCTTTTCACTTTCTCGTTGAGCAAATAGATGAGCCGGAATCAAAAAACAGGATATCAGTACGGACAGGGTTATTTTCATGGGTGGTTCGATCTAGGACTACCAATATACAGATTTTATTTCCCGGATTTTGCAGGTATAAAAAAATGCGTTCTTAAATCGACAATAAAATTGGAGCTTTTAAACCCTTCATCGATCGTATTTCTGGAAAATTGTTCCATAAATAGGATCACAAATCTCCAATTGAAGCTGTGACGGTATCCCAACCCGGCACGAATGCGTACTGCGTTGGCGAATCGCTCCCCGAACTTTTCATTCGTAGGTACATACATTTCACCATCCAGCGTGACGTACCATAAACGATCCTGATAAAAGTCCCGGTGATTGATCGAATAAGTAAATTCGAGCCTGTTCCTTATTCTTCCGCTTTTTTCTTCAGCGGATGCATTGGTGTAATACAAAAACCTTTGCTCGTACCGGCCAAAAAAACTCACCATCAATTTGGCGTTCGGATTGAAATGTATTCTGGTGCCAATCCAAGGTCTGATCTCATAACTGTCATATAAATCCGTGGTGTCTGTCTGATTTGTATAATTGAACAATAGTCCGCCAACGGCATCTATGTTCCAAAATACATTGTATTGAACATTCTGTGCAAGCTCAAATTGAGACCAGCCACTTTCTTGACCGAGGAGCGTTCTTGGACCAACTTCCATCAAATATCTAAGACCGTTATTAAATGTTTTGTGCAGCATGAAATTTAGCCATAGCTGCTCATAGTTTGCTCTTTTATCCTGAGCCTGAATGCAGTCGGGTAAAAGAATAAGTGAGATAAAAAAGGAACTAATAATGATCCGAATAATCAAGGCTGTCACGATAAAATAAATATGCAGTCCTCCCACCTGCATCTATCAAATGTAAAACTAACAAGAATGTTTTTTTAAACGGCGTAGATATAATCTCATTTTTTATTTAGTTTACTCCTATAATTATCCAATGGATTGTAATCTTACTTTTTTAACAAAATCATTCAAATGAAATCGAAATTACTGGCATTAAACTGTCTGATATTCATGATGGCCAATGGATTATTTGCTCAATCATATATCGGTTTTCTTGCAAGTTTGAATTCCGGAAAATTCTCCGGTGATACACCGAGAAATTTTAAATATGCGTCAAAGGTAAATTTTTCGTTTGGCTTTGGATATGATCTGCAGATCAAGGAAGATATCTATTTATCTTTTCTTTCCGAGTATGTCAATGGCAGTTCGAAGCTCCTCCATCCAAAAACCGTTGATGATGAAGAAGTGTATGAGGATAGCATCAAATTAAATTTTCAATTGATTGCCCTGCCTGTACTTATGAAGTTAATTTCCGATAACAAAAGATTCCAGTTTACCAGTGGCTTTGAATTATTATATCCCATAAAGCTTGAAGCGGATGACTCTTCGGAAAAAACCGATTTGAAAAATGACATTAACAAACTCAATCTGAGCATGCTCTTCGGAATAGGTTATATCATTCCGGTGGATAAGTCCAAACTTGTGATCAATATTACCTATTCCCAGGGCCTGACAAATCTTGCCAACAATTTAAATGACCCGGAATCTTTGTTGCCAAGAATCAGATACACATCATTCAGATTCACTTTAGGATGGTATCTGCCTGTCGGTAAGAACAGGTTCAGTCAGACCCCTTTAAACGAATAAACATCGATGCAATGAAATTATACCCGATCATATTCATTCTTGTAATAGCTTACGGAATAGTAACAGCGCAAGATCAGGAGAAAAATCACCTTCCAGTATTAAATAATCATTATTTTATTCCAAACAGCAACACTCCGGCCCCTTTTATCAAAACTCATTTCGGCATGAATCTGGGCATTGCATCATCGAGAGATTTTGAAAACGTAATCCTGGAGATTGATGGCGAAAAATTAATCGCATTAAAAGGTTCACTTATATTTGCAGATTTGAATTTTGATTATCAGCAGAAAATCAAGGATTGGATTGCCTTACATATCAATATGGGAATTACCGCCCGCATTGGAACCGAACTGCAAAGCATGCTTACCCAGGGCGTAAATACCGTCACTTCTTTCAGGATGGGATGGTTGGCCAAAGTACTGGAAGATGAAAAGAATATGCTTTCGGCCAGTATTCAAATCAACAATCACAGCGCAAATTTTATAAATATCGGGGATTTCATAGAGGATTTAATCCGAGATACCGTAGCGACCAGTATTACTAAAAATGTTCCGATATTAAACGGAAGTGTTGGGTTGAGATATGCTCATGGCTTTAATGAATTGCTTGGAATTCAGGGATTTGCGAGTTTAGGATACGGTGAAAGTTATGAGCGCGGAAAATCTGATTTTATTTACCGCTTGGGTGGTTTGTTTGATATAAACCTGGCGACCAAAACAAAGGTGCCTCTTGGCTTTGCCCTATTTTACAATCTGAACGCAGTCCCGGATATTGTACAGGTAAAAAGTAAATCGGCTTCCCTTGGAGGATTTAAAATCTCTTATTCGGGTGCGCCGCATTTTAATTTGGGCCTGGAAATTTCCAGATTGCTGGTTCCGATCCCCAAGGTCGACGAAAAAGTAAATAGCACTTCGGTTTTTATTGCCAGCAGGTATTATTTTAATTAATGGCAGCCATGTTTCAATCCGACAATGCGGATCAATACGCTTTACCGGAAAGTGCCCGGATTTGGTTCACTCTTTGATTTGGTTTTTATGTTGTGAATGATGCGCTTGGTAATCATTGTTACCGGAATCAACAGTAACCAGGAGGCTGTCCATGCATCAGGGCCAAAAAACGCGAAAGGAAAAGTCAAAACCGAAACAATCGGCTCGGGATATAATTTCAGGTAGACTTCATATTTTTCCTCTTCTGAAAGTGCATCTGCGATCAGATGATTTTTTACAGCATAGTGCCACCCCAAAATGGACATCAACCCTGCCAGAGCAAGAAAAATGCTTTCCATTTGCAAAGCTATAGCTGCCCCGTCGAATTGAACGTCAAGTCTTACAAAATAAAAATAGAGCAATAAAAATACGACCTGCAAAATCGACAGAATCGCATGTGGGGTTCGGGTTCTCTCAAGATTACCAAATTGCATGTTGCTTTGTCCCCAATAGACGATAAGCATAAAAATACCGACAATAATCATCAGGTAGTTGAGATAACTTTCGCTGAGAACTTTTACAAGATCCTTTGCGCCGAAACCGTCAACTTCGGGTCTGGGCAGAAATAAAAAAATTCGGAACAGCATAATGCCGTATACCACATCAATCAACGTTTGAAGCCGGAATAGCTGACGCATTTCGCGGTCTACCATGGCTTTTGTAATTTCGGGTTTGGGTTTTAGGATACTCATTTTATCGGGTTGGTTTGCCTCAACTTTTCTTTCGAATTGTCCCTGCACATGCCTCCTATTATTCCCTTCAAGGTCATTGATCGCTCTGATTTGCTCCGAGGGAGCTCTTTTCCGCGGCGAATAAACGGGAAATCTGCCCAATTATTCCAAGCAATATAAAATCTTCATCCTAAAAAAGCTGTCAATTCATTTGACAGCTTTTAGGTAAACAATTTGCTATTCTTTCACGGGCTGTATCGGAAATGGCTTCATAATAGCCGCCGCAACTTTGGCCGTATTTTTATCTCTTGTGTTCGGATTGTCATCAACGGTTTTTTGTCCTACGCTTTGCCATATCAACTTCTTTCCGGCTTTATCAAAGACGTCGACAACCAATGTCCCGACGAGGTAATCCTGCTCGCTGTATGTGGTGGTAGAAGTACCCATGCCACCATAACCGCCATACCAACCCCATCCCGGTCCATATCCATATCCGCCCATGTTATAATGGTTGGTATAAGCTGTTGTACTGGTTTTCTTATCCACGACAATAAAAAGAGAAACTACCATATCTCCGCCGTCATCAACATATTTCAGCCCTCTTTTTGCAAATTCAGCTCCAAACGCTTGTTCAATTCTTTCTTTATCAAACCGATTCAGAATTTTATCGCTTTCTTCCGTCCAACCATAATACTCAAAGGTTTTATACTTGGTGAAATCGACCTCTTTGTCATAGTCTGAAGTTACCGTGATACTTGAACATGCCCCCAGAAAAATGATGCTTAGGAGCCACAACGAATTTAATTTTTTCATGATAATTGTAGTTAGTTACTTTTCCAGAATTTATAAAACTGCCCTGAATTTAATCTAAAAATTTAATTGATGTTTACTTTTATCCACAAAATGACCCTGCCGGTTCCATTTATTTTTAGACGATAATTTACCCATCTTTCTTTAACCATCCGCATTGAAAACTTATGATGAACGCATCGATATGAGATCCGTCTTCAAGTATGATTTTGGAGCTATGGTTTCACCTTCCATTATGCGGAGACCGCATGAAATTGCATATATGATCCTGCACGGTAAAGGCGCCGTCACCTCATAAAAAGTCTGGGGATCCTCGAGTTCTAAGATCGCTCCATCCCGATCACTATGCTGTGGTATTTATGCTCCTCCGATTTGCCACTACGACTGGAAGCTATCGAACCTGCCTTTCCTGGCGTTTCGAAAAAGGAACCACATAATCGCCGAACGGGTTGTTTGATCCGTCATCCGTTTCTACCAACGACGATGTCGGATCAAACTGCATATCTTCCCGGTTGTTGAAAATGAATTCATGCCAACCGAAAGCATCCCCGAAACCCAATCCACCTTCGGGCAGGCTGAATATCATCAAAGAAATTGCCCGGATATATGTACGGCCCCGTTATTTGGAATAGGTCTATGGCTCTGGAAAATCACATTCGAAAACATATCTACTCTGTCAATCTTACGATCACCTTATCCAATTCTCCGGTATATGGAAAATGGTTCTTTACGGCATATTTATTGGAAACCGGTGTCCCGGCATCGATTCCCACATCAAAGGTTTCCGAGAGCGAGAAAGTAGAAACGTGCATTTCCACCATTTTAGTCTCAGCTACCTTTTCCTCATTGATGAATAACGACCCGACCCCGCCTGGGATCCCTCGTTTTGGGCTGCCTTTTTCTACAAAATCAAATTTGATATGTACGTCACCGGTACCGAGTTTAGGAGATTCCAGGGTATAATAAAGTCCATTGTAATAGTTGTAATCATAATAAGCCCTGTTGTTCTTTATAAACAGCGTATACCCACCGGTAAAACCACCGCAGGCTACAATTACTCCTTCTTCCTTGCCGGTAAGGTTCAGTGTGGTCTCGATGCTGTGCGATCTGCTTTTGACGGGAGCTGATGCTTTCTCGGCAATGCGCTGTGCTCCCGGATAGTAATACACAAATTCCTTTTGGTCTCCAAACAGCCTATCCTGCTGCTTGGCCACACGCATAATCATGTCATCGTATAGTGGATATACATTATTTTCCCATGCCAGTTCTTCCCAGCGCGCCTTGAGAGCCTCCAGTTTTTCCGGAAATTCCTCTGCCAGGTTATTGGATTCCGAAAAATCTTCATCAATGTGATACAGTTCCCAAACGTCGTTTTCAAAGGGAAGCACACGGTTCAGGTCCCAGGGCATACGGTTTGCATGAATTGTAACCGCTTTCCAGCCATCCTGGTAGATGGCCCTGTTGCCAAATAATTCATAGTACTGCTCCGGATGGTTTGTAGCCGCACCGGCATCATCAAATGAATATACCATGCTTTTCCCATCCAGATCCATCTGCTCCTTTCCGTCCAGGACCTTGAGGAATGGGGTTTTTGTCACATCCAGAATGGTTGCTCCAATGTCGGTAATATGATGATACTGATTTCTGATTTCGCCTTTGGCCTTTATTCCGGCGGGCCAATGAATAACAAGCGGGTCGTGGATGCCGCCTCGATGTACAATTTGTTTAAAATATTGGAACGGCGTATTGCCGGCTAATGCCCAACCGGCATGGAAGTGGGGGTAAGTATCCGGACCTCCCCAACCCTCATAGTGTTGCATATTCGCTTCGAACGGGGTCTGCAATCCGTTCAGTACGTATGTTTCGTTAAAACTTCCGGTCAATCCTCCTTCCCCGGAAGAGCCATTGTCTGCGGTCACAAATATGATGGTGTTGTCCAGGATGCCCATCTGTTCGAGCTTGTCTGCCATTCTGCCTATCTGGGCATCAACATGATCCAGCATTGCCGCAAATACTTCCATTTGACGGGCAAATAGCTTTTTTTCCCCATCAGTCAGGTCGTCCCATGCCGGAATTGCTTCGGTACGTTCGGTTAGCTTTGTACCTGGGGGTATCACCCCCAATTCGAGTTGTTTCCGATGAATCATCCTTCTGGCTTCGTCCCAACCCATATCAAATTTCCCTTTGTACTTTTCGATATATTCAGGTGGGGCCTGATGTGGCGAATGCATGGCAACCGGCGCCCAGAACATCATAAACGGTTTGTCCGGTGCAGTGGAAACATGTGAAGTTATATTCCGGATGGCTTCATCGGCCATGGTTTCCATATAGTGATAGTGTTTTTTGCCTTCCCAATCCTCCAGGGGATAGTGATCTCTCCAGACCAACGACCTGTAACAATCCGCATCGGCAGCCATGAAACCGTAGTAGTGGTCAAAACCTTCACCCGAAGGCCAGCGGTCAAATGGACCGGCTTCCGAGACTTCATACAATGGCGTATGGTCCCATTTTCCGATGGCATAGTTTACAAATCCGGCTTTTTGCAGGTGCTTTGCAATCGATTTACCACTCTCCGGAGGAAAAGCGTTGTATCCCGGAAATCCCATCGCAGTAAGTGAGTGTGAGCCGAGTCCGATTCGGTGGTGATTCCGGGCCGCCATGATCGATGCCCTGGATGGTGAACAAAGAGCAGTGGTATGAAAATTGGTATACCGCAATCCGTTGGCCGCCAATCTGTCGATGTTGGGAGTTTCTGTTAAACCGCCAAAACTTCCTATATGACCAAAACCGGTATCATCAAGCAATATCAATAGTACATTTGGCGTGCCTTTTGGCGGCTTTGGATTTTCAGGCCACCATTCATCGGAATCTTCATAACTTTTGGAAATTTTGCCCTTAAATTCCTGGCCATACTTGGCAAATGAATCGTCCCGGGACTGTTCATTTCTTGTGGACGGCTGACACTTATACAAGAAGATCAGCCCCAATAAAAAGATGGTGTTTTTTTTCATTGTTGTTGGTAATTAGTTGGAATTAAAAATACTATTTAAATGACAAAATATTTTAAACTTTGTTCAAAGAACCAGTTGTATTATTAATTTTTAAACTCGCGTGACCGCCCGCCGATGGCTGATGAAGGGATAAAACAATGATGTTACATCAATACACCGTGTACCGGCAATATGGGCTGTGGTATTTCCTGCTCACCCAATTCCTGCATTATATTTATTTCTATTGTACGAGAAAGCGCCAGCATTGGCGTATCCGTCGGCTGATTCTCAAAAGGATCCTGCATGAATATGGCCACCTTTTCGATTACCAGAAATGAAAATGCCAGTGAGATGGTCGTCGGGATGAGGATCAAGCCAATCATATCGACCAGACCAAAAGGCAAAAAGAAGATCCACAGGTAGATCAGAAGGTCTACTAAAAGACTGTAACTGGCAGGAAATACCGTATTTTTTATCCTTTCACATTTTCCCATCGAATCGGTAAGCCGGGACAGGGTGCCATCCAGTTGAACGAACTGATACTTATCCAGCCATCCACTTTCATATAATCTTTTGATCTCTTCGGCCTGCATATACAGAATGGCATTGGAAACATTCTGCTTTTGTCTAAGGAGTTTTATTTCATTGTTATCGACCAATTTTTTCAGGTCCTGGATCGGGTCGTGCTTTCTCAATTGTCTGGCCAGGGAATAATTCCAGGCGACATGCCGCAACGCCATTTTTCGTATGGCATCAAATTCGGCCGAAGATTTGCTCTCGTACTTGATAAAGGTCATCAACTGTCGCACCCAGGTCCGTGAATCATTTACTATGGCCCCCCAGATGATCCGGGCTTCCCACCATCGATCATAAGCGGAATTCGTCCTGAAACCGAGCAAAAGTGCGATCACGGTTCCGGGCACGGTAATTAATGTAAGTGGAACATGTATCTCTTCCAAAGGGTAAAAATAATCAATCACAGATATTGCAGACATATAGACTACGATAAATAAGAATGATACTCTCAGGTCTTTAATAATCTTCTTCCAAGGTATTTGTAGTTTTACTATCATCTGTTGTATGGATCAAATAGAGTTAAAACAATCGATTTTTCCGGCCTAGTTTAAATGGACACGGTATATATTCACCAATTTCCGCTTTCCTTTAAGTGAAATTCCTCCAATGTGCTTAAAATTATATCGCCGCTGATCTTCAAGTTTTTCTTTCAAATCCTCGGAAATTAGAAGTGCAGCTTCAAATTCATTGCACTTTCCCTGAATTCTTGCAGCGGTATTAAGTACATCGCTGTGATAGGCAATTTCTCTTTTTATAATTCCAACCTCCGATACGGTAACTTCTCCGAGGTGAACTCCGGCTTTAAAAAAAGGGATGAATCCATAGCTGCGCTCGTAATAGGATTTCTTACTTTTAAGCGTTTGCATAAACGTATAATAAACCTGTAAACAGTTGGCTTTTAAAAAACCATCATCAAGAGGCCAGGTGAGTACTGCTTCGTCTCCGACATATTGATATACCTCGACTTTATGCTCAATTATTGCCGAAGTAAGATCGTTAAGGCTGTCCTGAATCAAGGAACTGAATTTTATATGCCCGAGGTTTTCGGCGTGCGTTGTCGAATCTTTCATATCCAGGAACATAAAAATACGCGACTCCACCCGCGGATTGTGATATTTGCCCATAAGCAAATTAAACATTACCCGGTCACCAATTTTGGACTTTACAACCTCAAGAAAATAAATAAAAAAACTTACGATGCCTGTGAATATAATCCACAATAGAGAGGTTTCGGAAAAAACAAGACTTATTATGCTTATCTTAAAACCGTCAAGCGCATTATTTGAAATAACCAGAACGGCCAATGAGAAAATGGCTATCCCAATCTGAATTACAACCTTAATTATGATAATTTTCCAATATGATTGCTGACGGATCCAAGAGGTATCCATAGCATAATCCATTATACCAAATGGAATCCCTATTGAAATTCCCCAGACAAGCATACGAAACGAAAACTGTATTGGGTGGAACGGTATTTGCCGTTCAAAAGCCGGTAGCGATTCGACACCCCAAACGCGAATAAACCCAAAAAGAAAAGCAGCGAATATCCAAATTACCGTTGACCATAAAAGCTTGGATAATAACGTATCGGTATTCTTTTTTTTCATCTGTTTATATGCTTTTAACGCAGAGAGATCTAATCATGCTCGTGTGTGTCCTGAATTTGCTCCGGCCACGCCGGTTTTATACGCAAAAAATTCGATTGATTCAATCAAGATCTATCCTTTATATCTTTTGTACGGGTTGAAACTTTTGCCGTCTTTTTAACTGCTGATTTGAGCGGCTCCGGCTTAATTTCATCCCGAAATGATATGTCATTACTCACAGATTTCAAATGCAGGTCCGTTTGTGGGAACGGGATAGTAATGCCGGCCTTTTTAAATGCTTCGTCAATTGCAATTCCCACGGCACTTTTTGTTCCCAACCCGTTGTTGAAATGCGTCCAGAAAAGTATGCGGAAATTCAGTGAGCTTTCACCAAATCCAAGAAAAATAATAAACGGAGCCGGGTTTTTGAGCACATTTTCTTGTTTGGGAACGAGGTCATATAAAATTTCCAACACCTTGTTTGTATCTGTTCCGTAAGCTACACCGACAATTATTTCCTGTCTTCTGCGATGATCCGAAAGGGTCCAGTTGATCATTTCATTCGAAATCAGATTTCCATTGGGAACCACCACTTCAGCGCCGTCAAAGGTGCGTACGATACTTGCGCGAATTCCAATTTCTTTTACTTCGCCCATTAAGTTCAATGTGCTTATCTGGATCGTGTCCCCCACCTGTATAGGCCGCTCGAAGGCCAATATTAATCCCGAGACCAGGTTGTTGAAAATATTTTGCAAACCAAACCCGATGCCAACACCAAGAGCGCCAAACAAGATGGTAATGTTGCTCATATCAATTTTCGCGGCTCCAAAAGCAAGTATAAATCCAAGCACGATCAGCACCAGCCGGACGATCATTGAAATGGCGCCCGGCACTCCTCTCGGCATTTCGAAATGTGTCAAAATCTCATCCTGAAGGATGAATCTTATAAATCTCGAAATTGTCAATGATATCCAAAGAGTAATAAAGAAAGCAAATATGCTCCCGATGGAAAGCGAAACGGATCCGACCTGATACTCTCTGGTAAACAATTCCTCAAACCAGCCGTAAATCGGGTCGAATATCAAGAAATTTGTCAGCGAGATGTACACCCAGTACATGATGCCCAGCCACTTGATTGCTCGAAAAATCTGACGCTTGACCTCTTGAGAATAATTCCGGATCATGTTGAGTTTCGAGACCTGATCATGTTGTATAAGCAATGAAAACAAACCTTTGAGTATCAATACGGAAGCATAGATAATCGTACCTCCGTAAATCATCGGAAGACATCCCTCGGAAAGGATTTTAGCAAGTACGGTATTTCCAACTGCATTTGACAGGAGCGAAATACTTAATATAAATATGCTAAACCTCATGATTGTGAATACAAATCCCCACCGGACATGAGGATTCGTCTCTCTGATGCGCTTTCTTTCCCTGAGTAGACTGGTCAACAACAATACGGTCAACAGGTCTATTATAAACAACAAAGACCTGTCCAAGAGGTCCAATTCCCTGAAATAATCCTGAAACTGGGTAACTGCAAATACGCCGCCGACAAAATAGAAATACTTCTTGTTTACGTTGGGGATCAATCCCGGTACAATTGTGAGTACCGGAAATATCATCAGAGCATAAAAATAATCCAATACATCGGAGGGAGCGTCTGCGTAAAATATACCCGTTAAAAGCAGGGCAACCAAAAACGACGACCAGAACGGTTTTGAAATGACATGAAGCGAATATTTGATTGCAGCATCTTTTTTCTCATCAGACCATTTTCGGATGTCGCTTTTTAAATAATATGTCAAAAACAACAGCAGGGCAAACACCAGACTGTGATAATAAATGTTGTACTGATAGTTTTCAGTGAAATTTCTGAAATCATTATTATGCTCCTCGACAATCGCTTTTACACGCTGCTTTAACGAAACCGAATCCCGCTTCCCAACTTCGAACATTTGCCAAATCGGCGGACTATCAATCGTATAGATCTGCGACCTGAGGGAAGCTTCTGATTTTGTAATGGTATTTAATATATCATCAAGAAAAATTATTGCGCCGGTCAGCTCATCCTGCTTGGTAAGCAAAGAATTATTGCGATCGGTTATTTCTTTCGATAATTCACCTATTTCATCAAGGTTGCTTTTTATCCGTTCAATTACCTGCTCCGGAAGTTTCTCTTCACGCTCCAAGTCAAGCGTTTTTGCCCATTTTATCTTGAGATCGCCGAGATTCAATTTCATGTTATTCAGTTCTTCCGTCTTTTTTGTTAACGTATTTCTCCATCCGTCTAATTGAACTTTGAGCTGGGAAACATCATTTTTCAACCCTTCCGTTTGCCTGAGGTTCATTTTTTCAACTTCTTCGAGATCAAGGTCCGCTCTATAATTTTCGACAACTTTCATTTTTCGCGGGATCAGGGAATCCAGTTCGATTTCCGATTTTGTGGGTTTTATTTTATTACGGATCTCTCGGATTGAAGCCAGCGTAAGCTCTGTTTCTGTTCCGATATTTGTCACGGAAACAGGTTCAATGGTTTGTGCTACCTTAGTGGTATCGAGTGCGGTATTAACATTTGCCGCTTGAGCAAATACCCGACCGGAATCAACAAACAACGGAAACAAAAAGACGACGACTGAAAGAAATGATTGTGTGTGTATTTGAAAGCGAGGCATTTAATTTCCAGTGAAGTTTACAATTTTTTATCAATCAAAGATAAATTTTCACACCTGATATTCAAGCATTTGGAATTATTTTATAATTTTTTTTATATAAAATATTACTAATTCATTAAACCTTTCCCTGGCTAATTGCTCTAAGTTCCAAAACGGAACAAACATTAAAAACTAAAATTTAAAGAAAATGAAAAAGATCATTTTAATTTTTGCGCTAATAACGGGAGTATCATGCTTTGCATCTGCCCACGTAACTCCAAAGGTGACCAAAACTCAGGTAAAGCAAACAAGAAGAATTGCTCATGGTGTGGCTAACGGAGCACTTACAAAGCGTGAGGCAAAGCAACTCAAAAGACAACAAAGGCATATTCAGAAAACCAAAAGACTTGCAAAAGCCGACGGTGTGGTTACGAGGCAGGAACGAGCCCAGATCCGTCACGAACAGCAAGTGGCAAACAGATCAATCTATCATCAAAAACACGATGCTCAGAAGAGATTTTAACAGTTGTCGCAGTATTCCGGTCTAAACCGCGGAGCCTCGGTTATTACCGGGGCTTTTTTCATTTTGTTCCAAAAGCTCACCAATTGCTTCCCCCAGTCTTTGTATGCCGGTCTCGATGGTCGATTCGTCTACATTGGAAAAATTAAGTCTTAAAGTATTTGTTTCTTTTTTTCCGATATAAAAAGGGTGCCCGGGCACAAAAGCAACCTTTTTTTCGATCGCAATATTAAAAAGCTTCATCGAAGATAAATCATGGGGAAGCGCAACCCATAAAAACATACCCCCATCGGGTTGTGTATATCTTACATTCGAAGGGAAATATTTTTTTATGCTGTTTATCATCGCATCCCGCTGCCTCCCATATACCTCTTTTATGCTCGAAACATGCGATTCAAAATTACCCATAGCAAGGTACTCTTCAATGACACATTGAGCAAACTGATTTGTGTGCAGGTCGGAAGCCTGCTTTGCAATAAGCAATTTTTCATAAATATCTTCATCGGCAACAATCCACCCCAATCGAAAGCCGGGAACAACAGTTTTTGAAAAAGATCCGAGCAAAATTGAGCGTTCGGGAACAAGGTGCTTGAAGCTCAATCCGGGTTTACCTGCATACCTCAGATCGCCATACGGATCATCCTCGATTATCAAAACATTCTTATGCCCTATTGTTTCAGATATTTCTTTTCGATTTTTCTCCGGGTAGCTGACTCCGGACGGATTTTGAAAATTTGGGACCGAATAAATCAATTTTACCTCACGATTATTCAGGACATTATTGAGCGTATCAATATCCAACCCATCATCGCTCACAGTTATTGGGAGAAAATTGGGCTTGTATATGGAAAATGCCTGAATAGCCCCCAAATAACCCGGCTCTTCTATAATAATATCATCTCCTTCGTTCAGGAAAGTCTTCCCAAGCAAATCCAATCCTTGCTGAGACCCGCTTGTAATCAAGATGTGTTCAACGGGAATCTCAAGGTTAAATTTTTGCAAATACCTTGCTGAAATGAATTTTCTGATCTTCAGCGAACCTTCGGAACTGCTGTATTGTAACGCGGAAGGCCCCACATGTTTAAAAACCGCATCCGATGCTTGCTTTAATTCTTCCAATGGGAACAGGTCCCGATTCGGAAGTCCTCCGGCAAACGAAATCACCTCCTCATCAACAGCTACCTTTAGTATTTCTCTTATGAATGATTTGGGCACATCGGAAATTCTGTCTGAAAATATATTGTTCATTTCTGTATTAATATGAGATTGCGTGATCATGCGATCATAAAAAGAGCACAAGTCCAGCCCGGCTATTTAATAAAATGAATGGTCATCGGATACTTATACAACTGGCCGCTATCTGCCTTAATAGCACCAATTATAACAAAAATGACCTGCAAGACGACCAGAACAATTAATAGAAGCACACCGATAAACAAGACAACAAGTATCGCCGACAGGATCATCCATATGGTTATTGAAATCTGAAAATTGATCACCTCTTTGCCATGGACATCTACCATGGGCATTTCATCCTTTTTCATAGACCAGATGATCGTTGGGACGATCAGATTTCCGAAAGGAATTAGATATCCACTGAGTGCCGAGAGGTGACAAATTAATGCCCATTGCCGTTCTTGCATATTCAAATTGTTTGAGGCTAAAATTAGCCATTATACCCAGTAGTAAATAGCAAATAGTCAATAATTTGCGAAGAACTTTGGGCCAGATTTATAAATAAAGTACAAAACACTCTGTTTATTCTTATATCAGGTAAGAAAAATACGGGCCGACAAATAAAATCCTTTCAAAAACTGATAATCTTGAGAAATCCAATTTGATTTTTTTGTAAATCAATCCTGATAAAACTGGGCCATTCTGAAAGATATATAACTAATTATTAGAATAATTATATTCTTCCCACATCTTCATGAATTAAATTCTCTTTTGAAGGACATATTTTATAATGTACTATAAAATAGGTTGTTAAGAGAATAAGTTTCAATCGTCTATTTAATTTTATAACCCATTTTTTCAGAAAAAAATGATTTTTTTAAAATAGGCGAAATACAATTAAGTAATGTTAAGGATATTCGCGTTCATACTATTTTTTACAGCTACCTGTGGTGCCGTTACTGCACAGTTTGCACCGCAAAGGCAATTGTTTGCAGAACCCGCGGAAAGTGCTCTCGATATTGATTTGAATAAGCACCTTAATTCTGAGATGATCGGGATCGATGAATTTATTTCAAATACAAACTCTGAAAGCTTTTCTTCGTATGAAAATTTGGCGATCTATCTAAGCGAGCAGTTTAATGACCCCGAGCGTCTTTCGAGGAGCATATATACATGGATAGCCCTCAATATCTCTTATGATCAATCCTCTGTTTCAAATGCAGACAGGGACAATCAATCCGCTCGGCAAGTTTGGAAAAACAGGTCTGCCGTATGTGAGGGATATGCCAGTCTTTTCAATGAAATGTGTTCTGCAGCCGGCATAGAAAGCAGAATAATCAATGGATATGTAAAAAGTTTTGCAGGTGATGACCTAAGCTATCCAAACCATTCCTGGAACAGCGTAAAGATTAATGGAAAATGGAGGCTCTTGGATGTGACTTGGGCAAGTGTAAACAGTGAAGGTCATATGCGGTCAAATCCTGATCTTGACAAAAATTATATGTTTCATAAGTTGGATCACTTTTTCCTTGTAAATCCAAATCGAATGATTCTTACACATCTGCCGGAAGATCCGCTTTGGCAATTGCACGATAATTACATAAATCTGGAAATTTTTGAAAAAGGAGAAGAGGTCATTAAATCGACGTTAAGAAATTCCACTTCCGGAGAAAAAGATTTTGAACAACTAATTGCAGATTACGAAAAGCTCGATTCCCTGGATAAATCCATATCCTACCTGGAAAGGATGGAAAGAAATAGTAAAAATCGATCGCGAGAATATGGATTAGGCATCGCCTATTATTACAAAGCTCAAGAAATTTTAAAAAATGCCCGGGCATCTAATAGTTATAAAGCTGCTCAGGAAGCTAAATTCTTTTATGAAAAATCTCTAAGCCAACTTGCAGTACTTCAGGAAGAAGATTTCGGGTACGAATTTTCGAAAGATCTGGCCAAAAATGTTGCGTTTAGAATCGAAGCATTGAAATAAGCAGAAAAGTCTTAAGAACAAACCGAAACCAGCCACAGATCCTTTCTTTTGCATTATACGTAAACGCCCAAAAAATCATTGTTTAATATGGTATTTGATTCCGGAATTCCTGCGGGAAGTGATTTATTTGCGTATAAAAGTCATTCGCCACGCAATTAATCCTGTACGCCATAGGCTGGAATCTGTTTTCTGGATCGATCACAATATTTAAAAGAGTATTATTTAAAACTTTTGCTGCGTTGTTTTTTTTCGGAATGTTGTTATTCCCGGTCCAAGTCGGGGAAAACGATAAAAAAATGGACCCATTATGAAACATAAACTGATGGATTAAAACTATTGATTCTCATATTTTCGGGCGGGTCGATATTCGTTTCTTTTAATTAGTACCTCTTTATCTTCTAATTCTTCCATCCCTTTTTTAACTTGCCCGAGTGTTAAGCAAAAAGTAAAGTGTCATTTCGGTATTACATGAGAAATCTATCTTGATTTAGACGATGAATAAGATTTCTCCTAAACATCGAAATGACATAAACGTCGTTTTATGATTAACTTAAGGGCTAGTTTAATAAAGTAAAAGACAAAATGAAACCGGCAGGACCGGAGCAAATTCAGGGCACACACAAGCATGATTGTATTGCTCTGTGTGTCTGCTAACTAAAGAAATATAAACAGGTGAAACAGGCCATGCCTGAGATAATTATTGAAATATACAAGATCATGATGATCAACGGCACATGGTGAGGTTTCCGCAAATTTTAAACATATGAAACAGGCCATGCCTGAGATAATTATTGAGATATACAGGATCATGGTGATCAACGGCACGTGGTGAAGTTTCCGCAAATTTTAAACATATGAAAATAGGAGTTATTTTTTCAGGATCTGGAGTCTATGACGGAACCGAGATCCACGAAGGTGTATTTACATTATTATCCATAAAAAAAGCCGGAGGTGAAGCTGTCTGTTTTGCCCCGGATGTTGATCAGCATCATGTCATCAATCACATAACGGGTGAGGAAATGAACGAATCCAGAAATGTCCTGGTGGAATCAGCCAGAATCGCCAGAGGAGCAATTCAAAGCCTTGATGCTTTTAATGCGGAAGAATTGGATGCGCTGGTCTTACCCGGAGGATTCGGAGCCGCCAAAAATCTGACCAAATGGGCCTTTTCGGGTCCGGATGGAGAGATCAATGACCTCGTAAAAGAAGCAATCATTGCCATGGTCAAGGCGGGAAAACCAATTGCAGGTCTCTGCATGGGCCCTACGGTCATTGCCAAGGCACTTGAAGGAAGCGGTATTTCCGCAGCTTTGACAGTTGGAACTACCGAAGAACCTTCTCCGTATGAAATTGACGCTATTAGCCAGGGGATGGAAAAAGCCGGCGCTGTAGCTGTAATGAAAACCGTAGAAGAAATCTCAGTCGACACTGAAAATAAAATTGTTACGGCACCATGCTACATGATGGAAGCAGATATCCTTCAGATCAGAAATAATATTCAGAAAGCGATTGACGCTTTGGTGAAGTTGGTTTGATGAGGGCCTGGGGGGAGGTCAAGGCGGAAGATTTGTTATTGTATTTTCCACATCTATATTGTTTTTGCAGTAATTTTGCTGCCCGAATAATCTCCATCGTATGATTCTTATTGCCGACAGCGGATCTACCAAAACAGACTGGCGACTGATGGAAGGAGCAATGGAAGTCAGCCAGGTAAAGACCAAAGGTTTTAATCCTTATTACCAGGAATTGGATGAGATGGTCAATGAGATTGAAACTGAGCTTGTTCCTGTTTATGGAGATACCAAAATAGATACGATTCATTTTTATGGCGCCGGTTGTTCCACCAGGGAGCGACAACAAAGAATTTCCAATGCACTGACACCTTATTTCAGCACCACAAAGATAATTGTTCAATCCGATCTAGTTGGCGCAGCCCGAGCGTTAAGCGGCGATAATCCCGGAATAATTTGCATTTTAGGAACGGGTTCCGGATCATGTTTGTACGATGGAAACAAAATTGTCAGGAATATCCCCTCCTTGGGTTTTATACTCGGAGATGAAGGCAGTGGAGCCTGGCTTGGGAAACGAATGGTTACCGACTATTTACGGGGACACATGCCTAAAAAAGTAATCGAATCCATCAAGCTGAAATTACATATTGATAAAGAAACCATCCTGGAGCATGTCAATCACAAACCAATGCCCAGCAGGTATCTGGCCGGATTTGCGAGGTTCATAAGTGAAAATATCGATCAGACATATTTTTATCAGCTTATGTTCGATTCTTTTACTGCATTTGCACAAAACTATATCATCCGATACGGAAACTATTCTGAGTTTAGTTGCCACTTTGTCGGATCGGTGGCTTTTTATAACCGAAATGTTTTGAAGCACGTTGCAAAATATACGGGTTTTGAAATTGGTAATATAATTAAAAGCCCGATCGATGGCTTGACACAATATCACACTAAAAATAACTGAATTTTGACTACAACAGAATCTCCATCATATTACGATAACCTGGAAAAAATGGCGGTCAGGGATCTGCTTACGAATATCAATAAGGAAGATCACACCGTTCCAAAGGCCGTTGCAAAGGTGATCCCAAAAATTGAAATCCTAATAGAACGCATTGTAGAAAAAATGAAAGATGGCGGTCGGCTCTTTTATACCGGAGCAGGCACAAGCGGACGACTTGGTATTGTGGACGCCTCCGAATGCCCGCCAACCTACGGAGTACCTCAGGGGATGGTCATCGGACTCATGGCAGGTGGAGACCAGGCCATACGAAAAGCCGTGGAATTTGCGGAAGACAATCCGGACCAGGGTTGGGCCGATCTTGAGATGCATAATATCAGTGACAAGGATGTAGTAATTGGGATAGCTGCCTCCGGAAAAACTCCTTATGTAATAGGCGCGGTTCGAAAGGCAAGAGAAAAAGGGCTCGTGACCGGCTGTATAACCTGTAATTCAAACTCAAAACTTGCCGAAGCCGCGGAATATCCGATCGAAGTGGTAGTTGGCCCGGAATTCGTAACAGGCAGCACCCGGATGAAATCCGGAACGGCTCAAAAACTGGTACTGAATATGATCTCTACGACCGTCATGGTAAAACTCGGAAAAGTTAGAGGGAATAAAATGGTGGATATGCAACTATCTAATGAGAAATTGGTAGACCGGGGCACCAGAATGATCATGCAAGAGCTGGGAGTTGGCTATGATAAAGCCAATAAATTGTTATTAGCTTATGGATCGGTTCGAGATGCGGTAGATGCTGAGAAAAAAAACAATTAACCTTGATTCCGGATGAAACCGGCGTGGCCGGAGCAAATTCAGGACACACACGAGCATGATTGTATTTCTCTGTTGTCAGCAACTTAAAGAAATATAAACGGATGAAATACGGAATGATCGGCCGTCGGATGTTGATGACGGCCCGGCTGCGGTTGGCAAAAAGAGACACATTTGCCTGTAACTCCGCATCAACGACATACTCAAAATATCGCACGGGCATATCATGATTAAAGTGTTGTAGCTGTGGCCTGTGAATTTTTCCTTATGACTTCAAAATTGTTGTGTAAATACAGAAGAGCATGATTCTTTGATCTTTAAAGGAGAAGAATAATAGTTATTGACTTTGCATCTTACTTATTTTATTATTACTTAGTCGGATAACTATATTAAGGTGATATGAGGTTTTAGAACGAATTGACGCTTCTTATTCAGAAACAAAGTAAGCGAGGGTCAAAAGCCGGGATGTGGGAAACCGATTATTAACCGATATGACAATTTGAGAACACAATTTCCATCCACCGGATTCAAAGGTATTCTTCACCATTGGAGAAATGATCTGTCAGCGGCGGTAAGTGTATCTCTCGTAGCATTGCCTCTTGCTCTCGGAATTGCCATCGCCTCCGGGGCGCCGCCCATGTCAGGAATCCTTGCGACCATTATTGGCGGTGTGGTCACAACGTTTTTCAGGGGTTCTTACGTAGCCATAAACGGGCCGGCTGCCGGACTGATCGTCGTGGTCCTAACAGGGGTTGAAATATTGGCAGATGAAAACGGATCCGGTTTCCCATATGTATTAGCGGCAATAGTTGTGGCCGGAATTTTGCAGGCTCTGCTTGGAATTTTGAAAATGGGAAAACTCGGCGATATGTTCCCGGCGTCCGTTGTTAATGGCATGTTAGCTACTATCGGCATTATCATTTTTGTGAAGCAGTTTAATATCGCGCTCGGTGTTGGCTCCAGTTCAGGCTCCGTACTTGACACCATATTTGACTTACCTGAAACGATTCTTAATTTAAATCCACTGGTAAGCTTTATTGCCATAGTGAGCCTCGTGATCCTTGTTGTCCACCCAAAGCTCGAAAACAAGCTGCTAAAAGGGATTCCGTCTCCATTGCTTGTACTTATTATTGCCATTCCTTTAGTCTTTATATTCAACCTACTAGGCAATCCCGACAAACAGTTTCTCGGGAAACCGGCATTCATAGGTCCGGAATATTTAATCCAAATTCCGGAAAATCTGCTCGACAGTATTATATTCCCAAATTTTTCGAAAATTACCCATCCGCAGTTTTGGATGACTGTCGTTTCCATCATGCTTGTAGCCTCAATCGAAACTCTGATCAGTACCAAAGCCGTTGACAAATTAGACCCGTATAAAAGGAGAACAGATTTGAATAAAGATCTGTTTGCCGTAGGTTTGACAACCGCTGTTTCCGGCTTTCTGGGAGGTTTGCCCATTATTACGGTTATCGTCAGAAGCTCGGTAAATGTAAATCACCACGCAAAAACCAAATGGAGTAATTTTTACCACGGCCTATTGCTGCTTCTTTTTGTTTTTTTGTTTCCGTTTATTATCAATGAAATTCCACTGGCAAGTTTAGCCGCAATACTCGTTTATACGGGATACAAGCTTGCCTCCCCAAGGGTTTTTAAGCTTGCTTTATTGAAAGGCTGGGAGCAATTATTAATACTTATTTCAACGATAATTGCCTCACTCGCAATAGATCTTCTCTGGGGAATTTTAATTGGGATTGTCACCACATTATTGATTCACTGGATGAGGTCGCAATTAAATTTGCGAACATTTATCCGCCATATGGCAAACTCGGAAGTGAACGTCGTAGAGGAATCGGAAGAAGACGTTCATGTTGAAATAAAAGGAATTGCCAATTTTGCGATCGTCCTAAAGCTTATAAATTCATTGGAGAAGTTGAGCATTGACAAGCACTTCATAGTGAATTTCAGCAGGACTAAGCTCGTAGATAGCACGTTACTCGATTTTATTACCGAGCATCGCGAAAAATATTTTACAAAGAACGATTTCGAATTTATTGGTCTGGATGTTCACAAAACCTCTTCGCCCCATCCACTGGCATTACATGTCCTTGAAAAACCAATGCAGAAACGCTTAACCGGCCGTCAAAATGATCTCTACCGTTTTGCAAAGGAAAACAGCTATAAATTTCACCCGGAGATCAATTGGGATGTTGAACATTTTGAGAAATTTAAGTTGTTGAAATTCCATCTCAATGAGTACCACAGGAACAGGTTTATAGGAAAATTTAACGATAAATATTATTGGGAAATATCCGACCTTACGTATAATGATGGTATACTGATGGCCCGGGAAGAGCACCACATTACAGTTATGATCATTCATTTCCCAAATGAAATTGCCAACTTTACCTTTACAAAAAAGAGCATCCGACAGATAAAATCTCAGACAAAATATGAACGGTTTCAATCCAAACGATTTGAAAACCTTAATGCATTTCTTATTGAAAATGAGGCTTATTACCTCGAAAGCATTAATGAGGATTTACTGATTTACAGAAGGGAAAGATTACTTAGCGCAAAAGAAATAATCGAAATGCACGATTTTGCCAAAAAGCTGTGTACATTAATTCCCAAGGGGGATAATCAGATTGCCTGAGCCAATAAAAAGCTTGAACCGTAAAATTCATGGAATTTTTCACCCTCCGGGCCGATCATTGTTTTTGTGCTCAAACAAGGAACCTTTTCATGGGAGCACATATCTTTTTGTTGCTCAAATCTGAGGAATCAACAAAAGTAATGATCGGGGTTATCCCGATGCATATTTGATGATGATTCCATCTTTTACGAATCTATTATTCTTTTGAAAATGATTTATTGGGAATAAATCGGGTCAAGATCAATGGCTTACAATAATGGCTCCGGAATTTTGACAGATGGTCATGAATCCGGATTTAATCTTAAAAATGAGAATTCCCAAAATGGGAATATGCCATCAAAAATTCTTAAAATGAGAATGCGATCTTCCGTGTATTTAATTAAAAAGCAATGATACGACTCTAACATTGCCATTTTTGACCGGGCCTACAAAATGGCATTGAAATTGAGCAATTGTATTCCTAAAGAGGATTATGATTAAGGAAAAATCAATATTTGCATTTTTGGAGGATATGAAGCCTTTAAAAATTTTATTGATAGATGATGATTTAGCTTCACAATTTGTAATCGCAAAAAATCTGCACAACCTGGGAGATCGATTGGATATTTGCAGTTCATCCGACGAAGCGATTAAAAGGGTCGAATCCTACAATTACGATCTGATCCTGGTGGATCTCAATTTACCTGTTGTCAATGGATTTGAATTATCAAAATCATTGAAACTCACAAGTGAATTTAATAATTCTTTCCCCCGAATTATTGGCTTAACGGGGCTTGATCATCCTTTATTGCCAACATTAGTTACGTATTCGGACATTGATGATTATGTTGTCCGGTCTACTGATTACAGCGATTTAAAGAATAAGATTGTAAATCATTGCTATTTAAATCTTAACTAATCAGGCTTCCTTTTCAGTTCAAACTTTTTCTATTTATTATTGCGGAAATATAAATCTCTCAAAAGTTTTCATTTTGAATAATAAATTAAAAGAGGTACTCTTTTTGAGCAGACCATGGCCAATACGAATCTGGATGTGGTCTTCAATACTCTGTCTCTTATTTTATTTGATAAAGTTCAGCCTTATTTCAGAACTTAATCCTTCGATTTCGGACATGGTATTGATGGCCTATGGTTTGGGTTCCTTAGCCATTTACATTTTGATTTATGGTTTTGATTGGTCATAAAAAAAGCCCCGACCATTTCTGATCAGAGCTTTGTTCTCATTTTGATGCTCTTACTGGCTCACAGATACCCTCTTAAAAGAATCAACGGTTAATCCTTTACTCACAGCGTCGAGGTACTTCCCGACGGTCATTGAATTGTCCTTTACAAATGCTTGATTAAGCAACGTATTTTCCTTGAAGAATTTATTTAATTTGCCCTCCGCAATTTTATCAATAATCTGCTCTGGCTTGCCTTCGGCAATTGCTTGCTCCCGACCTATTTTTAGCTCTTGCTCAATTACTGCAGCATCGACATCATCCTTATCAACAGCCACGGGTCTCATTGCGGCGATTTGCATTGCAACATCCCTTCCGGCATCAATTACATCCGCTCCATTTGTACCTCTGAGTGCTACCAAGACTGCCAGTTTACTTCCGGCGTGGATGTATGAAACAACTCTTTCACCTTCCAACACTTCCAAGGCGACAATATCTATTTTCTCCCCGATCTTACCAACAAGCTCGGTAACCTTTTCACCAATCGTTAAATCTCCGCTTTTTTGTGATTTTAAATCATCTATAGAACCCGGCTTTGATTCAAAAGCTACTTTCAATATTTCTTTTCCAAGGTTTTGAAAATCATCATTTTTCGCAACGAAATCTGTTTCGCAACCTAATCCAACAACTACGGCCGACGCGCCATTATCACTGGTACGAACAAAAACCGATCCCTCGTTTGTCTGACGATCCGCTCTTTTTTCAGAAACTTTTTGTCCCTTTTTTCTCAGAATCTCAATTGCCTTATCAAAATCCCCATCGGACTCAACAAGCGCCTTTTTACAATCCATCATACCCGCGCCCGTCATTTGCCGAAGTTTGTTTACTTCTTGTGCTGTAATTGCCATTTTTATCAGTATTTAAACATTTAAAATCTTTACAAAAAAAAAGAACACCAGCATAACCATCCGATGTTCAATTTATATTGATATTTATATCCAGATGATTATGCTTCCTCTTTTGACGGAACTTCGTCAACTTCTCTTTTAGCCTTTTCTTCCTCTGCCAGTTTGGCTTCATCCTTATCCTTCTTTCTTTCCATCAACCCTTGTTCGACGGCTTTGGAAATATAGTCGGTAATCAATTGAATCGATTTCCAGGCGTCATCGTTGGCCGGAATTGGCAGATCAACTAATTCAGGGTTTGAATTCGTATCCACCATCGCTACTACAGGTATGTTTAGTTTCTGCGCTTCTCTTATTGCGATATGTTCCCTTTTAATATCCACAACGAATAAAGCCGCCGGCAATCTCGTCAATTCCGAGATCCCGCCAAGTACTTTTTCGAGCTTGGCCTTTTCGCGCGATATCATTAAACGCTCCCTCTTTGCCAGATTCTGATAAGCCTCATCTTTCATCAATTTCTCGATAGAAGACATTTTCTTCAAAGACTTTCGTATGGTAGAGAAATTGGTAAGCATACCCCCCAGCCATCGTTCAGTAACGTAGGGCATCTTCAGTTTCTGAGCATGCTCGGCAACGATATTTTTGGCCTGTTTTTTAGTGGCCACAAACATAATCTTTCTGCCGGACCTAACGATGCTTTGCAAATAGCTGGCAGCTTCTTCCAAACAAACTATTGTTTTGTTCAGATCTATTATATGGATGCCGTTCCTTTCCATAAAAATATACGGAGCCATTTTCGGATCCCATTTCCTGGTAAGGTGCCCGAAGTGCACACCGGCATCTAGTAAGTCATTATATTTCATATTACCCATTGCTCTCAAATATTAACGTTTACTGAATTGGAATCTCCTTCTCGCCTTTCTCCTTCCATACTTCTTACGCTCCACCATCCTCGGATCACGAGTAAGAAATCCTTCCTTTTTTAAAGGAGGTCTGTATGTTTCATCCACTTCGCACAATGCCCTTGAAACCGCCAACCGAATTGCCTCGGCCTGACCTTTAAAACCACCTCCGCTCACATTGATCTTGATGTCGAATTTACCATCAGAATCTACTAAAACTAATGGCTGCTTAATGATGATCTTGTGAATCTCCGAAGGGAAATAATCTTCAAGCGTTCTTCCATTGATGGAAATATTACCACTTCCGGAACTCAGATAAAGTCTTGCTACTGAGGTCTTTCTTCTTCCTATTTTGTTAACTACTTCCATCTACTTAAAACTTTAACTCCTTTGGATTTTGCG
>JAKSDO010000228.1 GCA_022360055.1 Cytophagales bacterium | reverse complement strand
TACGGAGGGGAATAATAACAAAGAGTGGATGGACGCCCATCGTGACGACTACCAACAGGTACGCGAAGAGCTTATCGCTTGCCTGCAGGAGGTTAGCGATGCGCTGGTAGAGATGGACACCAACTACCAGCATACCTCGGTTAAGGATTCCATTATGCGGATCAATAACAACCGGATGTTTCATCCTGATAAGCCCGTCTATAAAGACCACTTCGCTGCGCTGCTGGATGTGAATCCCAAGACTGCTGACTTTTTCTTTACACTAGGGTTACGGGAAAGCTTCCTGGCCACTGGGCTGCATAGACCGGAAAAGGAAATCTTGGGAAGTATCCGGGAAGAAATTGATTACTCGGCTGAAGAGTTTGAAGATATCGTAAACGATGAAAGATTTAAGGCTGTCTTTGAAGGTTTTATGGACGATAACAAACTTAAAAATCCCCCGAAAGGGTACACAGCTGATCATCCCATGGTCGAATACCTCAAGCACAAGAGTTTTGTGGTCAAGAGGGATCTTACTGAAAAGCAAGTGGTCAACACTGACTTTAAGCAGGTGATCATAGAAATCTATGAAGCGGCCCGTCCTTTTCGGGAATTTCTGAATCGATCGATAGAAGGGATAGCCATGGGGCGTTCTTGAGTTTTAAATGGTCTTCTCACACTACATTTGGTTATGTGCTTTCTCTTTTTTCAATTCGTAGACATAACAAACTGTATCGTCAAATACCCTCTCTTCAACAAACTCAAATCCCAATCTTTTGTAAAATCTATGTGCTTTTGTATTGGTCTTTAAGGGGTCAATGAGGATCGAGTTTACACTAGGGTCACTAAAGCATCGACCAATGGCTAAATTCATCATGATGGTTCCGTATCCCTTGTTAAGATTAGCTTCTTCCCCAATCCAAATGTCTATCGCCCTCTTATCTTGGCCAACCTCCCCCCAATACTGTGTTTCCTCTTTGTACGGATCAATAATTTGGATAAATCCTATGGGCTCCCCGTCCAATTCTGCCACTAATTGTTCTCTCCAGGCGGGATCTTTCCTCAATTCTGCTTCCCAATTCCATTCATCGTCGGGGTCGCAGTCAATGACGTGTTGTTTTGTGTCCCAATACAGGAGGAGGTCTAAGTCGTTTATGGTGGCGTGCCTGAGTTTGATCATGTTTGATTAAACCGTTTCGTTCAATCGAACTATTTAATGATTCGCAAAGCAGGTTGAACTTAAATTTATTAGTGGGCTTTAGCTACTCTAAACTTATTTAAGGCAAAAGACTTGTTTAGTAAATATATTATCTTTTAAAACTTAAGTTAAACATTGCTGTCTATCTTTATCTATGATTTAAGAAGCCTATTTTAGTCCAAAAAGCTAGATCCTCCTATGAAATATCTCCTATTTATCACCGTAATTTTACTTTTAAGTTGTATCGAGGAAACCGAACTTCTACAGCAACAACAAAAGATTCCTGATTTTAATTCTCAACATCAACCATCAGAAATCTTGATTACTTCCAATCTAGATAATATTTACGGTATTCCTGCTAATGTAAGAAGTAAAGTTGGTGGTGGTCAGTCCTATGGTTATTTTCAAAGAACGGGAAATGAAATTAGTATTGAATCAAACATTTCCGGTGATTTTTTTAAGCAAATAGTTGAAAACGCTCAAGCAGGTCAAATCATTTACATCAAACCCAACGTAAACATTGAAGTCGATTGTTCCTGTGTAGCAAATCCTGGGCCTATAGTTACTATACCTGAAGGAGTGTCTATTACTAGTAACCGGGGGGAAGGAACCTCTAATGGAGCCCAAATTACGTTTAACTGTAATAATCCAATTGATCGTGATGACAGATATCATTATAGTATTTTTGAAGCACGGCAGTATTCGAGAATCATTGGTTTGACGATAGATGGACGAAACTTTGGTATTACAGGAGTAAAAGCTACTGCTGGGGGTAATGTTGAGGTAGAGAACTGTTTAATCCAACATTGTGGCACATCTGCTGTTTGGTTATATGGTTTGAACAATCATGTTCATCATAATGATATTTCAAACAACAAAATATCGGATGAATATGAAGGATATGGAGTGCTTATTGGGTCATATGGAAGTGCAACCATAGAGGCTAATGTATTTAGCATTAATAGACATCATATTACCGGTGGCGGAAATAATGATTCTTATAAAGCTTTTCACAATAGATTTAATGATTCCCAAAAAGAAACGGCTGTTGACATGCACGGCTACACCGAGCATCCAACTCGTAAGAATCATTGCACAAGGGAAAAAGAAGCGGGTGGTCTCATAGTCGTACATCACAACGAGTTCAATCATCAAAAGTATTCTTCGATATCAGTGCGTGGTATCCCAAATAATGGCTGTTTTATTTACAATAACTATTTCAGCATGCCCACAGATGGGATTCCAATTTCGCAACGCAGGTATGTTGGGAATTTATACAGCTATGAAAATGAATATTCTATCAATGGAAATAAGTGGAAAGTAACTTGGGGCGGCAGAGGTAGCTGGCAAACCTTTTATAATTCAAATGAGCCATTCGAAAATAGTATTTTTGGGGATTTTGATGGAGATGGGAAAGACGACATTCTTAGAAAGAATGATGTTCGTCTGCAATTTGCTGAATGTCATGAACCGCCCATAGGTAGAGATGTTGTTTTTGAAAGCCAGCTACACCTTTCAAATTATGAAAATAGCGCACCAACGGTTTCAGAAGGTAGTTATCCGGAAGGAATATCCGATTGGAAGTATTTAAATATTTCAAATGTTTCATTCGAAACAATAATTGTCGGAGATTTTGATGGTGATGAAAAAACTGATCTCTTAAAAGTCCAAAATGGAATATGGCAATTGTTGAGTGCCGGAACTGGAGGCTGGATAAGTATAAATAATTCTTCAGCATATGTAGAAAATTTAAGGGTTGGAGATTTTGATGGAGATGGGAAGGACGACATTTTTACCACTTTTTATAACTATGATAAGCAACGGGGTGAATTCCATGTTTCTTATGGTGCCAACACGGGTTGGCAAATTTTAAATCACTCTGATGCCCCTATAGCCGAATTAATTTTTGGTAAGTTCGATAATGATAGGAAGACTGATATAATTAGAATATCAGGAGAACGTTGGGATTTGTTGAGCGGCGGGAAGGGTAATTGGCAGACCATAAACAATCTAGATGGAAATATAGATGACATGAAAGTAGGCGACTTTAATGGGGATGGCATGGATGACGTTTTCATGACATCAATAGATCCAAATACGGGGCAAGGTGCGTTTGTTGTTTCATGGGGAGCAGTTTCGAATTGGGAAAGAATTAACTCATCGGAAGCATCAATAAATAACTTAAGGTTTGCTGATTTAGATGGAGATAATAAGACAGATATAATAACAATTTGGCAGAGTTCAATCTATTAATAAACGCTACATTTTCTTAGGTTAAGTCAAACTAGGTCTATTTAGCTCTCATAAATATTGTGAGAGTTATTAGACCTGGTAAGTAAAAAATAAATTTGAGAGGATAAAAGGCAGGTCATGAATTATCCAATTCATTGATCCCCGATATAAAATCCTCCAAAACCTCATTAAACAGGCCTGGATCATCAAGATTCGCAAAATGTCCCGCGCCGCTCATTTCAAATAATTTAAAATTACCCCGATTCTCAAAC
>JAKSDO010000258.1 GCA_022360055.1 Cytophagales bacterium | reverse complement strand
TATGGAACAACCGGCGGATTGACGCCGTGTGGCGTACTCGAGGACGATGAGTTGAAAATAAAGGAGGACGGCTCTGTCGAGGTCATTCTCAGCAAGGATAGGAGGGGAGAGAACTGGCTTAAAATTGAAGATGATACCTCCCTGCTGATGGTAAGACAAACTTATTTGGACCGGAAAAACGAGCGGCCCGTCGACCTGCGGATAGAGGCCATCGGAGTTGAAGGGGTTCCGGGATGCATCACTCCGAAACAAATCGATGAAGGTTTAAATATAGCCGGTCTTTTTATTGCGGGGGCTCCGATGTTATTTTCAAAATGGGCCAGAGGATTTCAAAAACACACCAATCGATTGCCGATGTTTGATCCGAGGATCTCTAATGCCGCAGGTGGAGACGCAAATATTATTTACTATCACAGCCATTGGAAACTGGATAAAGATCAGGCATTGGTCATTAATGCTGTTCCGCCCAAATGCGACACATGGAATTTCCAACTCAACAATTACTGGATGGAATCGCTGGATTACAGGTATTACACCATTTGCTTAAATAGCCATTCGGCAAAGAAGAACAGCGATGGAAGTATTACCGTATTTGTATCGCATAAAGATCCCGGACATCCGAATTGGATACAGACCGCCGGGCATCATGAGGGAACGATGTGTTGGAGATGGTACAGGCCAGTTTCCGATCCGCCAAAGGAAATAGACGCGCAGACCGTGAATGTTGAAGATTTGAAAGATATGAACTATGCTGAAACGTGAAAAAAGGCCATTCCTGATAAATTTTTGCAACAGACTCTCCAAATCGATCGGCGTGAGCGGCAAACTTGATTTCGATAAGATCCTGAAGCGCGCAAGGCGGAATACAAGTTTGAATAATCTCGGCGCAGATTTCAATGATGAAGCTTTAAAAATCCTTGTAAGATCGATCAATAAAGAGGCCCGGCTTCATCCTTTCGGGAATTTAATGATGAGAGAGAAACTCATAAGCCAATTGGAAAACCGACTGTGGGCGGAATACTGGTTTCATAAGTATCCGGAAATACTTGAGCGCGATGTGCTTCCGGTTTTGATGATCACAGGGCTTCAGCGAACAGGCACGACCAAAATGCAGCGATTGCTGTCAATTCAACACGGAGCAAGGGCATTGTCGAGCTGGGAAGCATTATACCCTGCCCCGATAAGAAAAGTGGCGGAATCAAAAAAACGGATTGCCAGAACGAGACGAAACGAACGCGTTGTAAAATTTGTTTCACCGGTATTTCAATCCATCCATCCCATTCACACAGATCAACCGGAAGAAGATGTGCTGCTGTTGGATGTGCATTTCATGAGCAGTTCTTCCGAAGCGATCATGCATGTGCCGAGCTATGCCCGGTGGCTTGAAAGTCAGGATCATAAACAAGCCTACGCTTATGAGAAAAAGCTTTTGAAGTTGTTGCAGTGGCAACGCGGAGGTAAATTCTGGGTATTGAAATCCCCTCATCATTTACAATATCTCCACGAATTTTCCTCGACGTTTTCAGATTCATACATTATATGGATGCACCGCGATATCGAGGATTGTATTCCTTCTTACCTCTCCATGCTGTATTACGGACGCAGCATGTTTACAAACGATGTCGACAAATGCATATTGAAATCACATTGGTTAAATAAGCTCAAGGTCATGCTGAATAACGGGTTGGGCTATCGGTCTTCAAATCCGGATCGGGTGAGCGACGTGGTGTTTAAACATTTTGTAGGAGATGAAAAACATGTGGTTTCGGATATCCTGAATGGTTTTTTGGATTCATTTGATGAATTCTGCCGGCCGGGACAACCGGAAAAGAATTATGTGAGCAGGCATAAATATCGGCTCGAGGATTGGGAATTGACAAAAGAAGATTTAATTAGAAGGTTTGGAGCGTATGGTGAAATTTTAAAAGATATGGGAAAAAGCAATTTTGATGGGCGTTCAGGGAGAATATGACGGGCCGTGGAAGGCAATGCTGAAAGGGATCTCGGATCTGTATGGCAACAGATCGAATTCAGTGAACTTGCCCAAACGCATGGATTTAAAAGGAAAAACGGTATTGATCACCGGATCGAGCTCCGGGCTGGGGTTTGCTGCGGCCAGGAGAATGGCAAAAGCAGGGGCGAAGCTGATCATGGCCGTGCGCAGTGGTATCCCGGAGAAAAAGGAGGAGCTTATTCGCGATACTTCCAACCGAAATGTAAAGGCCTATCATGTCGATCTGCTGGATTTTGTGAGCATTACAAAATTGCTGGAAGACCTGGAGCGAGACGAAATCAAGGTCGACGTATTGGTTTCGAATGCTGCCATGGTACCTCTGAGAAGCAGGAAGACCAAACAGGGATTGGAAGAGATGTTTATGGTCAATTACCTGGCTCCCTTCCATCTGATAAATCAATTTATCCACAGAAGGATTCTGAACATCGAACGGGGCAAAATCATAATCGTATCGTCCGAAAGTCACCGGAATGCCAAAGGCTTTGAATGGGAGGAGTTTGGGAGATACCATGATTACGGGATCAATGAAACGGTCTCCAGATATGGGTATTTTAAGCTTTTGCTCACTACATTTGCCAACGAACTGAGCAGAAGACTTGACCGGCAAAAGCAACCGATTCGGGTAAGGGTGCTCTGCCCGGGACCCGTAAATTCAAACATTGCCCGAGAGGCTCCGGGATGGATGCAACCGATTTTGAAAGGCATATTTGCCCTATTCTTTCGGTCACCGGAGAAGGCCAGCGATCCGATCCTTTATTTTGCCACCGAAACCAATTCTTCAGACAGGCCTGTGGACTATCTGTTTTTGATGCAGCGGAAAAAAATGGATCAAAAGGCTGTCGATGAAGAAAATGGAAAAAAATTGTGGGAATTGAGTGAGCGCTTGATCGAGAAATTGGGCTACTCGAGTCGATGGTGAAGGATACGTGGTTGTGGGGACAGGTTTACTGATTTTTACGGCTTGAATCAAAAGGTAAAATCCGGTGAATCTTGTGCGTTTTTATGATGCTCCCATACATGTAATCCTTTGGTTTCACCCGCATTTATCTCTGAAAGTTGGCTTAGTATCCGTTTTTTCGATAAAGTTCATTTAGGGTAAAAAAACAATCCGATTTTTCTTAATTCTTTCAATTGACAATCAACCGGGGTTGTCAATTGCCCGTTTCACTTCCAAAAAACGATTTTATTGAAAAAACTCGATTAATCTAAGGTCGGATGGTGCCGGTTTTTTTGTTCAATTCTGATACTTATATAACATATCGCATAGTTTTTGTGTCTTAATATTAAATATCATATGTGATGGGTTTCGTATATCGTGATAGTTTTATAAGTATTTGAATATGATGAAAAAGTTAGGATTACTGGTGGGCATGATATTTCTGTTTACAGGCTTTGTAATCGCACAATCGACCAATGATTATAAAGCAAGAAATCATAAACTCAACAAAAACCGGACAGCGCTTTCGGAAGTGACTCAAACAGTAGCTGTGAATATGAATTCCGATGTTCAAATTGATTACAGAAAGCGAAATACCAAATTTCATAAGCAGAAGGAGGAGGTTAGCCTGATACACAAAAAGGAAAAGATTGCTTATGATTACAGGGAATTGAATCGCAAATTTTCAAAAAGTCATTATCATCGATTCATAAATAAAATCCAGCCGGATGATATGTTGAGTGAAAATGAATAGAATGCCTGGAAGTGCATTTAAATCTTAAAGCTATTTCTTTCGGACGCCTCGGACAGCAACGGCCATCCAGGGGTCCTGAGGCCATTCATGCTTCGGATATCTTCGTCTTAATTCCTTTCTGACTTCAAAATACGTACTGTCCCAGAAACTCTTCAGGTCGGATGTTACCTGTACGGGCTTATATCCCGGCGAAAGTAAATGCATCCGCACGGGCGTATTCCCATTATTGATTAAAGGTGTTTCTTTCATACCGAAAACTTCCTGTAACCGGACAGGCAATACCGGTGGCGCTCCGTTTGCAAAATAGTTCAGCTTAATTTTAGACCCTGAGGGTACTTCAAGCCGGCTTGGAGCCAATTTGTTGAGGGCCTTTTGCTTTTCATAATTCAAGTTATGGAACAACACCTTGGCAAGATCTATTTTTTTCAAATCCTCCGGTTTTTTGATGTCACTTAAATATCCGGACAACCAATTTTCATTTGTTAGGAGGAGCGTAGGGGTACTCACATCCGGCCATTGATCCCGGGGCCTCCATTTGCGCAGGCTCATCACGCGGTTTTGGAATTGGGTAACCTCATCGTCAAAGCTTAGCAGGCGTTCGCCTTCTTTTTTAATGGCATCCGAAATTGCCAGGATTAATTTTGATCCGTCCGGTTTTGGCAAAGGCGTAGATTTAAGTACAATATTTCCAATGCGCAGATCTTTTGAAGCGATCAAACCTCCTTTTCTGGTATCCCAGGTAATGATCTCCAGTTCTTTTACCATCGGCGCGAGGTCTTTGGGGTTTAACGGCGAGGCCATAAAGATCTTTCCCATGCCATCCCGCGCGTCGACGTGGGCAACGGCCAGCCACGGCTCGTGCGCCAGATCATCCTTATGGCCTGCCATCGCATAGCGCCCGTTCGATAGCTGAAATTGGGCATTATTTCCCGGCCGGGCGCATGCAATGCGTTCCGGGTAGGCATAAGCCAGGAGTACGCCGGTTTCAAAGGGATCGATGGGATCGTTATTTTCCCGCTGGCGGAATAATTTTCTGTACGAAGCCGCAATTTTTTCAATGCGTTTAAACCTTCCGTTTTTATTGCCTCCGGCCCGGTATTTTCTTAAAGCCTCGATCCGGTCGTTGATATCAATACCTGCCTCCTTCTGCATTGGATCCCGTTCCTCCAGAAAAGGTGCGATGTCGGCTGCCAAATGGAGCAAGTTGTCTTTTTCTGCCAAGAGGAGCATATGCGCTATCCTGGGGTGGCACGGCAATTTGTGCATCCCGATGCCGTGTTCCGTAATCCTTCCTTGTTCAAGAGCGCCGAGCTGATGGAGTAGTGCTCTGGCCTGGACAATTTTTGCGGGTGGGGGCGGAGATAACCAGGTTAGTTGCCGTTCATCGACAATACCCCATTTGGCCATATCCAGCACCAGAGAAGCCAGATCAACGTTCATAATCTCCGGTACCCGATGTGCGCCCAATCGCTCGTGCGTGGCTTTGGACCACATCCGGTAACAGACCCCGGAACTTAACCGACCGGCGCGGCCGGCCCGTTGATCCGCGGAGTCTCTCGTGATTTTTACCGTTTCGAGCCTGGATAAACCGGATCTGGCATCAAACCGGGAAGTCCGTTCGAATCCTGAATCCACCACAATTTTCACGCCTTCGATGGTAAGACTTGTTTCGGCAATGTTCGTAGCTAAAACTATTTTTCGTCTTCCTCCCCGGTTGGGGAAAATAGCTGCGAACTGTTCTCTATGAGGCAGTTGACCATATAGCGGATGGATCATAAATCCTCTTAAGGATTTTTTCAGGATATCTTCGCATTTTCTTATCTCCGCCTCGCCCGGGAGGAAAACAAGGGTATCGCCATCCTTATGCTCTTCGACAGCCCTGATGACGGCTTGTGCGGTAAGTTCGGGGATCAACCACTCATCCTGCTGCCCGGTATATTTTATATCGACCGGATATTGCCTGCCTTTACTCACAGACACCTGAGCCTGAAGCAGCTCGGTGAGTTGCGGCATATCAAGTGTCGCCGACATAATCATTATTCGCAAATCGGGTCGAAGGATCTGTTGTGCTTCACGACACAGCGCGAGCGCCACATCCGCGTGGATGCTGCGTTCGTGAAATTCATCGAATATCACCAATCCAATGCCCTCAAGTGCGTTGTCCCCGTGGATCATTCGGGTCAAAATCCCTTCCGTAACAACCTCAATTCGGGTAGACGCGCTTATTCTATGATTGAAACGTATCCTGTATCCGACGGTATCGCCGACAGACTCGCCCAGGAGATCAGACATCCTGGAAGCAATTGCGCTGGCTGCCAACCGCCTGGGCTCCAGCATAATAATCTTCCTGCCTTTGAAGACGGACCAATTTAGCAGGGCCAGGGGTAAAATCGTACTTTTTCCTGCACCGGCAGGCGCATGGACGACAAGCGTGTTTTTATTCGATAGTTTTTCCCGGACATCCCGGATAATGTCTTTGATGGGGAGGTCAATATCAAAGGGATTGAAATTCAAGCAACACGCATTTTAAGAATTGCGAAGGTAATGAAAATCGAGCTTAACAAACAAGGCGTCCCTTCGGGAACATCCGATATTTTTAAAATACCGGATGTTTGGGCATCATTGTTTTAGCATGAAACCTCCCTTGGAGACGGCTGCAATTCCAAAGAAACTATTATCGAAGTTTAAATGTAATTGGCAATGTCATTCTCGCAGAAACTGATTCGGAATCTTTCAATCCAGGTTTGAATTGGTCCAAAAGTGCAACTACACGTTCACCTTCGGCTTTCAGTGCCCGGAGGTCGGTGCTGATTTTATCCGAACGATAAGGTTGCGTATAACCCACCACGACCACTTCGGAAAACAGATTATACTTTCTGTGTTCAGCCTTGACATCTTCTAATTTACCATTTTCATCAACCGTAAATGAAATATATACCGTTCCCTGGGCATTTGCCTTCCTGGCCTCAACCGGATACTTTAAGACCTTTTGTATCGTCTTGTACATTGCATCGTTTCCTGCTTTGTATTCCGGTAAAACATCAGGAGTCGTAAATTGTCCGGTTTGTTGAAAATTCAGAAATAGTATCATGGTAGTAAAAAGCAAGATTGGCATAGCCAGTATATAATTCAGTTTTATACCTTTTGACTTTTGTTTTGTCATCATAATTAATCGTTTTCTTAAGATTGAATAATTGAAATTATTTGCCAGGTATGGCGCCATTCCTTCATGAGACCGAAGTAATAAAGCTTGATACCTGGTTTTGTCGAACCCCCTTTTAATTACCTGTTCATCTACCAGAAATTCATGTTCTGCTTTTAAATCATTTTTAATAAGCCAAACGATGGGGTTGAACCAATGAAGTATCGTATACAGTTCCAGCAGGATCAGATCTACGCTGTGTAGTTGATCCCGGTGAATTTTTTCGTGTACAATTAATTCATCAAGCCTTCCCTTTTCATAGGTTGTGTGATTAATGAACAGAAGGTTAAAAAAGGCAAATGGAGACTGTCCGCCAGTCAAAATTACCGCGGTGAATCCATCGATTTTCTCCCGGGGATATCTCCGGGAGAAATAGAGCAGGGTAGCTAATCCCAGTATCGAACGGATGGCAAAGGCCAAAAGTCCGATTATATAAACGATCGAATATATACGAATTGCATTATTATATGTAGCGGATTCATGATCGATATGGAAACCGGATATAATAACCGGTTCAAAGGTTTCCACAACTCCGTGTTGACCTGAATTGAAAAGGCGGATATCCAGCAGGGGGAGTATCCCTGAGGTAACAACAATAAACAATATAGTGATCCTGTTGAGGTTGAAGTTTTGTCGATGACGTACAAATAATCGGTAAATAAGGTAAAAACAAGAAAGAGCAATACTCGATTGAATTAATCCGGATTAATCCATCGGAATTCGAAACAACCGAACCTCGTGCGAGTGATTTGGGTTTGCGACCTCGGCATAAACAAAAAGTTCCCGGTCGACCATCATCCAGTGGGAATATCGCCAGGTGTGGAATTGTCCCGGGGTGGAGCTCAATGCGAGCGGAGATTCCGGAGTCAGATCAATGATATGGTGCAGGTCAAAGGTAAATGCCAATCCGGTTACGATATTGTATACAGGATCGTACCATGTAGTGCTGGAACCTTCATAAACAAAGAGATATCCGATGCCCAGTGGCACCACGGAAGCCGGCCGGATAAAGAAATTGTGCCATCCGGACAGGTCCATGATGGGTTGGTTTACGTCTCCTACAGCCTCCCAGTTGACACCGTCTTCACTGACATAGTGAAACAGGCGCTCATTTTGCCGGATATATCCGATAACATAGCAGTGATATTTCCCTTCCGTATGGATAATAAAGGGATCTTTATAAGCCAGCACGGAAACATCGCGGTCATATTGTTTTGCCGGAGGCTGAATTACGGCTCTTGCGGTATTCGCTATGAATTTTGTCGGATCGTCCGCATCTTCAAATTTAATGATCGCCCATGGTCCGCTCTTCCAGGGACCACATGCATAGAGTTTAAACTTTTTTGTTTTCGGATCAATGAGTAACGCCGGCCGCTCGAAGCCCGGAATAGGGACCTCTTCCCTGCGGATCGAATGAACTTTCCTGAATTTTACGCCGTCGTCGCTTTTTAAGATCCTGATTTCATACCCTCTCAATCCTCGCGGATGTTCGGGGCTGCGCATTCGGGCGGCCATCCAAAAGGTTCCTTCGTCATCCCGAACTACGGAAGGAGCTCCGGCCCAGTATTCAGGTTGGTCTTTTGCGGGTTTCAGGACGGTGGTATACGCGTCCAATCCGGACGATATTTTCCTAATTCCAATGTCCGGATATTGCCCGTTCCATTCCATGACCTGTGCATGAGCAGGCGTACAAATCAGACCAATTGCGAATAGCAATAAAAACTTTTGTGTGCATACAACTTTCATCGATGATCATTCTTTCGTTACCAAGTCACACCATCATTCGATTTGACGATGTGGAGCGGGAGGGGGTTTGAGTCGTTAAACATTCTGAATTTGTCGTAGGGTTCGATTACAACTTTTTCTTCGGTAATGTTTCCATTGTCATCGCGGACAATTTTAAGATCAAGTTTTAAGTGCTTTGCCATGAACGGATACATTGCCAATCGTTTGTTGATCCCGTAATCATGAGCTTCATCCGGAAGATGAACATGGGCTACATTCCCTTTTTTTCCGTACAATCCATAAATGTGCCGCATAAAGGGATATTCTACTTCCGGGTTATTCTTTGTCCAGTCATCGCCATCCGAAATGATCATTTGAGGATTTGGCGCAAAACAGGATGCGATCTCCACATTGTTGGTCTGATGGATATCGCTTTTGTGAATTGGCATTCCGCTCTCCCCGATACAACCGCCAAAAAAATGTGCCGAAACCATGACCGTCGGCACTGAAACTGCAATTCTCGGATCTATTGCAGCTAATAGGAAGGATTGGGTTCCTCCTCCTGAAGCGCCGGTTATTCCGATCCTTTTTTTGTCGATGTTTTCCAGGGTTGACAAAAAATCAACAGCTCTTATGCTGTTCCACAGTTGAAGTTTAAGTGTTTTGGGGTGTCTATGGATCCATCCGTGATCGCCCATCTCACCATAACCTACCATATCGTAGGCGAATACATAAGCTCCCATCATGGCAAGCGTAGCTGCGCGCCGTTGTACGTCTTCCCGGTATCTTCCGTAATCGTCGGGTTTGGACCAGTGCCCGTGCGGAGACAAGATGCCGGCCAGCTTTCCTTTTGAGCTTGTCGGGGCGTATAAGGATCCGGTCACCAAAACACCGGGCCTGCTTTCAAAAGCTATATTTTCTACGGTGTAGAGGCCGTAATTGCGAAGATCTTTTCTAATGACATTTAACGGTGTCTTTTCCGGCATCGGATCCAGTTCCGCACCTGAGCGAATTCCGCGCTGAATTACAGTTTTGTAGTTTTCCCATTCCTTTTTTTTGGCGATCCTGTTTTGAGTTTCCTTTAGTATTTCTGCGGCTTCGGCCTCCTGGTAGTAATGGCCCTGGCACAGGTTGTTGTTCTGGGCCCGGGCGCACCATCCGACGGCCAAGAAAAGCAGGGCGAGTATTGTTGAATTCGGTTTCATGAGCGCTTCGTATTTACTCTATAATAATCAGATCCGTCCGGTACGGACGATTTGGTTGTATTGGAATTTAACTTAACGGATAGTTAAAGTTAATCTATAATTTGATTATTATTATTTGGATCGTTGAAATACTTGTCGCAGCCGGTCAATCTACCCTTTTTTACGGGATCAGCAGCCCGGGGATTTGCGTTTGTTCACCCGGAAAAATACCGTTGACCATTTTTCCTCCGGATGGGTCCGGCTTTGTCATCTTCGGTCCGCGGAGTTTCTTCCGTTTTAATCACCGGGCAAAACCCATCCTGTCTCAGGAAAAGGTAACACCAAAAAAATCAATCACCTCCCCTGCGATCCGGGATAAAGTGATTGATTTTCTTCTTCGACCGGAAAAGACGGGATGAAATGAACTATTTAATCACTCGCCTTCTCCAACGTGACGTCGATCACGGTCTTTTTCTTTGAGCTTACCGTTTTGCTTTTCATGGTTTTATGAGAAATTATTAACTCATCGTGCTCCGGACCTACATTTAGCACGTAATTTCCGTTTAGGTCGGTAACCGTTCCGATCCTTGTGCCTTTAATGATTACATCTGCCCCTGCAACCGGCTCCCCGGTTTTCGAAGAAACCCGGCCCCGGATTACTCTTTTCATATTTTTGATTTTTGGGTAATCTTGGGTATAATCCTTTGAATTGATTATGATGACACCATTTTTTGCATTTTCTCCATATAAATTTTTTGCCGCAGCATCTTTCAGAACACTGATGCTTTCGATATTGTCAGGCGACAGACTTTCCAATTCGCTTTTATCAATTTCCACACCGTCCAAGATGTAAAGCGGTAACCCCTGCTCCTCCGGATGAGCTTTATCCCTGATTTTTAGCTTTCCCTCATCAACTTGGAAAAATGAAGTCGGACCATTCACAGCTTTCAGGATCACATCGAGCTTGTCTTTATCCTCAATATTTATGACCCGGGTTTCCATTCCCTTAAAAGCAAATACGAGCCTGGTCTGTTCCGGTTTCATTTTTATTGCGAAACGCCCTTCGTCGTCCGAGACCGTTCCAATGGTGGTCCCTTTTATGATCACATTGCACCCGGCTACCGGTTTCCCGTCTTCGGTCGAAATACGTCCCTGTATTTTTTTGAATTCTCCTTCGTCATCCCGGCGGACTGCAACAGGCATAATCACTTTTGCCCCGGCGTTATTTCCACGCTGTGCGCCGGAGATCCGTTTTGAGCCTTCTTCCGAAAGTCTTCCGGCCTTATCATTAAATCCTATTTCTGTTTCCGGGGTCGTGTTTAAAGCGTCAGACGTGGATTTAAGATTCTTGTTGGCAGGAGGCACCCGATCGTGCGATTCCGCGTCGCCGGTTGACGACCATGGCTGATTTTCCTCACTTGAGGAGACAGCATCATCCAATGGTCGGTGGGCATGCCCTTTTTCCGGAATGGCGCGATCGGCCGGAATTGCCCGCACTTCGATTTGTCGGTTGGGTTTAACTCCGGGCGCCGGTATGTCGTCTGTTGCAGATGGTTTTTGATCGGACGACGTGCCGAATAAAGGTAAAATCTCCTTTAATTCGAGGTCCAGGTGCTCCACGCGCAGGGAAAACGACATAAACAATAGCAAAAGTACCGGAAGAACGGCCATCAGCTTGCATCTATGGATTTTTTGATTGGTTGGCTGATTCATCATAACGATTCTTTTTTTAAGGTTTGTTTTGGAAAACTGTGTCTTTAGAAGTTGATATCCGGCATCCGCCGCATGGTGGATAATTGCGTACTGGTACTTCTTCTTGTCCGCGCCGGTCTCGGTGGCCATCTGGTCGGCAATATATTCCATGTTTTGCCTGCTTTGGTAAGTTATCCACCAGAGCCATGGATTGAACCACTGGAATACTTTGACGGTTTCGAAAAATACCACGTCGATGGAATGTTGTTGTCGCGAATGCACCAGTTCATGAGCCAGAATATGATCTTTTGATGATGTTTTTGCTATTGATTTGTTGATGATGATGAGATTAAAGAATGAAAAGGATTGTACCGGATCGTCAATCAGACGAAAGTTGCCATCTTCCGGTCTGTAGGATCTCCGGAAGATTTCCCAGATTTTCCAATAACTTATGAATAGTCGAATGCACATGATGAACGCACCGGCCAACCAGATCCCCGAGCAAATCTGCCACATATTAATTCGTGCTTCCCGTGAGTTTGCTTCCAGTGCCGATTGCAGTTGCAGTTGATTTGGAAGATATACCAAATACTCCACGGGTGTCGAGTAGGCTTTATCGACGAGATTTAAGCTGAAATCAAGCAGCGGAATGGAAAGTGATAAAACCGGTATGCTCAGGAGTAAATATCGCTTAAATACAATGTTTGTATCATTTTTCCAAAGCGCGAAGTACAACAGCGATAGCGCGCACATGCAAATAGCAGCTTCGATTTGATAGATAAACAGGGCCTTCATGATGTGCGCTTTTTGGAGTTAATTAATTCTGCCAATTCGTCGAGATCGTCTTTGCTCAGGTTCTTCTCTTCAATAAAAAGGGAAACCGTTTGTTTGTAAGAATTGTCGAAGTAATCTTTCACCACATCTTTTATGAAGGCCTTGCGGTACTCGTGTTTCCCGATCGCCGGAAAGTATTGATGGGTGTTGCCATAGGCTTTATGACCTACATAACCCTTTTCTTCCAACAATCGCACCAGCGACGAGACCGTATTGTAATGCGGTTTGGGTTCGGGATAATATTCGACAATATCCTTTACAAAGCCCTCCTTGATTTTCCACAGGATCTTCATGAGTTCTTCTTCTTTTCTGGTCAGTTTTTTCATTTCGAATACGTTCTGTACAATTGATAAATCAAAGATACAACGTAAAAACCAGTTATGCAACTGAAAGATCAGTTTGTTAACTGAATTTTCAGTTCGGAAAGCAGCGTCTGATTGCAATCAAGCGCTGCTTTTTTCCTTGCCGGCATAAAGTCTGTTTCAGTTCAGCCGAAATACGATGGGAAAAAAATATCTGACGCGCACCGGATTTCCCCGCTGCTTTCCGGGATTCCACTTTGGCGCATTTTGCATCACCCGGATCGATTCTTCATCACATCCGGCGCCGATACCTCTCAGCACCTTTATATCGGTGAGCGAACCGTCCGTTTCAACGACAAAACTTAAGAAAACCCTTCCTTGCATGCCAATTCTGGCCGCTTTTTGAGGATATTTCAAATTTTCATTCAGATACTTGTAAAATGCCCGCATTCCGCCCCTTGGCGAAGGCATTTCTTCTACGACTTGGAAAATTGTCTCTGCAACTTCTTCTTCCGGCGCTTCGAAGGCTACGATTTCTTCAATTACATCGTCCTCATTCATATTGATGTCCAGATCAAACTCGATTTCCTCTTCAATTTCTTCATCATCGGGAACTTCGATTACGACAGGCTGCTGTACGGCCGGGGGTGGCGGAGGCGGTTGCTGGGTCACCGGTATATCTAATAGATCTTCAAACTCCGGGTCAAAGCTTGTTAATTGAACCATACCGCCTTGTTCAAAAGTTTTCCATTCAAATACCAAAATGATTGAAAGTATGCTCATGCAAAAGCTAAACCAGGTAATAGCGTGTTTAGACCTTTCCCGCCGGTCCACCCGATCGGATTTTGCAGTGATCAATGCTTCGATTTCGGTTGATTTAATAAGGTTTTGCCGCTTTTCCATTTGATCGATATTTAAAGTTGATCTTAATTGAACAGAAGGATAAAAGAAAATCCGGGACGAGATCGCGCATGCCCCAAATCCCGGGATTTTCTGTTTTTGCTTAGTTCAATTTGTAACTTATCGGTAGAATCATGCGGACGTTCACGGACAGGTCCATAACCTTGCCCGGGCTCCAGTCCGGTGCTTCTTTAACGACCCGAACAGCTTCTTCATCACATCCGCCGCCGATCCCTTTGATCGCTTTTACGTCTGTCAGTTTTCCTGCATGATCGACAACGAATTCTACAAAAACTTTTCCCTGAATCCCGGAGTTTTTGGCTTCCAGCGGATATTTTAAATTTTCGTTTACATATTCATAAAATACCTTCATTCCGTTTTTAGGCTTGGGATGCTGATCGTAGACGACAAATTCTTCTTTTTGCCAATCTCCTCTGATCTTTTTTACAATTACTCCCGACAGGTCAGGCGCTTTTGATCGGTCTTCCGACATATTGAAATCCACAAATTCGATTTTCAATTCATTTTGCGGAAATACCCAATCCCTGGATTTCCCGACTTTTTTGTCTACCCGCTCAAGATAATAAAAGTGATCGTCCGGGTTTTCAAGCCGCAATTCTTCCAGCATAGCCAAAGCCTTTGATGAAGGATGATCGATCTGATGATAACCTTCCGGAATGAATACTTCATCCAATACAAGCGCGGGATCTGCCTGTTCCCGATTGCACGATAGGACTATAACTGCACTCATAGCAGCCAGCAGGAGATGTAAACATTTGATGTGTGTTTTCATGATGTTTCTCGGTTAATTAATTATTGTAAGTAAACTAATTTGTTAATTATGTAACTAAATATTTAGTTATAAAATATTTAATAAAACCGGCATTTTCGCCGGTTTGAAGTTCTATCCCAATTTAAAGCTTATCGGCAGTATCATCCGCACATGCACATTCCGACCATTTTGCGTTCCGGGATTCCATGGCAGACTCTCCCGAATGACTCTTACAGCTTCTTCGTCACAACCTGCGCCTATGCCTTTGGCAGTCTTTACATCTGTCAGCCTTCCGTCCGGTGCAACTACAAATTCAACGAATACTTTACCTTCAATGCCTCTTCTTCTGGCTTCATAAGGGTATCTTAGGTTGGATCGAATGTACTCGTAATACGCTTTCATGCCACCGGAAGGAGCCGGTTGGTTCTCGACAATTGTAAATATTTCTTTCGGGTCCGATGTGTTTTCTTCGGCAATGGGGGCATGGTTTTGTGCCTCTTCAAAAATTACTTTATCTACCGCCGGATCCCCCTGTCTGAAGAATGCGAAATCCTTCGAATCGTAATTGTCTATATAAACCCCATGCCAATCGGATTGTATCATATTTTCGAACAATTTCGCAGGACTTGTGCCCTGCTCAATACGCTGCACAATCAATGAATGGCCCCCCGGATCTTTTTTGATGTACTCCTTATAGCTGGTAAGTAACCCGGCCGGTAAATCTTGTTGCCCGATAACAACCCATCCTTCAGGCAATTCGGGATAATGATCGCGCAATGCCGCATCAGGCAGAATTTGATCGGTTACATTACACGACAATATTGTAATCAGTAAGATCATGGCCGGTACCAGGAGAACGAGGTTCAGCCAAATGGATTTCGATTTACCGGAATTCAGCATCCTGATGCGTTTGGCAACCTGGGATCTGTGGAAATTGTTGCTCAATGCAAAGTCAAAACTCTTGAATATCTGCATGGTGAGCACCCGGCGATAATTTTCCGGGTTTTTTCCCCGGGTGGCATCGTGGTCGGCAAGGAATTCGTGCACTTCGGTTATCCTGGCTTTTATCAGGTGAATGACGGGATTGATCCAAAATACGATTCGAAGCAGTTCGATAAAAAGGATATCCAGGCTGTGCCATTGCCGGATGTGGGCCAGCTCATGGGCCAGCACCTGCTGTTTTTCCTCCTCTTCCAAATGAACACTTTTGTCCCAGAACAGAAATTTAAAGAACGAACAGGTGGGCATTTCACCGTTGGTCGTGATGAGCGTATACTTGTTTTTTCGGTCTCTGGATGAGTTGAGCAGGGGCAAATGTCTCAGAATCTGCATGATTTGCCACAAAAGCCGGCTAAAGTAAAAGAGCATTCCTCCGGCGTAAGCAATGCCGATAATGTGCCACCACTTTAAGATGAATCCGACGCTTTCTGTTTGTGCTGTAGTGATCGTGATCGCAGGTAAAACGATATATCCCTCAAACGAGCCCATCGACTGTGCGGGAGCGACAACTATATTGAACGACAACAGAGGTAAGGTTAAAGAAAGCAAAACGCCCCCCAAAAGGAAGATCCGGTTAAATCCGAAATGTTTGTCATTCATCAAAATGATCCGGTCTAGCAGGTAAATGCAGATCAGATACAGGTTTGACTCCAAAAAGTACCCAACGAGACTATTCATCATTCGGATCTTCGATATCCCGTTGAACGTTTTTGAGGAGTTCCTCCATTTCGTGAATATCCATGTCGTTGTCTTTGGCAAAAAAAGATACCAGCCGCTCAAACGAGCCTCCGAAATATCCCGTAATCATGGACTTCAAGTAAAAGCTCCTGTACTGGTTCTTCTCAATCACCGGAAAGTACTCGTGCGTTTTTCCATAGGCCTTGTATCCTACAAATCCTTTTTTTTCCAGAATTCTGATAATCGTTGAAACCGTATTGTATGCCGGTTTTGGTTTTGGCATTTTATCCAAAACGTCTTTCACAAATCCTTTTTTAATCTCCCAAAGGATCTGCATGACTTGTTCTTCGGCTTTTGTTAATTGTTTCATTGTACAGTTTATTGCTCTTTTTTGTCTAATTTAAATTCAATTGGCAAGGTCATTTTCGACATGACATATTTGCCGTCTTTTTCGGCGGGCTCCCACTTTCCTTCAGTAGCCCTTAATGCGTAATAGGCGGCTTTCTGGAATTCGAGACTCACCTCCTTATCAGTTGTAGAAGGTAATTGATCAATGTTAAGATATACCAACCCTCCATGTTTTGTAATCACAAAGCGCATCACCAGTTGGTCCTCAATTCCCCTTTTTTTCGCCACCTCAGGATACCGGAGATTTTCTTTCAAGTGCAGGGCCAAAGCTTCCATTCCTCCTTCAAAACTGGCCATCTTATCATAATTGTCATGAATGCTGTTGTCTTCGATGTTCATTTTATGTTTGTACTCCATGTACCGGTAGCGGTCCATCTTATTAATTATCGCGTAGCCGGAGATAATATCAGCTTTATCGACAATTTCTTGGGGAAAGAACTTGCCGATTTCATCATTATTCAACATTCGGAAAAATTCGACCTCCATATCCAGGAAACCAAACTTCTTCGATCCATTTTTGATTTTGTCAGGTGTGAGGGGCGCAGCCTGAGATGCTGTGATCCAGTTGACAGATGGCATGTAATAATAAGCCGGTTCACTTCGCTGCATGGATATGTATTGATCTATTAAATCCTTGGGTGCGTTTTTTAGTCGGGCAATATGGATATCGATCTCCTTTTCCAGATCGGCCTTTGACAGCGAGTATTGGAAAGTATTATTATCCCTGGTTTCAAAAGCATCCAACTCATTTTCGCAAGCGAATATGAATGCTGTAAAGAAAGAGAGCATGGAAAGAGAAATTACTTTTAGCATGGTCGACTTTTTGCCCGACTGCTCGATCATAGATATCCTTTTCTTAATACTTGCGCCGGAATATGCACTGCCCAACATCATATTAATTTCCTGCCATTTAAAAGATCTGAGCAATCCGGTGTAGTCGTTGCTCCCATATTGAGCTACGGTATGTCGGTCTGCCAGATACTCATGTGTTTCTTTCAGATTCCTTTGGATCAAATACACGATGGGATTAAACCAACAAATGATTCGGACGACCTCTGCCAGTATTACGTCGAGGCTATGCTTTTGGGCGAGGTGATATTCTTCGTGTTTAACAATCGTATTTTTTTCTTCGGGTCGGAGCGGAAACAGTACAGAAATGAATATCCTGTTCAGAAAGGAGAACGACAATATATTCGAAGACACATAAAACAACCTGTATCCGGAGGCCGTATATTCTTTCTTGCAACTGGTTTTTTCGAGCTTATATAACTTACTATAGTCAGCGGTCAGCCCAATTGCCGAAGAAATAGCTACCAGTAGATAAAGCGATATTAATACGAGCATCCATGTGGTAAAACCCGTGGAAAGCGATCGCGCGCCGTTGATCGTAACGACCGGCAGGGATTGTTCGATGAAATACCACGGATCGATAAACCCTTCCGAAGGATTTTCAGATCCGAAAATGTTTACCTGGATTTTAAGAAAGGGGACAGCAAGCGGCAGGACCAGGATGACCAGCAAAAAGAATCGATTGAATTGAAAGTTTGTCTCCTTATGACAGGTCAGCCTAAACAGGGCATAAAGAATCGTCTGCAATAAAACAACCTTTAAAAAGTAGATCGGGATTTCTTCCATACCTTGAGTTTATAATCAAATATATAACTAATATATTAGTTTTCAAACTAAAGGGTTAGTTTTTGTTTTTTTCAACTGGAAATATTTGAACATTATTGGTCTTTCCCGGCTCCTTCCCCGGAAGGAACGAGAAACGGTGGGTTCCTGTTCAGCCTGGATGATGCGATAAATTTCGTTATGAGCGCTTAAATTGCAATAAATCAGGAAGTTTTACTTTGACAGCATAGCACCGCTATGGTGAAAAGTAAAACGAAACAAAGGGATTGATTTGAAGTAATTCAGGCTCGGAATAGAAAGGCTATTGCATATTTCAGGTTCAATTACAGGACAAAGCAGTTCCGCACGAAAATCATGTGACTATTCCTTTTCATGTCCTTTCCGACAGGTGATCGCTCGGCCGGACGCTTTGCTCGCGGATCGCCCGGATAATCTATGGCCATACGTCCCGGTGAGGTACGGAGATTCCTGCTGAGTCAGGAATGACAGATCTTCCCGGGGCATTCCTACTTGGCGTTTTCTTGGTTATTTGCAAAATCCGCCTGCATAAATGCATATGAGATAATATTTGCGCCTGCTTTTAATGCTTCCAAACGTATGGATTCCGGATCATTATAAATGCTCTGATCTTCCCATCCATTCCCTAAGTCCGCCTCGTAGGAATAAAAACAAACCAGCCTTCCTTCATAGATAAGCCCCAGACCTTGAGGCGGTCTGCCATCGTGTTCATGAACTTTGGGAAGCCCTTCATGAAATTTGTATTTCTGGTGGTAAATCGGGTGATCAAATGGCAATTCGACAAATTCCAGGTTGGGAAATACTTTTTTCATTTCAAGACGGATGAATTTATCCAATCCGTAATTATCATCAATGTGTAAAAAACCACCGCCAACCAGATAATTTCGAAGATTCTCGGCATCGGAATTCGAGAAGACCACATTGCCATGGCCCGTCATGTAAATGTACGGATACAAAAATATATCGGTGCTTCCTACTTCCACGATGTCTTCATGCTCCGCAAGACCCGTTTGAAGGTTCCCGTTGCAAAATTTGATAAGGTTGGGGAGTGCGGTTTTGTTGGCGTACCAGTCGCCGCCACCATTGTATTTTAACTTTGCTATCTTAATGCCGTGTTGGGCAAAAGCCGCTAAAGATCCAAAGAGAAACAGGAAAGCAATAGGTAATATCCTAATCATTAATTATCAGTTACAAAAACGGTCAGCACTTTTTCCATTTCGCGTTTCATTTCATTGAACGAAACATTGAAATTGTTGTTCATAAAACTAAACAATAATATTTTACCGGAATTTGTTTCGAGATAACCGGATAAATTGTAAACATGCCGCATCGATCCTGTTTTAGCGTGGATTTTTCCCGAAAGTCCGGGGAAGGAAGTTTTCAATGTCCCGCTCGATCCGGATTCCGGGAGCAACCGGAAGAGTTTGTCTTTTGGCACCTCCACATACAGCTTCTTCAGTATTGATACCATAGCATTCGGGGTAATCCGGTTGTACCTGGAAAGACCCGATCCATCCACCCAAAAGATTTGGGCTTGTTCCTTGGAAAGAAGATTTTCAAGCACTTTTTGAATGGCCTTTCCGGAGCTGAGCGTATCTCCGGATTGCCCGCTGATCACGAGTAGCATTTGCTCCGCCAGGAAGTTGTCCGAATCCATCAGAATATATTTTGAAACTGAATCTGTGGGGACCGAATGCAGGGCAATAGGACTGCAATCCGGGAAATGGCTTGATTTCAATACTTTCTTTTTGAGCGTGTCCGATAACAGCTTCACAAATAATTCATCCGAGTAAATAAAAGGTACCTCGCGGTTGATCTTTGCCGGATTTCCATCAAATGTCAATCTGAATTCGTTTTTTAATTCATCCCGGTCGATGCGATGGCCTTCGACCGACTTTTCCTGGACGATGCTGAGGTAATCCTGAAAATGAATTGGAGTTACGTCCAGGAGGTCACCGGGCGCTTCTTTGCCGAACCGGACCATATTACCATAAATTGGAAAGGAAGCTTTCTCCGCGGAGAAATAATAGGGATAATCATCCCAGGCCCAACCGGGTCCAAACCGTTTGTCATCCATCGGTCTTTCAATATAAACGATTTGTCCCAGGTGCTTGCTTAAGAAGTCAATCGTTTTTCCGTATTCAAAGTTCCTGTGGAGCAGGGTAGGATCTCCCGTGCCCGTAAAAAACAAAGTATCATCCATCAGGCAATATTCGATGGAAGGCACACTGTCTTTCATCATTTTGACCGTTGCCAAGTAGGTCAATAGTTTCGTATTGGAAGCCGGGGTAAAAGACCTCTGGCTGTTGTGATCAAAGAGCACCTCGCTTTCATCGATATCATAGACCAACAGACCGGAGTGACTTTCTTTAAATACGGGATGCTCCGCAAAGTATTTGCCGAGAGGTGTTTTCTCTATTTTATACCTGGTTGCCACACAGGAAGAAAGCGTGCAGACCACCTGAAGCAGTATAAAAAGCCGGAGATCGTATGTTACATTTATCCGAACCATGGAGTTGTCATATTCCTGTTAACTGTAAAAGGAGGTAAAAAGCCGAACTATCAAACTAATTACTTAGTTATAATTCGACTGCAAATAATCATGCCAGGATGAAATCACCAAACAAATCCGTGTTTATATATGTTTAAAATTTGCAGAATCCTCACCGTGTGCCGTTGATCATCGTTATCTTGTGTATCTCAATAATTATCTCAGGCATGGCCCGTTTCATCCGTTTATATTTTTCAGGTTGCTGACGCACTGAGCAATAGGATCGTGCTCGTGTGTGTCTTGAGAAAGTATTTCTGCTCAGTTCAAATTGGGATGTTTTAAACTCAACTTGAATGCCTTCGCCTCTTTGCAATATTTCTTTGAGCTTATGTAAATTCATATATACGCGCAATATAGATTTTCAATTAATTTCAACTTGATCATCCGGTTTCAAATCCCCTGTTAGCTCTGGCTACTTCCGTAGCTCTGAACCCTAAAATTATTTTGATCCGGAGGGCTATTCCAATACTTCCACTACCTTAATTTTTTAAAGGTTTCCTATTGCTTTTTTAAAGTAGGCTTTTTAAAAAAAAATCTATCTTTGCCTAACTAAAAATTTTGGATGTTTAGATTTAAAACGGATTCGGTGAAGTAAATAACCTTTGGTATTCTGCCCAAGGTTATCCTTTTATAAAACTCAGGCATATTCTTGTCGGAGTTATTTTCTTATCTATATACTAACCATAGTTTGAGGCTTGACAAAAGGATAATATGTATCCTTATGCCATTACTTCAACATTTTAAATTTAAACATCATGAGTAACGAAAATAAATCGATTCACGAATTCGACTTCAATTTAATCTGCGAATATTATTCGAGTGTAGAACGACAAGGTCCTGGCAGCCCGGAGGTAACGATTAAAGCATTAAGCTTTATCGAAAATCTTTCTGCGGCATCTTATATCGCTGACATAGGTTGTGGAACAGGAGGTCAAACAATGGTAATGGCGCAGCATGTACCGGGAAGAATCATAGGAGTTGACCTGTTTCCTACTTTTATAAATCTGTTCAATTCGAATGCCGATAAACTCAATCTTCAGGAGCGGGTAAAAGGTATTGTTGGTTCGATGTATAACCTCCCTTTTCAGAATGAAGAATTGGACCTCATCTGGTCGGAAGGTGCTATTTATAATATCGGTTTTGAACATGGACTTAACGAATGGCGAAAATTCCTGAAAGCCGGTGGCTATATTGCTGTTTCGGAAGTGTCGTGGTTTACAGATGAACGACCGAACGAGATAGATGAATTTTGGATGGATGCTTATCCTGAAATTGACACTATCCCAAGCAAAGTTGAACAAATGCAAAAAGCTGGATATATTCCTGTAGCTACATTTATTCTGCCTGAGAGCTGCTGGATAGAGCATTTCTATGCACCACAAGTCTCAGCACAGGAAGTCTTTTTAAAAAAACATGTTGGTAATAAAGTTGCTGAAGACTTCATTGCAAACCAACGGTATGAAACGCAATTGTATTATAAACATAAAGCATTTTACGGTTATGTATTTTATATAGGAAAGAAAATTTAAATAGCTAGTCGAGTCAAGTGTGAAAGTTCGGTTAAGTTGTCGTAATTTTCATGCAGGTAAAGGCAAAAAATATGAACATAATCGTGATGTGAATATTTCTAACGATGAAACGCATGAAAAGGACAAGACTTGGGCTGGACAATTCACACTTGACTTGACAGTGTATTGGTTGCCCACCCGAAAAATAATGTTATTAGGATAAACATTGTCAAAACGTATCCCATTTAATCAAAATATTAATTATTTTTTGGTCTAATCCGGGATGGATGGCATTGAAAAAGGATCAGCTTAAAATACCGCATACAATTGTTAAATCCGCCATGGAATTGCAGTGTGCTGAGCGGGACAAACCTGTTACAGCGCCATTGGCCAGAGAAATATATCGACCCGGCGATTTTTAAGCTTTCCTTCCCAGGTGGAATTATCATAGACAGGGTTGTGCAATCCAAAATCTTTAATTTCAATCATTTCTTTCCTGATGTTGTTCAATAGCAATTCTTCGAGCGCCGATCGGCTTCTCATTTTTGAAAGCCAATCATTAAACTCCACTCCGCCAATATTATCCGTGTGGCTGTGAATGGTGATATTGAATTGCTCAACATGCGGAATTTTTTGAAGAAATTCTGCAATGGCGATTCGCTGGTTTTCGGAGATGTAATAACTTCCTCCGCCAAAATAAATACTGATTTGATGCTTCGGCCCTTCTTGTAAAAGATTTCCGGATAATACGCTGATTGCCAGTAGACCGGTTAATAATAAATTCATAGCTACAAAACAGCCCTGCCAGTAATGATAACGGTCAATTGTCTGATTTGTTGGTCTGTTCCGAACCAACAAATGAAAGAATCACCCATCGTTTGCCGAATCTTTCACATTTGATGATCTGTCCCGGAACGATCGGAAAAGGTTTAATTTCATTTTCAAAACGATTCCGAACCGGTCCGACAGTAATTATCCGCAGAAAGGATACGCTGCGAAAACCGCGCGATCCCTCTGGCGACAAGTGAAGACGGTTTTGATAAATTCAAAGAAATACTGCTTATTTCGCATTTTATATACTTTAATTCATGGAATTAATCGGACGCAAGTAACATTAAATATTCAAATAAGTTATATTAGGGATTCACTTCACTACCATTTTTTACAACACCAATGACAAAAATGATGAGACGACTAATTCTTTTTGTGATCCTTGCCGTATTTCTTGCAAAATGTACCGAGAAAAAAGAAGCGGCAAGAAACGATTCCAGACCAAACATTTTATTCATATTTACAGATGATCACGCGCTTCAGGCAATAAGCGCCTATGGATCTGTTATAAATAAAACGCCGCATATTGACCGTCTTGCGGAAGAAGGCATGATTTTCCAAAATGCATTCTGTACCAACTCCATTTGCGCTCCGAGCAGGGCCGTAATCCAGACCGGGAAACACAGCCATCTCAATGGCGTATTGGACAATCGAATGGTTTTTGACAGCGCTCAGACGACATTTCCAAAGTTATTCGGCCGAGGAGGTTATCAGACAGCCATGATTGGGAAATGGCATCTCAAAAGTGAACCTGTTGGCTTTGACTTCTGGAAAGTGTTGCCCGGTCAGGGCAGTTATTATAATCCTGATTTCAGGACCCCAAGCGGACTGGAGCGCATCGAAGGATATGTGACGGACGTTATTACAGATGTTACGCTTGAGTGGCTGGAAACGATCAGGGACAAGACCAAGCCCTTTATGCTGATGACACAACACAAGGCGCCTCATCGCGCCTGGTTGCCGGGCCCCAGGCATCTGAACATGTACGACAGCGTGACCATCCCTGAGCCGGCCACATTATTTGACGATTACAGCGGCAGGGCAAGCGGCGCGGCCGTTCAGGAAATGGAAATCGACAGGCACATGCGTTTTTCATGGGATCTGAAGGTGGTGGACGGACCGGCGGATACCCTGGGGGCAAAGGTTTGGGATCAGCGTAAAAAGCGATTTACATCCGATCAGCTTGAAGCCTGGAACAAAGCCTATGAGGCAAAAAACAAGGCATTTTTGGAAGCCGGTTTAGAGGAAAGAGATCTCGTAAGATGGAAATACCAGCGCTACATCAAGGATTATTTAAGGTGCGTGGCATCGGTTGATGATAACATCGGTCGCCTTTTGAAGTATCTGGATGAAAGCGGATTGGCCGAAAATACCGTAGTGATCTATTCTTCCGATCAGGGATTTTATCTTGGGGAGCACGGATGGTTTGACAAGCGATGGATGTATGAAGAGTCGTTGCATATGCCGTTTATTGTCAAATGGCCCGGGGTCACAAAGCCGGGATCCGTAAACGCCGACATGGTTCAGAATCTTGATTTTGCGGAAACCTTTCTGGAGATGGCCGGACTCAAAATACCGAAGGAAATGCAGGGCCAGAGCCTTGTGCCGCTGCTGAAGGGCAAAACACCTGAGAACTGGAGAAAATCGATCTACTATCACTATTATGAATTTCCCGGGGCACATTCCGTGCCCAGACACAATGGAGTGCGGACAGAAAGGTATAAGCTGATCAACTATTATGAATTGGGAGAAAAAGAGCTTTTTGATCTGAAGTTGGACCGGCAGGAGATGAAGAATGTTTACAACGACCCCGAGTACACCGAGATTCAGACAAGAATGGAACAGGAATTGGCAAGACTGAAATCCGTGTATCGGGATAATACCATTCAATAACCTTTTTTTATGAATTTCGCATTGGATAAGAAATTTCTCAATCGATTGTAGCTTTAAAACTTTTACCTGTTAATCATGAAAATTAACGCGATTATTTCGGTGCTGTTGATCGTTGTATTTGGCAACTGCCTGAATACGAAGGAAGAAAGGAAACCAAACATAATTCTCATCATGACGGACGATCAGGGATACGGTGATCTGGCCTGTCATGGAAATCCCTGGATCAAGACTCCGGAGATGGACAAACTGTATGCTCAAAGTGTGCGGCTGACTGATTTTCACGTTGGAACTACCTGCGCTCCGACCAGGGCAGGTCTGCTTACCGGCCGCAATTGCAATGAGGTTGGTGTCTGGCATACCATCATTGGAAGGAATTTCTTAAGACAGGGGGAGGTGACCCTTGCCGATATTCTCAGGAAAAACGGTTACAGCACCGGGATTTTTGGCAAATGGCATTTGGGCGATAATTATCCGTATTTACCTCAGTACAGAGGTTTTGAAGAGACGCTTATTCACGGGGGCGGTGGGGTAGGTCAGACTCCGGATTACTGGAACAACGATTATTTTGATGATACTTATTTTAGAAATGGCGTTCCGGAAAAATTCAATGGCTATTGTACGGATATCTGGTTCGATGAGGCGTTGAAGTTTATCGAGTCCCGGAAGGATGAATCTTTTTTTTGCTACATCGCGCCAAACGCCCCCCACGGACCGTTCCACGTGCCCCAAAAGTATCTCGATATGTACCGAGAAAATGAGGAAATCCCGAATCCGAATTTTTACGGCATGATCACCAACATTGATGACAACCTGGGCGTGTTGCGCAAAAAACTTGAAGCATGGAATATTAGTGAGAATACCATACTGATTTTTATGACCGACAATGGCACTTCATCGGGCATCCGACTCGACAAAAAAGGCTTCCCGGCCGGGAAAGGATTTAATGCCGGGATGCGCGGCAAAAAAGGATCGGCGTATGAGGGCGGTCACAGGGTGCCTTTTTTTATCCACTGGCCTAAAGGAGACCTGGCCCACGGGAGCGATGTGAAATATATAAGCTCCTACACGGATGTGGTTCCTACGCTTTTGGATCTGTGCAAGGTCGGTTATACCCCGGATTTGCCGTTTGAAGGAGAAAGCCTGGTCTCCTTATTGCGAAATCCGGGAGCTTCCTGGAAATCCAGGACAATTATCACCGATACCCAACGCAGAGAATTTTTGGAAAAATGGAAAGACGCTTCGATCATGACCGATGAATACCGGCTTATTCGCGGGAGCGCTTTGTATGAAATTAAGGATGATCCGGGCCAGACCAAAGATATTGCCCGTGAAAAACCGGAAATCGTCAAATCATTGAGGAGGGAATACGAGGCATGGTGGCAAAGAGTGTCGCAACGGTCGGACGAGATCAACCCCATACCAGTTGGTTTTGATTCCACTCCGGTAGCCCTGACCTGTCATGATCTTCATGCGGATGAGGGCGCATTCCCCGCCTGGAATCAAACCCAGGTTCGATTGAATAAAAACCCGAACGGATTTTGGATCATTGACGTGAAGGAAAAGGGCAAATATTCCATAGAATTGCGCAGGTACCCGAAAGAAGCGGGAGCGGGATTTAATGAAGCCGTACCTATCGGCGATGATATAGACGGTGGTAAACCTTATCCGGAAGGAATACCCATTGCGATTTCTTCAGCCAAACTGAGAATTGGTGAAAAGGAAGAAACCCGGGAAGTGAAATCCGGTGCGATCAATGTTATTTTTAACTTTGAATTGGAACCGGGTAAACAGAAGCTGAAGTCCTGGTTGACCGATGAACAGGGCATTGAAGTCGGCGCATATTATGTCTATGTGCAAAAGATGTGATGACCAACTTTGTACAGCTATTCCGAACCCTGTTTATCCCGAAGAGGATTCCGTCTTGCCCCCGCCGGAGGAGCCGGATTTTCCTTCGTATTTGAAGTAGAAATTTTTGGATGCTCCCATGAAATGAGGAGGGAGGAATGGAGTTTTTTAGATTTAATTGGCGGAGATAATCTTCGCGTTGATATGAGAAGTAGTATTATGAAACCACGGTCAAAACACCTTCGAATTTATACTGAAATTGCAGTCCTTTTTGTCGCTTGTATTGCTTTGAATTCGTGCTCGAACCCAGTCAAAAAAACCAACATCATTCTCTTTTTTATCGATGATCTGGGATGGACGGATCTCGGATGCTATGGAAGCGATCTGTATGAAACACCGAATATCGACAAGCTGGCCTCGGAGGGGGTGAGATTTACGAACGCCTATTCGGCATGCACGGTCTGCTCGCCTTCCAGGGCGGCATTGATGACGGGAAAATACCCCGCCAGGCTACATCTTACGGATTGGATTCGGGGATACAAACCTCCGAATCCTAAATTAATAATACCGGATTGGCAGATGTACCTGGATACTGCTGAAGTTACCATTGCCAAAGCATTGAAAAAAGGGGGGTATACCACAGCGAATTTCGGTAAGTGGCATTTGGGCGATGAACCGATATACTGGCCGGAAAACCACGGGTTTGATGTGAATGTCGGTGGGTACCGTTGGGGCGCGCCGGGATCTTACTTTTATCCTTATCACGGAGGCAAAAGAGATAAAAGGCATCCGCCCGGTTTGGAAAATGGAAAGGAGAGAGAATACCTGACAGACCGGTTGACAGATGAGGCTCTGAGGTTTATGGAACAGCAGAAAGAAGGCCCGTTTTTTATTTATTTTCCGCATTATGCCGTTCACACACCGATTCAGGCGCATGATTCGATTACCCGGTATTTCAAAGCTAAGGTAACTGAAAACCACCGGCACAGGAATGCGGCTTATGCCGCGATGATTCGCAGTGTGGATCATAGTTTGGGCAGACTCAGGAATAAATTGAAAGCGTTGGGGATAGAAGAGCACACTGCCATTTTCTTCACCAGCGACAATGGCGGGCTGGAGTTATGGGATATTACGGATAATGGGAAAATACGCGCGGGAAAAGGCGCTGCTTACGAGGGTGGCGTAAGAGTACCGTGCATTGTACTGATCCCCGGTATTACCCGGGGCGGCGCAGTATCCGATGCCCCGATAATCGGTATGGATTTGTTCCCGACAATTTTGGATCTTGCCGGGTTGGAGGTGATCGAAAATGATGGAGAAAATATACTTCCGCTGGTCAGATCACCCGGTCAACCAATCAGCAGGTCCGCCTTGTTCTGGCACTATCCTCATTATCACAGGGGCGGCGCGACGCCCTACAGCGCCATACGGATGGGAGATTACAAGCTTATCGAGTTTTTTGAAGATGGAAGACTGGAATTGTACGATTTGGCCACGGATATCGGCGAGGAAAAAGATCTGAGGGATACTGAGCCGGAATTGCTCAGAAAAATGCATCAAAAATTACAGCTCTGGCGGGAGGAAGTCAACGCTCAGTATCCCTCGGAGAATCCGGACTATAAAGAAATGGTAAACGATTGATAATATGAAGAAAATAGTTTTGGCGCTTATAGCGATTTTTGCCTGTTGTTGCTTATTTGCCCAAATAAACCGTCCGAACTTCCTGATCGTTATCGGAGACGATATCAGTTGGAATGATTTGGGGTGCTATGGACATCCAACCGTAAATTCACCAAACGTAGACAGGTTGGCCAAAGAAGGAATCAAATTTACAAATGCCTACCTTACGGCCAGCTCGTGCAGTCCAAGTCGTTGCAGCATCCTCGCGGGCAGGTATCCCCACAATACCGGCGCAGCGGAATTACACACACCGCTCCCGGAAGGGATGCCTACTTTACCGGGAGCATTAAAAAAAACCGGATATTATACCGCATCTTCCGGGAAATGGCATCTGGGGCCGTATGTGAGGTCGGACTTTGATCTGGTCGACGATAAGGATGTTGGAAATGGCGGGCATAAAAATTGGGTCAGCATCCTGCGTGAGCGACCAAAAGACCGGCCTTTTTTTATGTGGTTTGCTGCGCACGATGCCCATCGGGTATGGCATGCCGACGAATTTGGCACGCCGCACGACCCGGTCGAATCCGTGGTGCCTCCGCACCTTGTAGATGCGCAGGGAACCCGGAAAGATCTCGCATCCTACTACAATGAAATCCAGCGGCTGGATCATTATCTTGGACTGGTTCGGGATGAGTTGAATCGACAGGGGATTCTGGAGCATACCCTGATCATCTTTATGGCGGATAACGGACGGCCTTTTCCCGGGGCAAAAACTCGCGTGTACGATCGCGGTATGAAAACACCGTTTGTGTTGAGTTGGCCCGAAGGACAGAAATCCGGCGGATTGGAAAGCACTAGTATGATCAGTGTGATCGATATTGCACCCACGCTGTTTGAGCTTGCCGGCGTTGAAGCCGGGCCGACCTTTCAGGGGAGCAGCTTCGCCAAGACCATCAAAAACCCATCGGCCGAGCATCGCAATTATGTGTTTGCCGAGCACAACTGGCACGACTATGAAGCGCATGAACGTATGGTGAGGACAAAGCATTTTATGTATGTGATTAACAACCGCCCGCAGTTTCCAAATCAGGGGCCGGCCGACTCCAACAGGTCACCTTCCTACGCCGATCTCAAGGACGCCAGGGACCAGGGCAGATTGAGCGCAGCTCAGGCAGATGTATTTTCAGCGCCGAGACCTCATGAAGAGCTGTTTGATTGCGTCCTGGATCCGGAACAAGTGAATAACATTGCTTCGTTCGACAGGTATCGCCCGGTATTGGATGATCTGAGAAATATCCTTCGGCAGTGGAGCGACCAAACCGGCGATGATGTACCCGAACGACTGACAAAAGCAGCATTCGACACAGAGTCCGGAAAGCTTCTCCCGGGTATTGAGAGATTTAATGCCGTAGGGCGGGGTGAAATGCCCGGAACAAAAACAAATGCGGTAAAGAACAACAACAAGGGGCCGTTCTGATTTGAATTTTCATTTCCCATAGAAGGGGGAATGTACGATATTGCTCGAAACAATGATCTTAAGCACGAATCCGGAAATTATATAAAGCCATAGCCTCGGGATAGGCCGTTGAATTATTGAGCGGGATTGACCTGCCGGTGGCACACAGGTTTGTTTAATTATTTTATGGATTATGCGCAACCAATGTTGAAATGAAAAATACTAGAAGAGATTTTCGGGCAAGAGGGGCACTGGGAGCCTCATTTCAGAT
>JAKSDO010000018.1 GCA_022360055.1 Cytophagales bacterium | reverse complement strand
TAATCAAGGACTTTTTGTCGGTAGAAGACAAATAGATAGTATCATCGATCACTTCAAAGCTAAAAATGCCTTGGTACTCCCCTGGGCCATTCCCGATTCTTCCAACTTGTCTGACAAATTTTCCGACTCGTGAAAACATAAGTAATCTCCTGTTATCATTAATCAGAATAATCGAATCATCCATCCATATTTGGTTAGCACGTTTGATAAAACTTTCAGCAACTGTTTCCAAGGGGACATACAATACCGTATCGGCAAAATAAGATACTTTAAGTGTATCTTCCCCGTTTTCTGGGAATCTAAGGGACTCGACATTTGTTGTATCACTTTTAGTCCTTTTGTCAGCTTTGGCATTTTCGTCGAAAGCGCATGCGATTAAGCTCAAGGCTAGTAACAAAATTGCAAAAAACAATATCCTTTCATTTTTCATTATATTGTAATATAGACTTACCTTAAGTTGATGTAAAACATTCCTGGCTAGCAATAAAAAACTGGGTTATCCGGTCTCTCAAGCTGTTAAATACCGGATCCTCCACAGCCATATTGAGCGTTTGCCTCTTCATTGATCGCATTCTGGGAAGGTCCAGTGCAGGCGCTACAAGTACCATCTCTACTGATCAAAAGACTCATTTCTTTGTTTTTAAAGCTTGCTTTACTAAGCTGATTTTTAAGCCGTGGCAGTCCTAAATTGCTTGATCACTTGATGATCGTTTTTTTTGTTTTAGTAATTGCCTGTAAAGGTGTACAGTAGCCCGCCCCATATGATATGCTGTAAAACCATTTTCCCAGCTTAAGCGGCCATTTTGAGCTATCCGAGTTGCCAGATGTTTATTCTCCAATAGAGATTTAATTTTCAGATATAAATCAGTGCTGTCCGCTTCCAGCCCCAGCAAACCATCCGTTCTCTTCTTTACCTTGCATAAGAGTCCGTTTTTACCATCTTCAACCAATTCATTCATACCCGGCACGTTGGAAATAACAACAGGTATCCGGTGGAGCATCATCTCGATCGGGACATAGCCCAATAACTCAAAATGGGAAGGTACAACCCCTATATCCACGAGGCTATATAGTTTTTGGAGCTGCTCTTTTTGTAGAGTACCGGTAAACGTTACCTTACCGACGATACTCCGGCATCGCTTCATGACCTCATTGAAATCACCCTCTCCTGCTAGGACCAGCCTGGCATCAGGGAATTCTTCGGCAATTTTTTTGAATGCGCTTACCAAGACATATACTCCTTTCTCTGCGCTTAGCCTTCCGGCAAAAAGGATAAACCGTTCATCTTTCCCGAATCCGAAACTTTGCTTTGTTCGCGTTACATTCGCAGGGGATTTACACTCAATCGTTCCATAGCCATTATATATAACTTCCGTTTTTGCAGGGAGTGTACTGTATCGATTACATATCGTATGTTGAGCAAATTTTGAAATGCAAACGATCTTATCTACTTCTTTTAGGATCTCTTTGTCAAGCGCATCTCCTGTAGTTTTGATCTTGTCCGGGATGCAGGCCTCAAACGCCAGGTACGTAAAGTAAGTGGGCAAATAGTGCATGGTATAAACCAACAACGCATCATATCGTTTCCGGACTTCGATACCAAGCTTTACCTGAGTGGAGTAATTGAGATGAAAAATAATATTTCCAGCGGATCGCAATCGGGGGGCCATCAGATCGGCACACCTCGCGGCATATTTCTCCAATGTACCGCCCTTTCGTTTTATCCGCGGAATATGGATCGACAATACATCTTTTTCTTTAATCTCGGTATATTCACGGTATTCATTACTTTCCAGATAAACCTTATGAATTGCTATTCCCGGATGACCGAAAAAATGATTAAATAACTCATTGGCATACGTCCTTGCGCCGGAATAATCGTGTACAACAAAAAAAAGGTTGATCATTTAAAAAACAAAAAAATCGTTCAGCATTAAATTACCGGATCTTATCGTTCAATAATCTCAAGCTGATCTATGGTTTTATTCGACCTAATGACATGGCTATCCTCATCGCCAAATCATAGAACCGTAAATATTTGACGGTTTCCATTACTTTTAAAACCTCTGAAATAAAGATACGATTAATGACATCTAAAAAAGGGTAAAGTTGGGTAATATCGCCCACTATGCTTATCGGGGCCTGACTATACCTATTGCCTATTGTCCAGATATTAAAGGCTATTCAATAATATGGCAAAGATTGGCTTTTCCAATAACCCTTTCGTAACTGGTTATTGGAGGGCAAAGTAGATTATATACGCAATTTCTGCATGGGGTTTGGAACTGCCTTCTTTTCCTCCAGCTCTGACCTTTTATCAATTCTTTAAAAAGGACATCATAAATATTGTTCCTATAAATATTACCAATTCTAGGAGTATTTATATTCGCATGGCAATCACCATTACTTAAAACAACAATTTTACCAAACTCAACCGGATTTAGTACCATCCTGGAAAATATTTCTTTTTGGTTAGGAGAAGCCTCTTTAATATCATCAAGAGATACAAATATGCTTTTTGCAAAAAAGGTACTATTATTGCCAGAATAGTAAGGTATAATTCGATAATCTTTCAAACCGTTTTTGATAACAATCTCTTCCGTCTCATCTATTTCTCGCTCATTTTCAACTACAAATACAACATTAATGTTGTAATCGTTTAACACACGAAAGGCCTGATAAAGATCTCTATTATTTATAGGAAAATGAACCAATAATTTTATGCTTCCGTTGTCACTACCCAATATTTTCAACATATTTTTATTTGATCGTTTGATATTCAAATAATTGATATGATAATTCTTTTTAAACGGATATTTCTTAAGAATTTGGGACAACTTATATAACTCTTGATATTTAAAAATATCCCCTCCTGTAATATTTACGCATGACAAGAAAGACCCTTGTATTTCCATTAAAATTTTTTCAACATTTTTGAGGGGAAGGGAGTTTCTATACTTCGATTTTTTGCAAAAAATGAATTGCTTTGAGTAAAATTGGCATTTTTTACAATTTTGGCTACAACTGTTATTAATGTAAAATGTTAATTCCCTGAGGTTAGTCAGTATTTTTTCTCCATACCAACTTTCTTTGGTATAACCGGATTCTTTTCTAATTTTCAAGACAGGAGGAAATTGAATCGGTTTGTTGATCGACCATTTTTGTTCTAAAATATCTCCCGAAAATGAATCACGAATCTTTTTGATAAAGTCGGAGATGGTAGAATCAGTAAACGCCGATTCACTCATGCCAATTATCATTAAATTATCCGTCTTTTTTAAAGCTTTAGCAAGTTTTAGTATCTTTTCATTCTTGGAATGCAGGTGTTCCCCATTCAACGTATTATAAAACAATACTTCTTTTTGCTTCACAAAAATGCAAGTATAAGGTTCAATGTAAAACCAATATTTTTGCATAACAGTTAAATTTGGCTGGATACTGTTTCAATGATCTTAATGATTCTTTAAACTGTGCAGCATCCTCATTTTGTATTGAAACATCGAACAATCAATCGGTCTATCTCGCAATTACTATCACAGGATTATCTAATTCATCAATTCTCCCCGCCAGCTTTTTTAGTTTTTCCATTTTGTCTTTATTTAAAACCTCTTTATCCCTAAACCAGTTGTTATCAAGGAATTTAAATTCATAGGCGTACCTATAGTCTATGAGTATAGAATCATTATGAATTTCTCGGGGCCAAAAAGGAAATCCACCATCAAGATTGTTTATCAAGCCTTTAGTATAGTTCGCTCCTCTCTTGCCTTCAATTAAATTCTTTAACCCGGTATGCCCATTGGTACATTGTTTTGTATCTTTATCATAAACCAATCTGAATTCCTCTCCTTTAATCAAACTGATAAACATGTATTGTTTGTTTTCTTCTATTGTCGAAACAATAAGTGAACTTTCATCTCTAATATATGCTCCTGCCCTAAAATCACTTTGTTTTTTGTCCCTTTCGTATTTACCGACATTAATCAAAGCATATGGATTCATTTCATTGGCACGTCTAAAACAATAGATTGTATCATTAAATGGGTTTTTATAAAAAGCCGAATTATTAAATTCATAAAAATGAGGAAAATGTAAACTTAGCCCATATTTTTCGCTAGGATCCAAAGTTGATTCGAATAGGTTAACTGCTTTACCTTCATAGTTGATGACTTCTAATTCATAGGTTGGATTATTTTTTGAGAAACGATTATAATTGTTATTGTTATGGATTATAAACTTTTCATTTAATAAAGCCATAAACTGTCCTGAAAACTGTAGTTTTAACGCTCTTAAAAATGTCCCATCATATTTATGCACCAAGATCTTTCTCCCCCTAAAATCTAACAGGAACACTTCTTTTTTACTATTGTCAATTGCAAAATCAGCTCCTAACCGTATGTATTCTCCCGGTCCTTTACCTTGACGGCCAATTCTATTCAGAAATTTACCTGAAATGCTAAAACGATAGAGGTTTACATAGTCGAAAACAAAAATGTATTGCTCAGTTAACTCAAATTTATAATCGCTGCCCAGTAAACAATCAGGATTTGTCTCTAATGGAATGTACTCAATATTACTAGCGATTGAATTTAGTTTTGCTTCCCCTTTTTCATTAACCTTATCAGCTAAATTAATTTGATATTTAATCTGGCAAAAAGAGAGGTCTGGTAAAATCGTCCCTGCCAACATAATAGAAACAAAGAGATACAGGTAAATTTTCATCCGTTTATATTTTTTAGATTGCTGACACAGAGAGAAATATAATCATATTCGTGAGTGTCCTGAGTTTACTCCGGCCATGCCGGTTTCATTTTAGCTTTTAATCAATTCCTAAAGTTTCATTAAAAATATTGAAATATTGCTTCGGCTGCTTTTCCAATAAACTAATCTGATTTGAAAGGTACTCCATAAACTTTTTTTTGTTCATAAAATTTGGGCAAGTGGGAGTAGATGAATCCAAATTCAATTGAAAGATACATTGATCACAAAGTTTGTTTAAGTAACACTTCTCACACAGTACTGACATTTTATCGAAATAACTGTTATAATTATTCGATATAGCATTGACATCTATTGAGATATCTTCGTGAAACCTTCCTAAACTAAATTGATGGCCAACCCGTTCACAAGGAAGAATTACTCCCTGGGCGGTAATAAAAATCCTGCGGGTGAATGGAATACAGGTTCCTGTAGGCAGCCGTGTTTTTTTTAATGAATAATATAATTCGGAAAACTCCCAAACAATATATTTATTATAATGCCTAATTAATTTTCTTAGTTCATTTATAGATGGTTCTATGTTTTTCTTCATTGTTATAGAAACACATTTATTGCTTTCACTTTTTTCATTTTTACTACGGTAAATTTTAAGAAAGTCATTATACTTTTCAGGCTCAATTCCCACGGGATTTACTTCAGAAATAGATGGTATCTTTTCATATCTTTTCATAAAGAAGTCTTTTATTTCTTTAAAAGAGTTCTTTCTATGAAGTACAGCATTAAAAAAGACTCTTTTTCGAAAAAAATTGGGATAGTCTTTTTGTAAACGGTCAATATTTTCGATCACCTTGCAAAAAGATTCTCTGCCATTAGGTAATAATCGAAAACCATTATTTTTTTTTTTTTTTTCCAGACTAATCATTAAAAAAAAATTATTTT
>JAKSDO010000060.1 GCA_022360055.1 Cytophagales bacterium | reverse complement strand
TTTCAGGGCGTCCTTGATCATCGGACTGGGAATGGAGTATAAAATGAATGGCACTACGACCCTGATTACCGGTATTAATTTTAACAATGGAATTACCGACGTTTTAAAATCACAGAATAATCTTACAAATCTTCTTAATAAATCCATTAATAATTATTTGGAATTTTACATTGGCGTTTTGTTTTAAAAAGGAGGAAGCATTTTGAAGATAGCCTTAGCTCAACTGAATTATCACATTGGGAATTTCGATCAGAATTTATCGAAAATCAGAACCGCTATTGAAAAGGCGAAACAAGCCAAAGCCGATATCGTCGTGTTCGCCGAACTGGCTATTTCGGGGTATCCGCCCCGTGATTTTCTGGAGTTTGAAGATTTCATTAAGCGCTGCGAAACCACAATTGCTGAAATTGCCGAGTCTTGTGTTGGAATCACAGCCATTGTTGGTGCGCCATTGCGCAACGATGACGAGCACGGCAAGGGTCTGTTCAATACCGCCTTCGTTCTTGCAAATGGCGAGATAAAGCAGGTGGTGAAGAAAACGTTGCTGCCCAACTACGATATTTTTGATGAGTACCGCTATTTTGAACCGAACAGAACGTTCGACATTGTTGAATACAAGGCTAAAAAACTAGCCATTACGATTTGTGAGGATTTATGGAATCTGGGTAATCATCCGCTTTATAAAATCAATCCCATGGATGAATTATTCAGGTATAATCCGGATGTAATGATCAATATTGCGGCTTCGCCTTTTCATTATGATCAGGCGAAAGTTCGTAAAGAAATTTTACTGGCCAATGTTTCAAAATATAAACTTCCGCTTTTTTATGTCAATCATGTCGGAGCCCAAACGGAATTACTGTTTGACGGTGGCTCTTTGGTGATCAATGCCAAAGGCGAAATTGTTGAAGAACTAGCCTATTTTGAAGAAGACTTTAAGGTTTTTGATGTCGGGAATCTTAATGTTCAACATACAAAAAAAGAAACACCCTCCAAAATTGCTTTAATCCACGATGGACTGGTGATGGGGGTAAAAAATTATTTCCTGAAATTAGGTTTTAACAAAGCGATATTGGGTTTGTCCGGTGGGATAGATTCGGCCGTTACTGCGGTTATCGCTGCCGAAGCTTTGGGTGCTAAAAATGTGCGTTGTGTGTTATTGCCTTCCGAGTTTTCATCCGATCATTCCGTCAACGATGCCCGTGATTTGGCGGAGAATTTAGGCAGTCCTTATGAAATTGTCCCGATTAAAGGGGGCTATCAAAGCATCTGCGAAAGCTTAAAGAAGCAATTTGAAGGCACTTCTTTTGATATTACCGAGGAAAATATCCAGGCCCGGATCCGGGGTGTGATCTTAATGGCCTTATCCAATAAGTTCGGATATATTTTGCTCAACACTTCTAACAAAAGTGAGGCTGCTGTGGGTTATGGAACATTATACGGAGATATGAACGGTGGTTTATCGGTTTTAGGGGATGTATATAAAACCGACGTTTTTGCCCTGGCAAAGTATATCAATCGGGAAAAGGAAATTATTCCGCAAAATTCCATCGTAAAGCCCCCTTCTGCCGAACTAAGGCCGGATCAAAAAGATACGGATTCTTTACCTGATTATGCTATTCTGGATGAGATTTTGTTTCAATATATTGAAAAAAGAAAAGGCCCAAAAGATTTGATTCTAATGGGCTTTGAAGAGTCTCTTGTAAAACGTATTTTAAAATTGGTCAACACCAATGAATATAAGCGTTACCAAACTTCTCCTGTTCTAAGGGTATCACAAAAGGCTTTTGGTATGGGCCGGAGAATGCCCATCGTTGCCAAGTATTTGTCGTAGATTATAAATTGATGGCTTCTACCGATTTGATTTCGGGAATGGCCTTGATCACCGCTGTTTCTACGCCATTTTTCAAGGTCATTGTGCTGTAGGGACAAGATCCGCAAGCGCCTTGTAATTCTACGTTTACAACATTATCGTCCGTAATCTCAACAAGTTTGATATCACCGCCATCTTGTTGTAAATAAGGTCTGATCTGTTCAATGACGTTTTCAACCTTTTTGATTAATTCTTCTTTGTTTTCGCTCATTTTTTTGGTTCTTTAAAAAATTAAAATGTAAAAGTATAAAAATCTGTTATTTACAATTCTCAAAATTTATTTAGCATATTTGTTTGCCTAATCAGTCCGTCGGCTAATTGAGCAAAAGCTTTTCCGATAGGTCCTTCACTATCCGTAGCAATGGGCTTACCTGTATCTCCTGATTCAGCAATTCCGGCAACCATCGGAATTTGGCCAAGGAAAGGAACGTTTAAGTTCTTGGCAAATTCGGCAGTATTTCCTTCACCGAAGATATAATACTTGTTATCCGGTAATTCGGCAGGGGTGAAGTAGGACATATTTTCAACGATGCCCAGGAGCGGTATGTTGATCTTTTCCTGTCTGAACATGGAAACTGCTTTTTTAACATCGGCAATGGCCACCTGCTGAGGTGTTGTTACTACAATGGAGCCGGTAATCGGGTACGATTGGGTCAATGTCAGATGCACATCACCGGTTCCCGGAGGAAGATCCACGATCATAAAATCCAGCTCGCCCCAAATGGCATCGTTAAATAATTGGTTTAATGCACTGGAAGCCATAGGACCCCGCCAGATCAATGCCTGCTCGGGTTTAACAAAAAAACCGATCGACAAAACCTTGATGCCATGCTGTTCAAGCGGAATGACTTTGGCTTTTCCGTCAATTTCAGTCGCCTGAGGCTGGGTATTTTCCAGTCCGAACATGATGGGTACGGAAGGACCATAAATATCGGCATCCAATAAA
>JAKSDO010000153.1 GCA_022360055.1 Cytophagales bacterium | reverse complement strand
GGCCTTATTTTTTGATTCGGATCGCGATGGTGATTTGGATTTATACATTGTTTCCGGAGGATATAAATGGCCGGCAAAAGATAGTCATTATCAGGATCGTCTTTATATCAATGATGGGAGAGGTAATTTTGAACTAAGAAAAAATGCGCTGCCAAGGATTGAAAGTTCCGGTTCTTGTGTAATAGGAGGAGATTATGATCGTGATGGTGATTTGGATCTTTTTGTTGGGGGTAGAGTAGTTGGCAGAAGTTACCCGTTGACACCTCAAAGTTACCTGTTGCAAAATGACGGAGGTGTTTTTAAAGATCAATCGGATTTGTTAGGTGATTCAAAAGGAAAACTCGGTATGGTAACTTCCGCAATTTGGAGTGATTTGGATAATAACAATACCTTGGATTTAATAGTGGTGGGAGAATGGATGCCGATAACCCCTTTGATAAATATGAATCATTCCTTTGTTAACTCGCCTATCGGGAATTCATTACTAAAAACCGGGGGATGGTGGAATAGTATTAACGGAGGAGATTTGGATCAGGATGGAGATACTGATTATATTGTAGGCAACTACGGACTTAATTCATTTTTTAAGTGTTCCATAGAAAAACCTCTGGAGATTCACACGGGTGATTTTGATAAGAACGGAAGTATAGATCCGATCGTTACGAATTACATTGGAGACAATTCTTATATCGTCCATCCATATAGTACACTCGTAGACTTGATCCCGGGTATAAAAAACAGATTTACAACCCATGCTGATTATGGTAAAACTCCATTTAGCAAAGCTTTTACAAAGGAAGAATTGGATCGCACTTTCAAGATGAGCTGTGAGGTTATGGAATCAGTTGTGTTGGAAAATTGCGGGAGTAAAGGTTTCAAAATACACGCCCTTCCAATTGAGGCTCAGTTTTCTCCTGTGTTTGGAACAATTATAGACTATTTAAATGCGGATCCTCTACCTGATTTAATACTAGTGGGAAATAGTTTTTCTGAAGAAAGCCTAACGGGATATTATGATGCCTCCTATGGTAATGTTCTAATAAATCAGGGGGATTTTTCATGGAAGGCGGAAGCGCCTGCAACTACAAATTTTGTGGCAGGATGGGATAAGAAATCTTTGGCATCAATCATGGTAAATAATGAAAGAATTTATTTGATCTCAGAAAATATGGGTCCCCTTCAAGCATTGAAATTAGATACGCCCGGTAATTCAAGTGTCATCGGTTTTCAACCTGACGACATGTATTTGATGGCCGGGTTTGGGGATAAAAAACAAAAAATTGAGTATTATAGAGGGCATGGATTTAATTCGTGCTCGACAAGAAAGATTTATTTGCCCTCAGGAGTTGAAGATCTTTACATTTGTAAATTCGATGGAACAGAACGCAGGATTTTGATTGATAAAATTGACTAACGATACCTAAAAACACTTCATGAAAAGGATTGTCATGCTACCGGTACTTCTTAGTGCCATAATGTTTACCGACTGCCGGGAACAAGTGCTGCCACCGGCGCCCGTAGGGCCATTACCTACTCAAAAGCAACTGGACTGGCATGAACTCGAATTTTATGCCTTTATTCACTTTACTACCAATACCTTTACCAACAAAGAATGGGGATACGGAGATGAATCTCCCGAGATATTTAACCCAACCGAGTTAGATACCCGTCAATGGGCACGCATTGTAAAGGAAGCCGGTATGAAAGGCATTATTCTTACCGCCAAACATCATGACGGGTTTTGTCTTTGGCCTTCCAAATATACCGACCATTCCGTAAAAAACGCACCGTGGAAAGACGGCAATGGTGATGTGGTAAGAGAACTATCGGAGGCTTGTAAAGAATACGAACTGAAATTAGGCTTATACCTTTCTCCGTGGGACAGGAACCATCCCGAATATGGGAGGCCTGGCTATATCACCTATTTCAGGAACCAGCTCCAAGAGCTTCTGACCAATTATGGGGATGTATTCGAAATGTGGTTTGATGGAGCCAATGGCGGAGATGGCTACTACGGCGGAGCCAATGAAACCCGTAAAATCAACACTCTGGAATATTATGATTGGCAAACTACCTACGATTCTATTTACAAATGGTCTCCCAATACCCTGGTATGGGGGGTAGGACCTTCCGAAGCACGCTGGATAGGAAACGAAGAAGGCTGGGCGAACAAGACCAATTGGTGCCTCTTGCGCCAAAAAGATGAATTGGCAGGTAAAGTGCATTACACCGAGTTCCGGTCGGGCCATGAAGACGGAGAGCGGTGGGTGCCCGGAGAAGCAGACGTATCCATAAGGCCGGGATGGTTTTACCATGCTTCCGAGGACGATAAAGTTCGTCCCATCGAAAAAATGGTGGATATTTACTACCAATCGGTAGGACGTAACGCAAACTTGCTGTTAAACCTTCCGGTGGACAGGAGAGGGCTTGTACATGAAAACGATGAAGCTCGCTTAAAAGAATTAACAGCCATCCTGAAGGAAGACTTCAAAACCGAACTGCTCGCTGATAGTGAAGTAATTTCTGATAATGTGCGCGGTAACAGCAATCAGTACAATGCAGCTAATGTAATTGATGGCGATAAAGAAACCTACTGGGCTACTGATGACGGACAAATTCAGGCATCCGTTATTTTCAAATTTGATGAACCTACACCGGTAAACCGTGTACTGCTGCAGGAATACATCAAATTGGGCCAGCGTGTACGCGAATTTAATGTAGAAGCAAAAGTAAACGGAAACTGGGAAACCATTGCACAAGAGACTACCATTGGTTATAAGAGGATTCTCCGAACAGACAGGGTAACGGCTACTGCGCTGCGTGTGAATATAACAGATGCCAAGGGGAGTCCGGTGATATCTGCCATAGAAGCCTATAACGCTCCTACGCTTGTGAATTCGCCACAGATAAATCGGAATAAATCCGGAGTGGTGACCATGAAGGCCGAGGAAGGCAACCAGATATACTATACCCTGGACAGTTCGGAACCGGGTACAAATAGTACCCGCTACGAAGCCCCGTTTACACTTAATAAGGGAGCCGTAGTAAAGGCAGTAGCCTATAATACACGGGAAGACAGAAAAAGCGCGGTTAAGAAAAAACAATATGGTGTATCCAAAGCTAACTGGCAGGTAATCTCAGCAACAAGCGGAGATTTGAATAAGGCATATCAGGCAATAGACGGAGATCCCAATACCTCATGGAGCATGGGCGGAAGCGACCGTCCACTTCCACAGGAAATAAAAATTGATATGGGAGACAGCCGCAAAATCTACGGATTTACCTATCTGCCTCGTCAGACAGGACATGGTCTGCATCCGGTTTCTTCGTATGCTTTTTATACCAGTGTCGATGGAAAAAGCTGGATAAAACAATCGGAAGGGGAATTCTCCAATGTACTGAATAACCCTATAGAGCAAGTGAAAACATTTGCCCCGATCAGCACACGTTATTTGCGCTTTGTGGCCAAAGCCGATGCAGAAGGAAGTCAGCGTGTAATAATCAATGAAATAGGTGTGATCGAAAAGTAGTGACCATGAATTATCATAAATTAGTACTTTTTTGTTGCATATTTTTATGGGCAGTTGTTTCTACGACTGCTCAATCGACTCAGGAAAAAATACAAGTGCTTATTGTGGATGGCTTTAGCAATCATGATTGGGCACAGACCACCACTGTGGTAAAAACCATTCTTCAGAAGAGTGATCTGTTCCATATCTCTGTTTCCACCATTCCGTCCGATATTGGTAGCAATGCCTGGAGAAGTTGGAATCCGGAGTTCGGCAACTACGATATGGTGATACAGAACACAAACAATATACAGGACACCACACTCAAATGGCCGGAACATGTAGAAAAAAACCTGATGAAATATCTGAAATCCGGAGGTGGACTGTACATTTTACACTCTGCTAACAATGCTTATCCTCACTGGCAGGAATACGACACCGTAATAGGCCTTGGCTGGAGACCGAAAGAATTTGGTTTTGCACTACAAGTTGCCGAGGACGGTGAGATAAAAAAAATACCTCCTGGAGAAGGTCGAGGAACTTACCATGGCCCCAGAAACGATGAAAAAATCCATGTCCTCAAAGAGCACCCCATCAATAAAGGGATGCCCAAAATATGGAAAACCCCGGATATGGAATTGTATAAATATGCAAGAGGGCCTGCTAAAAATCTTACCGTGTTGTCCTACGCCATAGAATCCGAAACCAACATAAAATGGCCGGTGGAATGGGTTGTAAAATATGGAAAAGGAAGAGTTTATAATTCGAGTATGGGGCACCTCTGGAAAGGAGACATTTATCCCGTTGGCTATCGGTGCGTAGGGTTCCAAACGACATTGATTAGGGCTGCGGAGTGGCTTGGCACCGGAAAAGTGACCTATCCCATTCCAAAAGATTTTCCCAGTGAATTGCAAATAAGTTTGGTCAAGGGAGATTTGAAACAGCATGTGGTGGATTCCGAATGAGGAATGGCAGCTTCAAAAGTTGCACCGGGTATAGCGATAATTGGGAAATATTTTATAAGAAATCATGAATGTAAAAATGGAATATGTATCACTCTGATTCACAATTGAAAATCATAAACGAAATAAGAAAATACCATCATGAAACCGGTATGACCGGAGCAATTTAATGAAACATACAAGCATGATGATACTTCTCTGAATGTCAGCAAACTATAAAAATATAAACGGATGAAAAGATTATTTAAACTAATTGCACTGGGAATTTCCCTGTTTTTGTACAACTGTTCCGGACAAAGGCCCGCCCTGCCGGTAGAAAAAACTGCCGGTGAAGTACTTTGGTATAACCAACCCGCCGGACAGTGGATGACAGAAGCATTACCTCTGGGAAACGGCTATTTGGGGGCCATGTTCTTCGGAGGGGTCGAAGAAGAACATATTCAGTTCAATGAAGAATCCCTTTGGGCAGGGGGCAAAGGCGAATGGGATGAGTACAATGGAGGTAACAGGGAAAATGCGCACCGATACCTGCCCCAGGTACGCAAACTGTTAAATGAAGGCAAGTTTGATGAAGCCCATGCACTGGCCAATAAAGAACTTACCGGAGTAATCAGAAAGAACAACAATGGACAGAGTTGGGAGGGGTTCGGCGCCTACCAGGCCTTTGCAGACCTTTACATTAAAACATCCCATGAAGGCGCTATACAAGACTATAGAAGGGAACTTGATATTTCCAAAGCAGTAGGTGCCGTGAGTTACCAGTCGGGGAAGGTAAATCATACGCGTACCTACTTCGCGAGCTACCCTGAACGTGCGCTGGTGTTTCGCCTGGAAAACGATTCCCCCTCGGGAACGGACTATGTACTTAGGCTTGAGACTCCTCACAAAAATACCGGTATTGATTATGAAAACGGTCAATTGATACTTGCAGGAGCCCTCGAAAATAATGGGATGGAATTGGAGAGTAGAATATTGGTTGAAACAGAAGGAGCTGAAGCATCTTTTGCAGACGGCAAGTTGTATGTTAAATCTGCCAGGGCAATGACTTTGTACCTGACTGCTGCAACCGATTACCTCAATGAATATCCAACCTATAAAGGCCGTGACTACAAGGCGTTGAACACCAAAATCATGGATAACTTACGAGGAAAAACCTACAAAGAAATACTGGCACGGCATATCGAAGATTATCAATCGCTGTACGGCAACGTGACCTTGTACTTGGGTGAAGATAAAAATGAACTTCCCACAAACGAACGTTTAAAAGCCTATGCAGCCGGAGCCACGGACCCCGGATTGGAAGCGCTCTATTTTCAGCACGGACGCTACCTGATGATTAGCAGCTCACGCCCCGGTACCATGCCAGCCAATCTGCAGGGTAAGTGGAATAACTCGATCAACCCGCCCTGGGCGTCGGACTATCATGCCAATATTAATATTCAGATGATCTACTGGCCCAGCGAAGTAACGAACCTGGCCGAATGTCATGAGCCCCTAATCAATTACATTGATAAGCTGCGCGCCCCTGGACGGAAGAGTGCCGAAAGCTTCTTCAACGCGGAAGGATGGATCGTGAATACGATGAACAATACCTTTGGATTTACCGCTCCCGGTTGGGATTTTCCCTGGGGCTTTTTCCCCGGAGGAGCAGGCTGGTACGCCCGCCATGTATGGGAACATTACGATTATAACCGGAATGAGCAATTTCTAAAAGATAAGGGCTACCCCATCATGAAAGAAGCCGCTAAATTCTGGCTCGACTACCTGACGGAAGATGAAGAAGGTTACCTTGTATCGTCCCCGTCTTACTCTCCGGAACACGGAGGCATTTCCAAAGGGGCCTATATGGACATTCAAATCGTATGGGACTTGTTTACCAACTGCATCAAAGCGGAGGAACTGCTACAACAAGATGCTGCATTCAAAAACCGGTTGATTGAAGCAAAAAGCAAATTACTTCCCCTCAAAATAGGCAAGTGGGGACAGTTGCAGGAATGGAAAGAAGATGTGGATGATCCTAACAACAGGCACCGTCATGTCTCCCACCTGTTTGCCCTCTATCCCGGGCATCAAGTTAGCGTGGTAGAAACCCCTGAGTTGGCCGAAGCGGCCAAAGTATCCCTCAAAGCTCGGGGAGATGACGGCACCGGCTGGTCCATAGCCTGGAAGATAAACTTCTGGGCACGGCTGCTCGATGGAGATCATGCCTATAAGCTGCTGCGCAGGGCTATGCAATACTCATCAGATGAAGGAGTGAATATGATGGACGGAGGAGGAGTCTATCCCAACCTGTTCTCTACCCACCCGCCATTTCAATTGGACGGTAATATGGGAGCCACCGCGGGCATTGTCGAAATGCTCGTGCAGTCCCACGCAGGAGTTATCCACTTACTTCCCGCCTTGCCAAAGGCCTGGCCCGATGGCAAAGTGTCCGGATTAAAAGCCAGGGGAGGGCTCGAAGTAGATATCGAATGGAAAGATGGAAAACTGGTAAGTGCATCCGTTGCTTCGGCAAAAGGAGGAGCCTATAATGTAAGATATGGAGAAAGAACCGTATCATCTACTTTGGAGGCAGGAAGCACACATCGATTCAACACAGATCTACAAAGTGAATGAGGAAAGGAGATTTATGAAAAGCATACCCTTGCCGACAGGCCCTGGGTATGAGAATTAGGCCCGGGAAAAAAGATTGTAACCGTAATCTCGGGAATTAGAAGCCTCAATGGCGATTTGTACAAATAAGATCGGAAATCAGGATATTCCTTACAATAGGAGTTTATAATTCAATCGAAGCAAGTTTTTTTTAACCGGATGGCTGATACTGAAACCGGCTTGTTTTGCGACATCCGAATGCGCCTGAGAGTTGGAGGCGTAAAATACGCTTTCGCCGGCAGTAATCGGTTACGGGATAAGCTGAAAGCCATCGGCATAAAATACCGGTATCATGACGAACCGGCCCCGACACATTTGAAGACCCGAATCGATCCTCCCCCGACCTGAATGATCGGGGAATTAATTTGGTAAAAGTTAAAGGAAAAAGTTTGATTCCTGAAGTACAACGTATATTATTAATACAAAATTAAACTTATTCCGTCATAGCGGGGAGGATCGTGACGAACCAATCCCAGGATTATTGCAGATCGCTGCATCCCAATATCTTCGCAATGACTCGATAGGTATAAAATCAAATAAAGATGAAACATATTCTGACATTTCTATTCTTCGGTTTATTGCTGACACGTTTTAGCGTTTCCGCACAAACCATTAAAAACGATTTTGCAGGTATTTCTTTTAAATACGACGAAGCAAAAGGCATTAGCCACGAAAAAGGATGTACACGACGCGACCCAAGTGATGTAATTAAAGTTGGTGACACGCATTATGTGTACTACACCAAGATTTACGGGCGTTCACCGGGTTATTGGGGAACATTGTGGTATGCCACATCAAAAGACGAAGGTTACACCTGGAAAGAACGGGGCGAAATCCTCGGATTGGGAAAAGAAGGTAAGTTTGACTCACAGGCTACTTTCACGCCCAATATCCTTTATGCCGAAGGAAAATATTGGCTGTATTACACCGGCGTAAAACCCACCCCTGGCAATGAAAACGGTGAGTTTGAGAATAACTCGACGACCGACATTACGGCTTTGGGGCTGGCGGTTTCCGATGCTCCCGATGGTCCGTTTGTACGGGTAAGCGAAGAGCCAATTCTGAAAGTGAGTCCGGAACCTGAAAAATTTGACAGCTACCGCGTTGACGATGCTTCATTGCTATACCGGAATGGTTTGTATTGGCTTTATTATAAAGGACGTAGCCGCAGCCACGGGCCTGGAGGCCCTGCCCATACCCGCATGGGGGTTGCTTTTTCAAACAGCCCGGCAGGACCTTTCACAAAACTCGACAGGCCAATACTGGCAGGTAGCCACGAGGTAATGATTTGGCCGCATGGGACCGGAGTTGCTGCGATGGCTTCAATAAGCGGTACTTTTGAATATGCCGCCGATGGAGTGGATTTTACAAGCGATAAACTGGCTGCCAAAGCAGAAAAACGTCCCCATGCGCCGGGTGCTTATCGACCGGATTTAACAAACCCCGTCGTAGTCGGCGAAGGTTTAAAATGGGGAATCGGTATGGTTCATAACGGACCGGAGGCGTATTTGATACGTTATGAATTGATAAAGTAGTATCAAATGAGAACAATAAAATTCATGTTTGATGTTTTCATTTGAGCATGGACCGGTCGACAATAAAATGTGATTTTATTCTTGAGAAAATTCACCTGGTAAAAATTGAATGGGTTTGGAATGAAGTATTTTGTCGTTGATCTGAAATCCGGCTTCCGGTAGATTCAGCTCATAACAAGGCGCTCGTGAATTAAAATTTATAACTGTTTTAATTGTCGTTGATCCGTCAAAGCCATCGGCAAGATGTGAAGATCAGCGTTCGGTGAGTTGATGCCCTCCCCGAAACTGGAGTGGAGTCTTTTTGTAAAATTGTTTGAACACGGTTGCGAAATACTGCGGACTGGAAAAGCCGGTTTCGTAAGCGATTTCAGAGATGCTTTTTTCAGGTTTTGACTTTAAGATTCCGGCTGCTGCTTTAAGTCGCAGTGACGAAAGGTATTGCATCGGAGACATGTTGGTGATCTCCCTGCAATATTTAGTGATCTGAGTAGTCCCAAGGTTGCAGTGATGCGCGATGGATTCAATGGTCCAGTCTTCCATGAGGTGTTGTTCAAGGTCATTGAGAAACAGACGCACGGTACGTTTGGTCCGGATCAATGAATCATTCAGTTCCATATTTCCCCGTTTGAAAAGATCCAGCATTCCCATCAATGCAGAATTCAAAAGGATCTTCAGCTTTGTGTCATAATGGGATCTGCCTTTTACAATTTCACCAATCTGCTCGAAACAGGTACTAATTTCCGGAGAGGATTTCCATACCGGAGATTCATCGTGCCGAAGATAGCGGGTCAGTGTGTTGAGATCTTCTTTGTTAAGGATGATCCATGAGGGCCATTTCCAAATCTGGTGCGGGTGCCTGACACCAACATCGATAATAATCCAATGCAGCTTGGAGGCACCGATCTTAGGGTCTCCGAGCTTGTGCGAAAGCCAGGGTCGTGTGATGGTCAGGTCTTTGGGCTCCAGTTTATATTTCTCACCGCCAATTTTAAAATCCAGTGATCCGCTTTCGAGGTAGCAGATTTCGATTCCTTCATTTCTATGCCAGTCCAGCCCCCAGCTTTGCGGTTTGCCCGAATTCCAGTACCCGATGCTTTTTATGCCGCTTAGCTCCTTGCTTCCGAGCTGATGTCCCGGATATGTTCCCCGGACCAGCGTATGCAATTGTATTTCCCCGGTTTTCCAGGCATTGTTGAGCGGAACACAGGAGTCTGCATTGTATACCTTTCCATCAATATCCACAAATCGGGGCTTGCTCATGAAGTTCAATATTTTTCACTGAAAGATATTAAAATATTTATGATGATTAGCTATTTAAATTTGGTTATCCTCCTCCGGGTGGAGGCTTTTTTCTTAATTTAAAACACCAAAGTTATGGCAATCAAGGTAGGATGTTTTGCATTGATCCATCCATTTTCAACATTAGATAAACAACTGGATCAGATCAAAGATTTGGGAATTAAGTATGCCGATCTCACGGACAATACAGACGGCGCATGCCTGGGCAGTGAGTACGGATTTACGGCAGTGGCCAGCCTGGATGCAAATCCGTTTGATCTCAAACGCATGTTTGAAGCCAGGGGTATCACCATGACCAGCGTTTGTGCCCATGCGAATTTACTGGATCCGACTGCACCTTGGAGGTATGGTACGGAACAGATCATCAAAGCAATAAAAATTGCCGGTGCCTTAGGTGTGAAACATGTCATTACTTCCGAGGGAGACCCAAAAACAGACTTTGGTCATCGACTCGATGATGACGAAGCATTGTTTGCCATTGCGGAAAAACTTCATGCTCCGCTGGAAGTCGCGGCAGATTATGGTGTGAAGATTTTAATGGAACCTCATGGCAGAATATCTGATTCCGTTCCATTAATGGAACGACTGTTTGACAAGTGCAATTCCGGTGCGTTGGGCGCTAACCTGGACACCGGAAACCTTTGGCTGGGAGGAGGAGATCCTCTGGAGTTCATTCAAAAGTTCGGAGACAAAATTGAGCACGTCCACTGGAAAGATCTCGGTGAGGATTTCATCCCTCAGCGCGGCCGGCTATATGGTTGTGGCATGAGCGTTATGGCCCTGGGTGAGGGTGTGATTGGAATCGAAGAGATCTACAAGTCGTTGTTAAGCAAGGGATTCGACGGGTATTCGACCTTGGAGATTGCCGGTGAAGAGGCGGTTAAAAAAAGCCTTGCTTTTTTAAAAAATCTGGGAGCGGAATAGTGTATTTTTTTTTAATCCTTATAAATTGATGAGGTGTTTAAATGCTTAAAAGATCAGCATGATGATTTCGGTCGTTACGATGACCAAGAAGCAAGCTCGCAAATAGATTGCTTCACTTCGCCTGCCTGGGGCAGGTTCGCAACGACGGATTTGAGAAATTGGTGATTGATGCTTTTTATCCTATGAGAAGTTGGTGTTTTTTATCGGTGAGTTTGATGTTTTTTCAATGTGTGACCAAACAAAAAACAGATCAAACGAGCCAAAAGCTTAATCTTTTAATTTTATCCGGAAGGAATAATCACGAATGGGAAAAAACCACACCGCTATTGGTGAAGATGTACAAGGAGAGCGGGAGGTTTGAAACTCAAGTGACAGCATCTCCGGACACCTTTTCTTATGAGGGTTTCAGTCAATTTGATGCGGTAGTTAGCAATTGGACCGCATGGCCGGAGCATGATTACAGATGGTCTGAGGAAACCGAACAGGGATTCGTGAAGTACATCGAGAATGGTGGAGGCTTTGTCTTGTTTCATGCGGCCAGTGCTACTTTTTACGATTGGCAGGCATTCCGGGAAATGGTCGGTACAACCTGGGATGATCGTACGGTGCACGGAAAGATCGCGCCGCATAGAATCGTAATTAAGGACCGGATTCACCCGATTACAAAAGGGGTGAGCAATTTTTGGATTACGGATGAATTATGGGTGAATGCTGGAGTCCATGCCGAATTGAATGTATTGGCGGAGTCATATTCCGATCCGTCAAACAAGGGGAGGGGAAAAAAGGAGCCGGTTGTTCATTGGAATTCAAAAGGAAAGGGCAGGATATTCCATAACATTCTCGGGCATAATGAACGGGCTATAAAAAATACCGGCTGGAAGACCTTGATGTTGAGGGGAACGGAATGGGCCGCTACCGGGGAAGTATCGATTCCCGTACCACCGGAGCTTATGGATAAAAAACATGAAAAAAGGGATGTTTTTTCATGGAGGGAGACGGACACCACGTTAGCCATGTTGAATCACAATGAAATCCTTTGGCAGTTCAATTTCAATACAATAAAGGGCAAACCGTTTTTTCATCCAGTAAAAATCAATAATTCTACGTTGACCTGGCTGAGTCCCGGGGATCATCCATGGCACCTGGGCATATGGCATTCGTGGAAATTTATCAATGGGGTGAATTATTGGGAATATGATCGAACCGAAGGTGTTGTTCCTTTTGATTTTTTGGGAGTCACCGAAGTCAGAAATATCGGATTTGAAAGACGGGCGGATTATTCATGCCGTATCTATCTTGATATTTATTATCATGAAAAAGGCGGACCGGATCTGATCAGAGAAGAAAGGATGATTAAGGTTTCAGCTCCGGATGAAAAGGGTCGGTTTTTCATAGATTATAAAATGAATCTTGCAGCGCTCGCGGAATCCGTAGAGCTCCATCGAACCCCATTACCTCATGAAGAAAATGGTAAATCCTGGGGAGGATACGCGGGTTTATCGGTGCGATTTAATCAGGATCTTTTTGAGCCTTCATTCATTAATTCCGATGGAACTTCAGACATGAATCACGGAAAATCCATGCCCTGGAAGTATTATGGTTTACGCGATATTAAAGGCAATCAAGTGGGCGTCGCGATTTTTACGCATCCTGAGAATCTAAATTATCCGGAGCCCTGGTTTATGACAAACGCAGAGGATCATCCGTTTTATTATTTCAGTCCGGCTCCAATATTTAATCGACCCTATACGATGAAGCGCGCAGATGCCCTTGAGCTGAATTACAGGATGCGGTTTTATACGGGTGAAATTGATCATGCGCTTCTAAAGGAAGATTATAATAGGTATTTAAATGGAAGAAACTAAAGCATATCAATCAAAGGCAATGAAACCGGCATAGCCGGAGCAAATTCAGGACACACACGAGCATGACTATATATCTCTGTGTATCGGCTAACTAAAAGAATATAGACACATGAAAAGAAGAACTTTTTTAAGCAATGCCGGAAAAGGTCTGGCAGTAGGTCTGACGGCTCCGTATATTTTATCATCATGCTCAAAAAGTGTGAATAGCAGTATTCATATTGGCCATATCGGCGTAGGTAGTATGGGAAGCGGGGTTCTGCAGCATTGGTTGATGCCAACTGTGGGATCGCTGAATGTGGCCACATGCGATCCCTTTCGGGAGCGGCGCGAGCGAGCAGCTCGATTTGTAGACAAGACTTACAAAGACCGGGAAGTTAAAGCGCCAAAATGCAAAGCTTACCTCGATTTGGAAGAACTGTTGGAAAGGCGGGATATTGATGCCGTCGCCATCACTACGCCCGATCATTGGCACGTGCCGGCAGCAATCAAGGCAGCAAGAGCGAAAAAACACATATTACTCGCGAAACCTCTTGGTTTGAGCTATCCGGATTACAAGATTTTGGAAAAGGAAGTTGCTGCCCATGACGTAACATTTCATTACGGCACTCAGCAGCGCGCTCAGGAACATATGAAGATTGCCGTTGGTATGATCAGGGACGGAAGGATAGGGGAGATTGACCGGGTAGAAGTCTGGGCGCCCGGAAAAAATCCTGTTGAATCTCCTCAATGTCATGAAGTGCCTGTCCCGAATGATTTTGATTACGACAAGTGGACCGGTCCGGCGCCTTTAAATCCCTATTGTCCTGAACGGGTGACGAATAATGCCTCCTGGTTTCAGTGGGATTATAGCATTGGTTTCCTGGCAGGTTGGGGAGCTCACCCGCTCGATATCATGATCTGGGCTTTAAAAGATCAAATGGATGGCGCGTATACTTGTGAAGGTAATGGCGCATATTGGGAGCCGGGAGGAATATACGACAACATCTGTTCGTGGGATTTGAACTACGAATATAAATCCGGGATCAGGATGAGATTTATGAGTACGGATGTGGTGAAAGAAAAAGATGTATGGCACTACAGAGAGGCAAAAGAAGGCAATACCACCACATTTTTTGGATCGAAAGGCTGGATCTCCGTAGGCCGGCACAGTGCGGAATCAAATGTTCCTGAGATCAACGGTAAATTCAGGGAATTTCCGAGAAATACCAAAAATGGTCGAATCCTCGATCATGGAAATAGGACAGGCCAGGAATTCATAGACGTGATCAATGGAAAGATCGAAGAAACCAACCCTCTGGACGAAGCGATTCTCTCAGACTGCGTAAGTCATATGGGAAATATAGCCATTCGCACTGGGCGTAAGATCGCCTGGGACCCTTCACTGGGGCAAGTGGTCAATGATGAAAGGGCCAATAACTGGTTCGTTCGTGAGGCAAGGGAACCCTATGCGGTTTAGTATATCATTCGTTTACTCCGAAAAGGGATTGAAATGCCGGGTAAGCCTATTGTCGGGATCAACGTGGAATTTGTCCGAAGTGCGGATCGATCATGTCTCTACCGGGTGCGAACAGCACTTGATGAAGGCTACATCAAGATCGTGATTTTGATTTAACCTGGATGATGCGATAGGTTTGGTTATGAGCGCTTAAATTGCAATAAATCAGGAAGTTTTACATTGACAGCATAGCACAGCGCTATGGTGAAAAGTAAAACGAAGCGAAGTGACTGATTTGAAGTAATTTAGGCTCGGAATAGAAAGGATATTGCATATTTCAGGTTTAATCCTGAACAACGTTTACTGAGCATTACCCGCATAAAGTGAAATCATAGTATATATGCTCATGTCCGGTTTTTGAGTGTTTTATGCTTTATCGACCCGGGGGCGTCTGTCCGCCGTGGCGGGAGAAGTCCCATGAATTTTTCGGATTGATTTTTACTTGATAAGGTTCAAATGTCTGTTGTCCTTTTAATGTTGGGTTCAAACGATAGATGCGAAATAATAGTAGAAGATAAGTTTCAAAGAAACATGGACACTCAGGTGTTTTTTTAGTTTTTTTAGTGCTCTAAAGATCACGTTTTTTACGGACTGGTATTTGATGTTAAGGAGGTCGGCAATTTCTTCATTTGTCGATTTTACAAAATATTTTAAATAGAGTATTTCCCGTTCCCTGTCTGTAAGTTTTTCCATGGCTCCTTGTATCAATTCCTTACGTTCAAGTTCCAGCTCCTCATTTATAATCTGATGTTCGCGCGAGGTGTGCTCCCTGATTTGATTATCCTCATAGTCTAAAACCAGGGATTTATTTTTGTTGAGTTCTTTAATTATGATAGAACGCAGTGATTTTATAAGATAGAACTTAACCGATGGCGCATCACCCAAAAAATGCCTTCTGGTCCATAGGTAGGTGAACAATTCCTGCACGCAATCTGCCACTAATTGCCGGTCATCGATAACTTTTCTTCCATAGGAAAGGAGTAATCTCGAATATGAATTATAAAGATCTGAAAAAGCGACTTTATTGCCTTTCCGCATTGCATTCCACTTCAGATTGTCCTCATTCTGGTGTTCCCTTCCATTTTTCATTGAACTTCAAATATATAGATATTATGAGGAAATGTTTATGAATCGTATGTCATCATAGTATTAATATACCATCACGATAAATTGAAATCGGCAAAAAAATCATTGATGATGAGTACTCGGATATCAATTTATGCTATTACTAATTAGATATCATTAAGAATCAATTGGTACAGTAAAATTTTTCTATGGATTATAGTCAATATAAAGTGGAGGATTTCATACAGGATGAAAGTTTTGTTCAATGGGTTTTAGTTCCGAATGACGAGAATAATGCGCATTGGGAAAAGATAAAATCGACCTGCCCGGAAACAGTGGGTAAGATCAATTTAGCCATAGATATGCTCCATGCGCTAAAGCAGGATGAAAATGAACTTACGGAAGATTCGAAAAAAATATGGGAGAATCTTCAACCTCTCCTGGATGATAAAGACCATGATAATTTCATCGCCTACGAATCAAGAAGTAATAAGCTGGGTTTTTGGCTTAAGGTGGCTGCCGGTATCATTTTGATTATGGGCATATCGTATTTGTATTTTCAATCGAGCCAAGAAACACCTGTTGTGACCAGGGAAATTCACTTAATCGAAAAGTCAAATCCAAGAGGAGTTCGATCTGTCATCACACTTAATGATGGGTCCAAAGTGATCCTTAATTCCGAAAGTTCAATCAGTTATTCAAGTGATTTTGGAGAGCGTTCACGAGAAATATCTTTATCGGGAGAAGCCTTTTTTGAAGTGGTCAAAAAACCGAGAATTCCGTTCGTTGTAAATAGCGGCAACGTGAAAACAACTGCCTTAGGGACATCATTTAACATAAAGGGTTTTCCAAACGATGAGGCGATAACCATCGCGCTTGCCTCTGGCGTGATTGAGGTCAGAGAAGCGGGCCATGAAAAAGTAACGACAAATGCTTACTTACTTGAGCCCGGAGAACAAATCCGGTATGCCAAGAAAAACAGGGATTTTGAAAAATCGAACATTCTGAACAAAACGCCGTTTTTGTGGAAAAATGGGATAATCTCATTCCACCAGGCAAGCCTTCAGGATATAAAACTTAAGCTTGAGAGATGGTATGATGTGACGATCACCATCGAAAACAACCCCAGCGTTGTGGTCAATTATGATGGGAGCTTCGACAACCTGAGCCTTGAGAATGTACTTAAATCAATGAGCTTTTCACTCAATTTTGAATTTTCGTTTGTCGGGGACAACGAGATAAGAATAATGTTCAACTAAAATATTGCTGTATGGCCTAGATACACTTTTATGCACAAAAAACGATGCTTCAAGGAAGCACCGTTTATAAGTTCGTCGAGAGCAATTGAGATACTCTGCAAAGCTTCGAATTGCTCAAGACCAGTTTCAATAAATATTACATTATAAAACCAATCAAAGATATGAAAAGAAAATGGTTACTAACAGTATATAAAATTATGAAGTTGTCCTTTTACGGTTGTTTTCTTCAAATTATTATACTCAACACGCTTTTAGCAAATATAGCGACCGGACAAAATTATAAGAATGTAAAGGAAGTGCATATAGATTTACGTCTAACTAATGTGCCGATAGAGCGTGCTTTTGCTACTATAGAGTCGAAGACGGATTATAAGTTCAATTACAATCAGCCCGACCTCGATGTAAATGCACTTATTAATGTTAGCGGACAAGGTATTTCGGTGGCCGATGTGCTCTTGGAAATTTCGGAACAAACAGGATTGAAATTCAAGCAGGTCAATAAAACAATTAATGTTGATAAAAAGGGAGTAAAGGGAATTGCCTTTATCGGGGAAAATCAGGATAAAACAATTACCGGTAAAGTAATATCCGTGGATGATCCGACCGGTTTGCCCGGAGTGAATGTGATCGTGCAGGGGACATCCCAGGGGACAGTAACGGATGTTGAAGGAAATTATTCGCTTGAGGTCCCGGATAATTCGGTTTTGGTCTTCAGTTCCGTAGGTTATGTAACGGAGGTGGTTGCAATAGAAAACCAAACCGTGATCGACATGACTTTGATCCCTGATATTACCGCTCTGGATGAAATTGTGGTGGTGGGTTACGGTGTCCGGAAGAAAATAAACTTAACTGGTGCGGTAGAGTCTGTTTCATCCGAAACTTTTGAGAACAGAGGAGCAGCAACAGTAACCCAGACATTACAGGGGAGGGTTCCCAACTTAAATATTAATTATGATAACGGAGGTATTGATGAAACACCGGACATCAATATTCGCGGATATACTTCACTCAATGGAGGGGGGCCGTTGATCCTGATCGATGGCGTACCTACAGATGCGACGATTCTGTCCCAAATGAATCCGCAGGATATCGAAAGCATATCTGTATTGAAAGATGCCGCGGCATCTGCGATTTATGGAGGAAGAGCGGCTTTTGGGGTCGTTTTAGTAACTACAAAATCCGGAAAGAATCAAAAGTTAAACATAACTGCAGAGTACAATCATAGAATTTCCAAACCCACTCAATTCCCTGAGTTTGTAGATACCTATACGCATACGATCACAGTGAATGAGGCATTGACCAGGCACGGAAATTCACCAAGATTTAAACAGGATTACATAGATAAGGTAAAAGCTTATCATGATGACCCTACTAATAATCCGGTAGATGAGATTGTCAATCCCGTGTATGACGCAGATGGAAAACTTATCGGAGGAGACTATTACTATTACGGCACTGTTGATTACATGAACGAAGTGTTTAAACCGAGTAGCACCCAGCAACAGGTCAACCTCAGCTTGTCCGGAGGAACGAAAAAATCCTCATTATTCACATCACTCGGTTATATTAAAGATGAGGGAACGTACCGTGTGGGGAATGAGGACCGAAGTATATTTACCATGCGGGCAAATACATCTACCCAGGTAAACGATTGGTTGAAATTTGATGTGCGAGCCAATTACATTAAGCATATATACGATAAGCCTTATGCTTACACAACCGGTGCGTGGTTTTGGCGCACCTATTATCAGCGTACCTATTTCCCGATCAGAAACAGAGGGAATGGCTATTTTATGAATCAGCCGATCGCTTATCTGGAAAGTGGCGCCAGAGACCGGTTTGAAGATGATGATATCACGCTGACAGCGGGTACGGAGATCAAATTACTGGAAGGTTTGGTGTTGAAAGCTGCGGTTAGCTATCGCAACAATACAGGACTGAATAAAGAGAATAAATATGAGTTGACCTTGAGTGACAATTTCGGATACAGGTATCCCGTAGATGCGCTTTGGGGTGGATTTGCGAGAGATTCTCATATTTATCACCGAACCCGTCAGGAAAAAAGCGTTATCACCGATATTTATGCTCAGTACGATAAAAATTTCGGTAACAAACACAAACTTTCGATCCTTGGGGGTTTTAATCAGCAGGACTTCAATTCTCTGCGTTATTACTCGCAAAGGAGGGATATTATCTCTGAATCTGTGCCGGCATTGAATTTGACACTGGGTGAGGATTTTATCGGGCAATCCGAATATCATTGGGCAATACGGGGAGCTTTTTACAGAGTCAATTATAGCTATGACAATAGGTATTTATTTGAATTTAACGGCCGCTATGACGGTACGTCTCGTTTCAAGCAATCGGATCGGTTCGGATTCTTTCCATCTGCTTCGGCGGCATGGAGAATATCCGGGGAATCATTTATGCAAAACACTAGTTCGTGGTTGGATGATCTGAGGTTGAGAGCATCCTATGGTTCTTTGGGGAATCAGTATTTGGATACGAATGACCGGAACAGAGATAACTATGCCTATATACCTACCATGGAGGCCTATAGGGTAAATTACATCTTGGGTGATGAAAAACCGGTTGCTATTGGCGCTCCGGGCCTGGTTGATCCCGCATTAACATGGGAAACCGTAACGACACTGAACTTTGGACTGGATATATTAATGCTGGATAACAGGCTGGGTTTCAACTTCGACATATACAATCGTATTACATCCGATATGCTTGTATCCGGTGATGCACTTCCGGGAATACTCGGGACAAATCCTCCGACGCGAAATTCCGCAGATTTGGAGACCAAAGGCTGGGAGCTGACGGCCAGTTGGAGAGATGATATTGGCGAAGTCGGCTATGGACTGAGATTTAACGTATCGGATTCCAGGTCATACATTTCAAAATTTGATAATCCGACAGGTGCTTTATCGAGATATCGAGTTGGCCAGGAAGTAGGAGAAATATGGGGCTATGAGACCGAGGGCTTTTTCCAGAATGAAGATGAAGCTGCTGAAGCACAAAGCGGAGGATCGCATGATCAGTCATTTATCAGTGGTCGTACCTGGAAACCTGGCGATATTAAATACAAAGATTTAAATGGGGATAATAAAATTGATGAGGGTGATCAAACCCTGGATAATCCCGGAGACTTAAAAATTATTGGAAATTCAAGACCTCGTTACAATTTTGGGATTACAGCCAATGCTTCATGGAAAGGATTTACGCTTGAGGCTTTCTTCCTTGGGGTGGGGCAGCGGCACTTCGTGCCCAGCGGCTCAATATTTTGGCCGTATTACAGTGCCTGGGACAATTTACAGACGCATCAGCTAAATGAGACCTGGACACCAGAGAATCCAAATGCCTATTTCCCACAGATGGAAGCCTATGCCTATCGCAATTATGAAGCCCAGACCAAATACCTGCAAAATGCCGCTTATGTCAGATTGAAGAATTTAAGCCTTATATACGCTTTCCCTCAATCCATAACGGAAAAACTGCATTTGAGCGGATTACTGCTTTCCTTTAATGGCCATAACCTTTGGGAGTCCCATTCATTGAGGGCGCCGTTTGATCCGGAGGGTGGCAACGGGTTGGAGGCTCCATTCAGAAGGTCATATTCATTAGGGCTAAAAGTTAATTTTTAAAAACGAAAAAAATGAAACCGGCAGGACCGGAGCAAATTCAGGACGCACAAGGGCAGGTCTATATTTCTCTGTGTGTCAGCAAACTAAAAAAATATAAACGGATGAAAAAGTTAAATATATATATCGCATCATGTACCCTGGCGCTGGTTGTATTTGCCTGTAACGATGATTACCTGGAGAGGTATCCGCTCGATGAACTTACAAATGAAACATTCTGGCAAAGCGAAAACGATCTGAAGGCATATACCGCCGGTCTGTATACATTGCTGGATGCTGAAACAGTGTGGTGGGATGATCAAAGTGATAATCAGGCGGAAGCAGCTTATGATGAAGTGGTGGCAGGTCAGCATACCATAAGTACCGGCACCTGGAGTTGGTCATTTTTAAGAGATTGTAATTTTTTCCTGGAAAACTACGATAAATCGGATGAGGTCAGTGATGATGTTAAAGATGAATACAAAGGGGAAGTATTATTTTTTAGAGCGACGTTCACTTTCGACAGGATCAAGACTTACGGAGACATTCCGTTTACGACAAAGGTGATAACCAATGAAGACCAGGACGTTCTTTATGGCCCCAGAACTCCGCGAAAGGAGGTAATGGATCAGGTGAAAGAGGACCTGGAACAAGCGATCGGGTTAATTCCTGCAAATCGTTCTGAAGAAGGACGGGTTACAAAATGGGCGGCATTGGCAATGACCGCAAGAATTGCTTTGCATGAAGGTACCTTTAGAAAATACCATAAATTAGGAGGTGAAGAGGAGTGGTTAAAGCTGGCGGCAGATGCAGCCAGTCAGGTCATCGATAACGGAGGGTTCTCCCTTTACACTACGGGAAATCCGGACCTGGATTATCGCAATTTATTTATTCAGTTGAGTCTAAATGGTAATCCTGAAGCGATTTTACATAAGAAATATCTTGCTGGTGAAAAAGGCCACAATTTTATTCGTTATATGGTAGAATCGCATCAGGACGGTTTAACCAAGGATATGGTCAATGATTACTTATGTACGGACGGTAAACCCATTGGGCTAAGTCCTCTTTTCCGGGGAGACGACTTATTGGAGGATGAGTTTGCCAACAGAGATCCCAGGTTGCTACAGACAATCGTACCTCCCGGTACTGGTTTTTTCATTGAAACCAGCGATGATGAAGTCGTCCCCCGTTTACCACAGGCAAAAGGTCATGGCAGCGCTACTACAACAGGTTATCATATCATCAAAATGTACGATAATGATGAGGTATCCAAATACAGTGATGCTGAGACGGATCTGTTTCTCATCAGATATGCTGAAGTCTTGTTGATCTATGCCGAAGCCAGGGCGGAGCTCGGAGAAGCCGATCAGTCGGTCATTGATATGACAATTAATAAATTACGAGAAAGAGTAGGTATGCCGCCGATGGTTATTGGCGGTCTTCAGAGAGATCCCGATAGCGATATGACCGCGGCTGCAGGATATTTGGAAGAAGAGGTATCTGTGCTCATTGAGGAGATTCGTAGAGAGCGAAGAGTAGAATTGGCGAGCGAAGGTTTTCGTTACGATGATTTGATGAGATGGCGGGCAGGGAAATTTCTGACTAAGAAAACACTCGGAGCAAAATGGAGCGCCTTTAAAGACCGGACAACAGTCGACGGAGTGCCTATTTACGATGAAGTAGTCGTCGGTACGGATATTTTTCTTGATGAAAACGGATATATCGATTTGTATCAGAATCAACTACCGGGAGGTAAGGTATTTGACCCGAACAAGCACTATTACTTCTCCATTCCTTTGGGGGAACTTGCGCTTAATCCGAACCTGACCCAAAATCCGGGTTGGGAAGAATAAATGCCGGGATACAATTAAGGTAGACAATATCAATTTGTTGTGTACATTTGAGATGTTGTAATTATTTGAACTAGCCCTTAAGTAAAAAGTATCATTTCGAACTTGTGAGAAATCTGGTTCAATCAACACCGGATCACCACGAACAAGCCAGATTTCTCCGCTTCGCGAAATGACAGTAAAAAAACGGAGACATATTATTAAAAATTGAAAGAATGGGAAAGTTAGCCAACATCTTGGTTTTTTGGGGAATTTCGGTTTCTTGTTTTGCCCAAATAAAAGGGTTCGTATTCCACGATAAAAACGGAAACGGGATCAGGGAAGAGCATGAACATGGAATTGCAAATGCCAAAATATCTGACGGAAACCATGTGACGGTAACGAGCGATGACGGTTCTTTTACGCTTCCGGGTTGGGCAAAGGAAAGGTTTGTTACGATTTATCCGTCAGCTACATTTGTCAGTGAAAATAGGTACATTCCAATTACTAAAAACCATGGAAGCTACGTGTTTCCGGTTTCGATAAAAGAGAAAAAGGAACAAGTGAGCTTCATTCAAATATCCGATACGGAGACCTTTGAATACCGGGACTGGGTTGATCAATTAAAGCAATATACTGAAGTTCACAAACCGGATTTCATCGTGCATACAGGTGATATCTGCTACAGGTCAGGAATGGATTGGCATGCAAAAAATCTGACCTCTAAACAAATGGGTGTCCCGACCTATTATTGTCTGGGCAATCACGACCTGATAAAAGGAGATTATGGGGAGCAGTTTTTTGAGGAATGTTTTGGTCCTGCCTGGTATGCTTTCGAGGAAGGAAATGTACTGTATGTGGTGACCCCGATGATGGGTGGGGATTATACACCTGGATTCACGCATGAAGACATAGGAGGTTGGCTTGAAAATCTACTTGCCGTTTATGACAGGGATAAACCAAAGATCTTTTTTAATCACGACCTGTTGACCAATGGTGATAATTTTGAGTTTAGAAAAAACAAGAAAAAATCAATTCAACTTCAGGATTATAACCTGAAGGCCTGGCTTTATGGTCATTGGCATGTAAACATGGTTAAGAAACACGGCACATCAGGAGTTACATCTTATGGAACATCTACCCTCGTAAAAGGGGGAATTGACCATTCGCCCTCCGGTTTCAGGGTGGTAAATGTTGATGAAAAAGGAGCAACGAGCTCTCATTTCAGATGGACATACCTGGACAGGGAAATTGAGATTGCATCCCCGAACAAAAAACATGCGGAGGTTAATGCGCAGGGGGAAGTCGAAATATCGGTAAATACGTACCATACAGGGGCTGAAATTGACAGTGTTAGATTTGCTGTATGGGGCAAGGAAGGCTTCAACTGGAATTCTTCCTTGGAGTTTGAACGTTGGAAACATATGGCAAAGAAATCAGATTGGAACTGGCGGGCTAACTTTAAACCTTCGGAATCAGGAAAGCACGAAGTTGTCGTGGATGCCTTTTTGAGCGATGGAAGTGTACTTCATGCCAAGCAAATCTTTTTTACTTCTCGGAGAGATGCGCCCGAGGTACGGCAAACCTGGACAAACTTAGCGGGCAATAAAGAACATAATCCGGTTGTTGACACGGAACATCAACTGCCGTATGCGCTGGAATGGACTTCGAATATCGGGAGCAATATTTTTATGAGTTCGCCTGTGGTTTACGGAAACTCCGTTGTAGTTTCAGGTTTTGATGACGGCAACGCTGAAAATTGTTTTATCGTTTGTTTTGATGCTTCAACCGGTGAGGAGACCTGGAGAATTAAAACACTGAACGGGGTCAAAAATCAAATGGTGATTGCTCAGGGAATATTGATCGCTACGGATATGCAGGGCATTACCTATGCCATAGATGTGAGATCGGGAAACCTTAAATGGAAAAAAGATTTGAACTATGATCGACTGGCTGCTTTTGTAACAGGGATTGTCACTGATGGCAAAATGGTATATACTGGCTTTGGCGAAACCCTCTGCGCTCTGGAAGTGGAAACAGGCGAAGAATTATGGCGAAACAGGGAATGGAGCGGGGGTGAAGGCACTACCCCGACAATGACCCTGGCGGATAACGTACTGATCGTCTCAAAACATTGGGGAGCCTTATACGCGCACAACAGAGAAACGGGAGAATTGCTTTGGTCAAGAAGCGATGACGGTTTAAGATTTAGGGACGGTGTTGTGAGTTATGCCGATGATTATCTGTGGGTGGCGGAACGCGTCAACGCTGAGGAGGGAAAATTGCATCAGATTGATTTGGAAACCGGAAAGACCGTTAAAAGTATTTTAACCGATATGCAAAATACAGGTACATCAGCTCCAATCGTCCTCGATTCAATGATCGTTGTTGCCGGTTCTCATCCGGGTATTGCTGCATTTGACAGGCACACGGACAAAAAGAAATGGCAATTTGAGGTTGGGCGCGCGTTGCTTTATACCCCGTCTTATTTTGCAGATAAGCAGCAAAGCATTGAATCAACGCCAATATTAGCCGGTGATAAAATAATATTTGGAGCAATGGACGGATGCGTTTATGTTCTTGATGTCGACACCGGAAGGTTATTGTGGAAAACAAAACTCGGCGCCCCCGTATTAACATCGGCCGCAGTAACTGAAAAATGTGTTTATATCTGCGATTTTGCAGGCAACATATATTGCTTTAGAGGGGAGTAAGTTCGATGGTATACGGATGTTTAACAAACTGGTAATGATAAAAGCAAATCTCATAATTCTCTTCATTTTTCTATGTATAAAAACAGTGGGACAAACCTTGTATGTTGATTTTGATAACGACATGGAAAAATATTACCCTGGAACCGATGACAGCCTTGCAACTTATATGATGCAGTTACAGCGACCGCAGTGGGTTGCAGGTGTTTCAGGTAAGGCTTTGGATCTATCCGAAAAAGCCGCGTTGCGCATGCCCGTGGTACTCAATGGTGATGAAATTCCAAACTATAATGACAAACATGATCTATCGGTATGTATATGGGTAAAAACCATAAAAAAAGCCCGGCAGGGCACGCCTGTAGTCGGCAATAAAAAAGACGGAGATATGCATCAGCCGGGTTGGAGCATTTTTACCCAACCTAACGGAGCCTGGGGGGTAAACCTTTCAGATGGGAAGAATGAATACACATACAGGCCGAATGCACCTCGTCAGGCAATTAATGATGGAGAATGGCACCAGTTAGCGTTTTGTCTGAATAGGAAAAAAGGCGAAGTCTGGTTTTATTTTGATGGAAAAAATGTAGCCATCTATAATACTCCGGACCTGGGAAGTTTGGTAAATAAAAACCGTACGGTTATAGGTGGAACCGATGAATACTGGGAATATGGTTCTTCGGGACAGTGGACTGCATTCAACGGATTTATCGACGAGGCAACCCTCCGAAACAAAGCGATCGGTCCCAAAGATCTTTTGCATGATTATAATCGATTCAAAACGGCACAAGAGCAGGAAGAAGCAGTAGCACCGTTACGTGTAATGGTGTGGAATATATGGCATGGAGGGAGGCGATATGGGAAGCATGTCGGTGTAAAAAGAGTTATTGAAACCATGAGACGGGCACAACCCGATATTGTAGGTTTGATCGAAACATATGGTTCCGGAGAAATAATTGCCGACTCCTTGGAATACCATTTTTATCTTATTAGCTCTAACCTGAGCATTATGAGTCGATTCCCTATAAAAGAAACCATTAAAGTATTTCGTCCATTTAATTCGGGTGGAGCTTTAATAGATTTAGGTAATGATAGACAAATCGTCGTTATAGACACCTGGCTTCATTACCTGCCCGATTATGGCAAAAATGTGGTCGAAGCAAAAATGACTTCTTACGAACTCATTAAAGCGGAAAAAGAGACAAGGCATTTGGAGATTAGCGAAATATTAAAAGAAATTGAACCTCTCTTGAGTAATACCGATCAAACTCCCGTAATTATGCTGGGCGATTTTAATTGCGGTTCTCATCTGGATTGGACGGAAAAGACAAGACAAATCCATTACGGTTATACCGTAAAATGGCCTGTTAGTAAAGAAATGCAAGATGCAGGGTTTGTAGATAGTTTCAGGCAATTAAATATTGATCCATTGCTAGATCCCGGTTTAACATGGACGCCTCGTGCTGCTACTTCATCGATCAAATATGGTTTAAGAGATCGGATTGATTACATCTACTATAAGGGAGCTGTTAAACCTATTGAATCTAAAGTGATTGATTACCATCCAATAATGTTTCCGTCGGATCACGCCGCTGTCTTTACGGTTTTTCAGTATAAATGAGAACTAATCCTATGAAATTACTTGTTGGACACACTATTAAAAAAATGCTCATCGTTGTACTATTAGTCGTTTCGCACGGGACATCATATAGCCAGCCCTATAAGCTAAAAGTAGTATCGTACAACATTTGGAATGGTTATGAATGGGGTAAAGATTCACTCCGTCGCAGTAAGCTGATCGGTTGGATGGATGCGAGAAAGCCTGATATTGTTGCTCTTCAGGAATTATGCGCTTATACGGAAGAAAAGCTTGCAAAAGATGCCGGGGCCTGGGGACATGAGCACAGTGTACTTTTGAAAAAAACGGGCTATTCTGTTGGCATAACATCCAGGTACCCGATCATCGTAAAAGAAAAAATACTGGAAGGGATGCATCACGGCGCATTGCATTGCGAAATTAAAGGCGTCGAGGTTTTTGTTATACATCTGTCGCCATTTAGCTGGAAAAAGAGAGACGAAGAGGCAGATATTTTGCTGTCGAGAATAAAGAAGCGCCAGCTCCTTCAGCATGACAAGGATATTATCGTCTGTGGTGATTTTAATGCTTTATCCCCTGTGGACTATGATTGGTACAATGGTAATGCAAGCCTGTTGGAAAAACGCAGGGAAAGCGAAAAAAAGCATGAACACATTGAAAACCTGAGAAATGGGATGTTGTGTTTTTCAACCATCTCAAAATTCATGGGGGCCGGGCTTTACGATGTTTGTGCCAGGTATGTAAACGAAGGAAGTGATCGTCGGACCAGTCCTACACTTGTTTTTGCTAAAAATAAAGAAGATGAAGAAAGATTACGGAAAAACAGTGTTCGTATCGATTTTATTTTGGCTTCTTATTCTTTGGCAGAAAAATGTACGAATGCGGCAATATTGAATAAAAACGAGACATCTCGTTTGTCGGATCATTATCCGGTGGAGTGCTTGTTTGTCCTTAACAAAAAGAATGAAAATCGGGAATAGCAAAAGGCTTATTCATATCATGCTGATAATCATTTGTTTAAAAGAATATATCGGTCTTATTGTTAACTTTGGAATAAATAAAAATGATAAAGATGAATAAACTATTTTTTAGCTTCATTTTGGTCCTTTTTGCTACAGTTTCTTATGCTCAGGATACGGCAAAAGAGGAAATCGGTAACACGGAGTATTTGAGCGATGAGATGATCGATCCGAATCTGGAACGACAACGTCATGAAAGGCAGAAGCAACTATTGAACGCACCTGAATTATTTTCACCAGGTGAACGTCATACCTACTCAGGGAAGTACCTTGAAGCTATTGAATTTCCCATTGGAGCTTTCGGGGGAGGTCACCTGATCCTCGATGGAACCGGTAACCTGAAACACTGGAAGATATTCAATAATAATGATCTTGCCTTTATCCCAAACAGTTTTTTTGCTGTCAAGGTAAAAGATGGAAATAACAAACCTCTAAGCCGCGTTTTGCAAACGAATCAGGTGGGGCCGTTTCAGGCAATGGACGAGCTTACGTTCCAGGGCGAATACCCTTTTGCCTGGCTACGTTTTACAGATGATGAAATTCCTGTGGAAGTATCTATGGAAGCGTATAATCCCTTTGTCCCTATGGATTTGAAAAACTCGGCAATACCCTGCGCTATTTTCAAATTGAAAGCACATAATCCCACGGACAAAACAGTGGATGTCAGTTTCCTTTACACGCAGCAAAATGCAGTTGGTTATCAGGTTATAAATAAACATGGTGGTAAAAATTCGTCGAGAGAGTTTTTTGTAAATGACACAGAATTCATAAATCTGAATGCTGTTGAAGGAAATAACTTTGCCGGATACGGAAAGAATGTAAACGAGGTGCATCACGAGAAAGGAGAAACCTATGTACACCTTTCAAGTTTAAAACCGGATGACCATAGAGGATTTGGCGATATGGTCATAGGCATGATCGGTGAAGCTTGCGATGCCACGGCAAACTGGGAAGATTTGAGTAAGTTACACCATGCATTTACCAATTCTTCACCGGTTGAAGTTGAAAAAACACAGCCATCGGCAGAGGGTGAAACAGTGAATGCGGCGATCTCAAAATCTTTTTCACTAAAAGCAGGAGCATCCCGTACCATAACATTTTATTTGGCGTGGCACTTTCCGAACGGCGACCGCGGAAGCTACTCCAAAAACTCGTGGGGACGAGGAAAGTGGGGAGGCTCGGGCAACATGTACGACAACTGGTGGAGAAATGCTGCTGATGTAGCCCAATACCTTCGGGATAATTTTGAAAAGCTGGAAACACAAACAAAACTTTACCACGAATCATTTTACAAAACGAACTTCCCACATTGGCTAAAGGACAGGATTTCAGCTCAAACATCGATTCTAAAAACAAATACGATGTTCTGGGACAAAGATGGATACATCGGGGGTTGGGAAGGGATATCGCCAATTGGTGGAGCATGCTCCGGAAATTGTACACACGTTTGGCACTACGCACAGGCAAATGCCCGCTTGTATCCTGAAATCGGGCGTAAAATGCGTGAGCAATCCTTTTCATTTATGAAAGATGACGGAATGATACCCTACAGGCATCCCAATGGTCATGAGGCATTTGACGGTCAATGCGGGGAAATTCTTCAGGTGTACAGAGAGCATTTAACAAGCACGGATGATAGTTGGCTGAATGAAAACTATTCCAACGCAGTAAAAGCCATGGATTTCATCGTGAAAACCTGGGATCCTAATAAGGATGGCATACTTGAAGGAGCAAAACATAATACACTCGACAGCAGGTTAGGAGGCAACTCGGCATGGCATGGTTCGTTATATGCCGCCGCCCTGGAAGCTTCTGCGCAAATGGCACGTTTACAAAACGAAAACGAAAGAGCCGACTACTTTACGGCTTTGAGCAAAAAAGCAATTGATTCTCATTTAAACACACTTTGGAACGGTGAGTATTTTATCCAGATCCCCGATTCAGTGCCAAGAGCCGATTTCCTTACAGGATGTGCTACAGACCAGCTCCTTGGGCAATGGTGGGCTAATCAGCTAAGGTTGGGGAAATTGTACCCCGGAAACATCGAACGCAAAACCATGGAATCGGTGTTCAAGTACAATTTTAAAGCGAATTTTGTGGGCTTAAAGCAAACCCCCAGAGAATTTGTGAAAACGGACGAAGCAGGTTTATTGATGATTACCTGGCCCAAAGGCGGAAGACCAAAGCCACATACCTCCTATGCCGATGAGGTGATGTCAGGATTTGAATATGCCGCAGCGGCAACCATGATTGAAAGCGGCTTGATAAACGAGGGATTGACTATCGCAAAAGCGATATCTGATCGTTACAGGGGTGATTTAAAAGTTGGCTATGGAGGAGCCTGGGGGAATTTTGGTTATAGCGGCAATCCATTTGGCGATGATGAATGCGGCAAGTTTTATAGCCGGGCTATGAGTAGTTGGTCAGTTTTATTAGCACTCCAGGGATTTAGCTATGATGGGCCACAGGAAGCTATTGGCTTTAATCCTGTATGGAAGCCCAAGGATCATGTCTCGTTTTTTACAACTGCCAGAGCCTGGGGAAATTATACACAAACAAGGAATGGAAGCGGACAGTACGCGCAGATTAAAGTCGAATATGGAGAATTGGCACTTGCGAAAATATCTTTGGGTACGGAACATGATAAAATCAAGGAAGTATCTGCAAAAAGGAATGGAAAGGAAATAAAATCAAATTGGTTAAGCTCGGATGGAAACATTCATCTATCGTTTAAAAGCTTGAAATTAAAGGAAAAAGACGCTTTGGAAATAATTGTTCAATACGAACCCGGAAAATTATAATTCTTTGCCCGAAGGGCCGGTCATTACTTTTCTGCTCAAAAAAGGAACCTTTTCATGGGGGCACGCATTTTTTTTGTTCCTCAAATTTGAGGAATCAATAAAGGTAATGATCGCGGTTATCCCGGTGCATATTTGCTTATGATTCCCCTTTTACAGATATATTATGCTTTGGAAAATGATTTATTGGGAATAAATCGGGATAAATAAACCGATCCTAATACCTGATTTTTGAGTGTTTTATGCTTTATCGGCCCGGAGGGCGTCTGCACGCCGTGGCGGAAGAAATTCCATGGATTTTTCAGATTGATTCCATGCACCTCCTCTCAAAGTAGTCCCATATCACATTTTTAGAATTTTTTTTCAGATCGGGGTAGGGTATTATCCCGGCCGTTCGGTTAATGGATAAGATTCGGGAAAAGATGCATATCAATCATAACAAATAAAATATGAAACAAATATTTTTTTATATCATAATCGTGGTTCTGAGCTCTTGTCAGGAGGAAGATATCCCGCTTAAATCCATTCCGGATCCGAAATTAAAGGAAGCTTCGGATGTCGGATCTGCGGGATTTAAAATCGAATGGGATCAGGTGGCAAACGCCAAATCATATCTATTGGATGTTTCGGATGATGAGGATTTTGATTCGTATGTGCTGAAAGAGAAAAGCGTTCTGCCCCCGGATGGCAGCACCTCCGCCATGAGTTACAAAATCAAGAATTTGACGCCAAATACGACATACTACTTTAGGTTGAAAGCGGTAAACGGAGAGGTTAAATCCGGGTATTCCGCAGTTAAATCGGTCCGTACATTGAAGCTACAGGCCCCGGTATTTGAAAAGCCGTTCAACATTACCTCCACTTCTTTTGAGGTTCGATGGAATGGTGTATCCGGTGCGGATAAGTATTTCCTGGACATGTGCTATGACAAGGATTTCACACAATTTCATGTGCGGAGATCATTGACCAGAAACAACTATATCAAGTTCAAGGAACTTGAGGCAAACACCATATATTTTTTAAGAATAAAAGCAGCAGCAGATCATCAGGAGTCTGATTATTCCGATACACTGGAGGTCAGGACCAACTAAAATGGAGCGCCAGATTAACCTTAAGGATCATTCAGCAGGTAATTTCTTTTAACAATCAAATAAAACAATATCATGAAAAAGATAAAGTATAATATATTATTAATTCCGGTTTCAATTTTGATCTTGGTTTCTATCAGTTCTTGTGAAAAAGACGACGACGATCCGAATCCGAAACTTACGGTGCCGGTGCTTAAGGACGCCACGGATGTTAAGCAAACCAGCTTTAAAATAAGCTGGGGAAAAGTAGCGACAGCTACAAAGTATTACGTCGATGTATCAAAAGAAAAGGATTTCAAAACTTATGTTTCCGGTTATAAACAAAAGCAGATTACCGGAACAAGCATAACCGTTTCAGGTTTGGATGCTAAGACCAAATACTTTGTTCGGGTTGCAGCCGGAAAGGAAAAAGACAAGTCGGACCTTTCAAAGGTCAAAGAGATAACTACGAAGTCTGAATCCTAGATTTCTCATAAAATTTAAACTCCAAATGCTGATAGTGAACTAAGGGTTAAGGGTGATTCAATTTAACTTAGGTTATGGGCTGGTTAAGAGGCTTCCTCCAATTTGGATGCGGGCCTCTTTTCTCATGTTAAAAAGTCAGCGGATGTATTTTTGATTGCCCAAAGTTACAGACCATTGGATCTTTTAGTGTTAATATTGAAATAATGATTGACGAAAGCAGTTTTGTGGCTTTGTTTGACAGCACGCACGCCGACCTTGTAAAATATGCTTTTTTTCGCATTGGAGATATGGAAAAAGCCAAAGACGTGGTTCAGGAAGCCTTTACGACGCTTTGGAAAAAACGAAAAGAATTTCGTTTCGATTCAAACAGGAGCTTACTTTACCGGCTCGTTTCCAATTTACTGATCGATCAATATCGAAAAGATAAGGTCAATCAACATGTCATAAACGACCTCCCGGGAAAAGCATTTTCCGAACCTGCAAGTTATTCCATCGAGGAAAAGGAGTTTAAACAAAGATTGGATCTTGCCATAGCCAGTCTTCCGGCCGGAAGTCAGGAAGTCTTTCTGCTCAACAGGATCGAGGGATTTAAATACAGGGAAATAGCGGATATCTTAAATATCTCACAAAAAACCGTGGAAAAAAGAATGCAATTGGCCTTGAGCTTGTTGAGGAAATCCATTCATTATAAAATTTAGAGATGGAATATCCCGAATGCGACCGACATTTCATTCGTCTGTTTAAAATTTGCAGAAACCTCACCATATGCCGTTGATCATCATTATCTTGTGTGTCTCAATAATTATCTCGGGCATGGCCTGTTTTGTGTGTTTATATTTTTATAGTTTGCTGGTGCCCATAGAAGTATGTGCCCTGAGTTTGTTCCGGTCCTGCCGGTTTCCTTTTGGAAGTATAAAAAAACAGGTCGAAGTATAGGGTTTATTATTTATCGTTCGGTTTATACATAGCAGAGCAATTGAAACCGGAAATATGAAGTTTTTAGGAGTTTGATTTATATAGAGTCTGATTTGGAAATGGCATCAAAACCTTGGCTTAAGTCATTTGAGCGAAACAATTTGTGTAATTATCTCATGGATTCCATGTAATAAAAGAAAGAAATCCGAATTGAAATCACGAATTGTACTGATTTTAGAACATAAACAAAAGAACCGTTATGTCTAAAAAAGAGATTATAAACAAAATCATCGAAGAGGGCCTGTCGAAAGAAGAGCTTAGCGCTGAGGAAATAGCACACTTTGAGCAAGGTGAGCTTGAAGGTATATTCGATATTTTCAACGGTTTCGATGAACTGGAAATCCCTCAAATATCGAATTCCGAAGAATTCAGAAATACCGTATTCGAAAAATCCATTTGGGCAGAAAAAGAAGCCGAATCGGGAACGAAAATCAGAAAATCGGATTTTCGCGTCTGGAAATGGATGGCTGCGGCATCGGTCGTATTTTTTAGCATATTTTTTGTGCGGTATTTTCACACTAAAAATGAGCTGACCGTAGCGTTGACAAAAAAATCGGAACATCGATCATTTTTTCTGCCCGACAGCTCTCGGGTGACATTAAATGCGGCCTCCAGGCTTGAGTACAAAGCAGGTGATTGGGCGCGGGAGCGGGAAGTTTATTTGGAAGGAGAAGCATTTTTTGAGGTGGTACAAGGAAGCAGGTTTCGAGTTGTGAGCAAAGGGGGATATACCACTGAAGTACTGGGGACAAAGTTCAACGTTAAGAGCAGAAATGGATGGTATACGGTAGATTGCTTATCCGGAAAGGTTGCGGTAAAGGCACCTGGTGGAAAGCGACAAATTCTAACGCGGGGATGGACAACGTCTAATCTTGAGACAGACAGTCTGGAGGTACCTGTCCAACTTGATTATGAAAAACTGGCGGGCTGGAGGAATGGACACTTTCACTTTGTAGGAGTAAAGTTCGGTTCGGTTTTGACAGAACTGGAGCAACAGTTTGATATTGAAATTAAAGTTGCAAAGGGAGTTAAAGGTATTTATGACAGGGAGTATTCGGGACATTTTTACAACGACGATCTTAACACGGCGCTTCAACTGGTTTTTATTCCAATGGACATTGAATATTCTTATAGTAAGAAAGATAAGGTTGTCTTATTGGAAAATTGACACGAAGTTATTTTTGAGAATAGCTTTTTACGGCCTTTTTTATTTTATCTCTTTCCGGGGGATAAGCCAGGATAATTATATAAAACCTCAGGCAAAAGAATCAAGAGAAAACCTGCACGCCGTCTTAACCCGCCTGGAAGATGAATATGGGTATAAATTTGCCTACGATCATAAACTTGCAAAAGAAATATTCATCGAAACAGATGTTCACACATACAACATTCAGGATTATTTGGAGCAAACTTTAATGGTTGCGGGATTTAACTTTCAAATCATCGATGGTATTTATATGATTCACAAGAAGAAATCGCATGATTCGTTTAGCGGCATTGTCAAAGATAGTGAATACGGCGAAACCCTTCCGAATGCTCTTGTCAGCCTTAACAATCAGGTGACCATCACCAATACGGATGGTTGGTTCACATTTGATAACGTTCCTGTGGACTCTTCCTGGTTATCCGTGCAGCATATTGGTTATAAAGAGAAAAGTGTTTTTGTGGGTAGTATAAAATCCGATTCCATCCTTGAAATCGGATTGGAAACAAAGACCGAAATACTTAATGGGGTAACGGTATTTGATTCCCATCAACCGTATTTCAAAATCAACAAGCAGGCCGGGCATGCTTCCATTGATCCCAACAAATTGGATAACCTTTCAAATCTCGGGGAAAATGATATCATGAGAAATTTGCAGATGTTACCCGGCATTTTAAGTACGGATGAGACATCTTCAGGCTTACTGGTGCGAGCCAGTCCTTCTTCCCAGAATCTGATACGACTCGATGGCTTTGCAATCTACCAGCAGGATCATATCTATGGGACGCTCAGTTCGTTGAATGCAAATGCTATAAAGGATATCCAAATACATAAAGGAGCGTTTGACGCGCGCCTCGGAGGGAGAGCTTCATCCATCATTGATATTTTCGGAAAATCCGGAAATAAGACCAGACCCTCGGGGACATTCAGTATTAACATGTTAAATGCCAATCTGGCAGCTTCGGCCCCGGTTTTTAAAACCGGCTCCGTCTTTTTTGCCGTAAGAAGGTCCTATACGGACGTAATGCAAACGCCGCTATTTAAGAAGATCATCAATAATGTCTCGGGCTTCCATCCGATTAACGAAAGTGTAGAACTGGGAGGTAATAGCGAAACCGGGGTTATCCTTGTCTCAACACATTACGGAAATGATGTAAACTCCACCTCTCCGGTGTACCATTTTTCCGATGTATATTCCAAACTAAACTTACTTTCTACGGAGAAGGATATTGTTTCTTTTAGTTTTTATCATGGGAAGGATCAGAAAAAGGCCAATTATACGATTGCTCAGATAGATGGCTATGAGATTGCTTATGTAGAAAAGCAAACGACAAAGGATCAGTGGGGAAATTCCGGAACAGGTGTGCGGTGGGGGAGGTACTGGAATAAAAAGTTCTTTTCGAATACGGTGATCGGAGTTTCGAGATTATTCAAAGATTACAGCAATTCCTTTTCAGTGCAACAGTCCGTACAAACTGACCTTATCGAAAGCGTAAACAGCAATGATTTACTCTCGTCATTCAGTATTGACGACCTGAATGCGTATAGCGCATACAACGCTTATAACGTGGAAAACTCGGGGAAATACGGACTGGTAGATTTCTCCATTCAATACGACAATGAAGTGAAGATGAACAACAAAAATTCACTGGAATTTGGTGCGTTTAATTCTGTGTACAAAATTGATTCAACCAATCTTATAGAAGGATATAAATCGAGTAACGCACTTGTCAGTGGAATTTATGTCCAACACACATTTCATCCGATGCTCAGATGGAAAATTGTCTATGGCCTGCGCAACAGCTACTATGACCGGACCGGCAAATTTTATCCGGAACCCAGATTATCGGTCAGTTATGATATTTTTGAGGATTTAACAGTTAAGGGAGCGCTTGGGAAATACCATCAATTTTTAAATTATGTAGAGCCTCTGGACAGAAATCCGTCGGATGGATATTGGATTCTCGCCGAAAAGAATAACGTGCCAACCGTAAATTCGGAACAGTTCAGCATTGGACTCACTTATCAGAAAAACAATTATACGATTGATGTGGAGGTTTATAAAAAGAATACTTCCGGGAGTATCTTTTCCCTGCCTTATAACCTGGTGGATGTTGAGGGAGATAATTCGCTGAATTTGAGAACTTTAAGAAACTTTTATCATATGGCATCAGGTGAAACGGCCGGGGTGGATGTATTAATTAAGAGCACCGGGAAGAAACATACCGGCTGGATCAGCTACTCACTGAGCAAATCCAATAGTATTTTTGATGGGATCAATAACGGGAAGGAATTAAAATCTCCATTTGACCAGCGCCATGAGATTAACATATTTAATGCAATAAAAATGGGACATTGGGAAACTTCTTCGACATGGGTTTTTGGTTCCGGTTTGCCTTATTACAAGCCTCTTGTGCTGGATGATCAGACGACCGGAGAATTAATTTCAAGTAAATTGGCTCCGATGCATCGACTTGACATATCTTTTTTGTATCACTTTAAAATTGGCAGGAGTAAGAGCAAAATCGGTCTTTCATTTATCAATGTATACAACCAGAAAAATGTAAAGAGAAAGCAGGTTTTCCCATCGTTTGATCCGGACACGGGGAAGCTTGGGTTCGATTTTATTGATATAGAGGCGATGGGGTTTGCTACCTCGATCAAATGGCAGATAGATTTTTAACAGGTGTGACCGCTGCCACGAAGGGGCTAAACAATTTCATTTCAATAATTCGGGAGCGCCTGGCGGTGATGAGCCGAATTGCTTTTATTCCAAAAACATTTTTTGTTTTTGAATGATGTATTGATTTGCTATCGAAGGGCCCAATTCCGGCCATTTATCTTTGGAAGTTCTGGCTTGCCCGGAAATGGATTTTCCAGTAATTAACTCAACCGATTTTGCAAGCATATCTTCTTTGATAGTTCCGAGGCCGGCATTAAAATCATCATCAATAGTAAAATGTGGAGCAAGGCCTCTGTCATAATCGGAAATACCGCTGGCGTTGACCGTTTTCAACACAATGGGTTGCAAGGCCCAATTGTGATTCGCATCTTTATCCTGAATGGTGATGGAGCCGACATATTTTCCTGTTGTGTTTTCCGGCCCGACAAGAATTACTTCCATATACGGATCCAGGCAATTAATCACCAGTTCACTGGCGGAAGCCGAGTTGGAAGTAATTAGAATATAAACCTTTTGCAGATCAAGGTTTACTTCCGGCTGTATAAACCTCGCAACCAGGTTGTCCGAGTTTTCACCCTCTTCTTTCAGGAAGTAATCATTGATTTTATCATTCCAAATCATTTTTATGAAAATTTCCCCGTTTTGAACTGCCGCCGCCGGGGCAATCATACTTGACAATAAAACAGCCGTATGAATCGAGCCTCCCGGGTTATATCTTAAGTCTAAGACCAGGTCTGTAATACCATCATTTTTAAACTGTTTAAAGGCATTTACCAGTTCGTCGTTGTAATCTGCGATAAACTGGTTATAAGATAAATAGCCTATCCTGTTTCCCTCGATATCAATGGTTTTGCGAATGTGGATCGGGTTTTCGGAAATGATCCCGGAGATCAGCGTTTTATCTTCAGTCGGAGTAATCCGCCCGCTTTCATCAAATTTCCCAAAAGAAAGGGTATAGGAGTCGCGATCAAACAAAAGGCCACGATAATTGGCCGTATTCATCGTTTGTCCATTGACTTTAAAGAAAACATCGCCTCTTTTAATTCCTTTTTCATCAGCCGGAGAATCCGGGATTACATACTTTACAACACCAACTACATCCGTTGAATTTTGCAGGACAAACAATTTGAAATGATGGCCAAAGGATTTTTCCACACCTTTCAACAGGTTCATCAAAGCATCGTAATTATCGGTGATAAAAGACCATTTGTCCGTCGGTTTGTAGAGTAATTTTTCAAAGTAAAGCTTTGAGTCGTTCTCTGTTGACCGGTCGATATTACCGGGCAAATGTTTCTCCCAGAGATAGTACTCGCTCATGTTTTTCCAGATAAATTCATTGATTTCGTTGATTTGAGGTTTTGGCTCGACGATCTCATCTTCCCTGCATGAAGAGAAAATCAACAGGAATACGAACAGATAGAGCAAATGCGATTTTCCGGTTGAATTCATTAGGTATACTGATTTTTAGTTATGTAATAAAACTGCCTGTTGTAACAGGAGGTTCCTGAAACTGTCTTTACCGGCCTGTCCTTAAGTAGTTTGCCTTTGTTTTGTATTCCACAGGCGCCCGGTTTAAGTACCGGGCCCTCACTTTTCACAATTCCATATGGGTGCGCATTTGTGTTTGCAAATATGGAGGAACAGATCAGCCCGGAGAGACTTCTTGCCAGGTGTTTCACGGATATCATTTTTGGATTTATACCGGATGAATGCGCTTTTACCCTACGCCGGAGACGGAAAATATTCGAGGTATACTGATTTAATCATGCTTCGTATGCCTCTTTCGGTGTTTTATTATTCAATGAACCGTGGGGGCTGACCTTTGAAAATTAAACTTGATCACGGTCAGTACCTTTGATTGCTCCGATCAACCTGTTATTTATCCATAAATCGCATTCTAAAATTGTCCTTAAACGTTCTGCCGATCGGAATAATGATTTGCTCGGACAAATGAATCCGGTTGCCCGCAATTTTTACAATTTTTGAAACATTGACGATATAAGATTTATGCACTCTTACAAATTGACTGTTGTTTAATTTATCGCGCCAGTAATGAAGCGGTTCGGACGATACATACTTCATCGCTGAAGTATATATTTCCGTATAATCCGTATCCGACTGGATATACAGAATATCCGAAATTTTAATTTTTACATATTCATAACCGGATTTGATGAATAATTCCCCTCTGCTTTCCTGGCTTGAATCACCTGATTTATATTGTTTGGGGTTATTCGAAGGCACTTTTAAGACGGCTTTTATAAACCGCTGAAATGAAAACGGTTTTAACAAATAGTCAACAACATCATATTCATAGCTCTCCAGCGCATATTCCGAATAGGCCGTGGTCAATATTACATGCGGAGGATTTGTAAGCGCCTTAATAAAGTCCATCCCGGATAATTTGGGTAGGTGTATATCCAAAAAAATCAAGTCGATACGTTCGGTTTTTAGATACTCCATGGCCAGAGTAGCATCAGAAAAAGTGCCCAAAAGCTGCAACGGGGCATAATCATCAATGTATTTTTTTAAAATACGCTGGGCGGGAGGTTGATCTTCTATAATGATGCAATTCATGTTTGATGCGCCTTTTCTAACTGTATGGATAAATATACTTCAAATTTGTCTTCGGATTCCCGAATATTTAACTGATGGGCATTGGGATATAGCAATTGCAATCTTTTTTTTACATTGTTTAATCCAATTCTTTTTGAAGCGTCGCTTGTTGAGTTGGAATTGGGATGAAAATTATTCTTACAAACAAAAGTAAGCTTTCCTTCTTCGGACACATTAAATTCGATGTCAATTAAAATATTGCTGGATTGTCCTTTCTGACTGTGCTTGAAAGCGTTTTCGATAAACACAATCAAGATTAAGGGAGCGATTTTATAAGCAGACCGGATTTTGTTTGCCCGGAACTTTACCGTGCCGCGGTGTTCAATTTGCAGTTGATTCAGCTTCGTAAAATTCTCCAGTTGTTCAATTTCTTTTGACAGGAGGACGAATTGCGCTCTGCAATCGTAGAGCATATATCGCAACACCCCGCTCAATTCCAATATGATTTTAGGCGTTTTCGGAGATTTTTCGATCGCGTATGCGTATAGATTATTTAAATTGTTAAAAAGAAAATGCGGGTTGATTTGCGATTTTAAAAACTGCATTTCACTTTCCCGTATATAAGTTTTCAATTCGTCAACCTGGCGTTGCTTGCCCAAGGCATCCCAGGCAAACTTAAATCCCGAAAGAATGACAATGACCGGCAATACCTCCAATAAGCTAAAAAATACCCCGGGGAATTCATGCGCTCGTTTGGTGTCCGGGAAGTATATTTTTTCCAGGATCAACTCTTCGACAAGAATCACCGCCGAAATAATCAATACCAACGAAATAAAGAAAAGAAGATGTCTTTTTTTGAAATAAAAATGTGGCAATAACACATAATTTATGATCAATGTCCAAAAAACGTAGTTGAGAAAAAAAACAACCTGATATTCTTCAATGTGTTGGGTGTGTTTGTCAAAGGAATAGAAAACAAATACCAGCAAAAACAAAAGTATTTGAAAAATAAACTCCTTTAAAGAGATGGAAATGTTTTTAAACAATGGAGCCATTGATCAAAAATAATACTTGAACGATGAGTTAAAAAAAGAAGTCGCTTAATTACACATTCGGTAGGATCAACTGCTCAGGCAAACCTTTCAACATAAATTATGTAGTTTGACCTTTAGTTTTAGTTGTTCAAAGATTTAATTTTTTCTTCTTTCAAAAACACGTTTCCTTAGCGCCATCATATAATCATGAGGTTTATCTATGAAATTTGTAACGATTCAACTTATTACAGTCTTATTGATCGGTTTCAGCTATCATGTGGTTCATGCCCAAAGTTCCGGGATTAAGATTCAGGGGAAGGTTATTGTGGGTGAAAACGGGCAACCGGTGGAATTTGCAACGGTTATGATCGGAGATCCAAAAGAACAGAAGCCAATTACCGGAACTACGACCTCATTGGATGGAACGTTTGAGGTGATGACCGACGCTACCGAATTTTATATTGAAATCAGTTTCATCGGATTTGTGACCAAAACCATCAGAGATTTTCAGATTCAGAACGGCACACTCGATCTGGGGACGGTCTCATTATCTGAAAATACGAGTACGCTGGAGGAAATTGTTGTCCGGGCGGAAAAATCCAGGACTGAATTCAAACTCGATAAACGCGTTTTTAACGTTGGTAAAGATTTGAGCAGCACGGGGATGAGTGCTTTGGAAGTGTTAAACAATGTGCCCTCTGTCCAGGTAAGCATTGAAGGCGTTATTAGTCTTCGCGGGAGTACAGGGGTACAGGTTTTAATTAATGGGAAACCATCGGTTTTAGCTGCGGACCAGGGCGCTTTGGGAACCATTACCGCCGAAATGCTGGAAAAAATAGAAGTGATCACCAACCCTTCGGCAAAATATGAAGCGGAAGGCACATCCGGGATCATCAACATCGTGATGAAGAAAGAGGAGAAAAAAGGGATAAACGGATCGGTCACCCTAAATGGCGGATATCCAAATAACCACAGCCTTGGATTGAGTATGAATCGCAGAACGGAAAAATTCAACCTATTTTCACAGATTGGATTTGGACACAGAACCTTTCCCGGAAAAACCGAAACACGAAACGAAGATCTGATCAATAATTCGACCTTGAGCAGCAAAGGAGATCATGAAAAAAATGAAACGTTCTTTAACCTGATCCTCGGTGCTGACTATCATATCAACAAATACAATGTAGTCTCGTTGACGGGAAACTTTGCCTACGAACTTGAGAAGGAGTATGCCGATAATGATTTTCTCGCGCATGACTTTAATGAAAACAGGGAATCTTCATGGAATAGAAAAGAAGAGACCGAAGCTACGAATCCAAAATATCAGTATGACTTTCAGTATAAAAAGGATTTCAAAGACCACAAGGATCATACGTTGCTATTCAGCGCACAGGGACATTTCTTCGGAAAAGATCAAAATTCTTCGTACACAAACATTCCAATTGAAGGCATTCCGAACCGGACATCACAGCAAACGCGGACCGATTTTGTAAATGCCACGCATACGTTCAAATTGGATTATACCGATCCGATAACGGATAACTATACGCTGGAAGCCGGTTCGCAATATGTGATCTCCGATGTTTCCAACGATTATTCCGTAGAAGATCTGGTGGACGGCGAATGGGAAATAATTCCCGGTTTGACGAATGTTTTCGATTTTAACCAAAAAGTGCTGGGCATTTACGGTACGGGAGCCTTTGAAAATGACAACTGGGGCGTGAAGTTAGGGCTTCGAATCGAGCATACGGATTTGAATACGGTACTCGAGGAAACCGATGAATCGAATGAGCAAAACTATTCCAATTTGTTTCCTACGATTCATACCTCTTATAAATTCACCGATTATCTTTCCTTGCAGGCGGGATTCTCAAAAAGGATCTTTAGGCCCCGAATGTGGGATTTAAATCCGTTTTTCAACATTAGAAACAATTTTGTTATTCGTACGGGAAATCCGGAATTGCTTCCTGAGTTTAGTGACTCCTATGAGCTCACGGCAATTTATAACCTCAACAAAATTTCCTTTAATGTCGGTTTATATCATTTATTTACGACGGACGTTATCGAACGAATTACACAGGTTGAAAACAACGTGAGCATTACAAGACCCGAAAACATCGGTACAAACCGGTCGACGGGCATCGAGTTTAACGCCAAATACAGTCCGGTTGACTGGCTGACGTTTAACGGAGATTTCAATTATAATTATTTCAACAGAAAGGGCACCAGGGAGTCGTCATCGTTTGATTTCAATTCATCTCAATGGTCTTCCACCTTAAACACAAAAATGAAATTGCCCGCTCAGTTTGACTTTGAAATTACGGGATTTTATTGGTCAAAAGTACGAACAATTCAGTCGGTAAGATCCGGAAACTTTTTTGCCGATGTAGGGTTGAGAAAAAAACTGATGAAGGGTAAAACGATTATAAATCTTAGTGTCAGAGATGTTTTTGCCTCGAGGATGACAGAAAGTGAAACGGAGCAGCCCGGTTTCCATTTATACAATTATCACCGGAGGGGTAGATTTGTGACCGTTGGAATTAGTTATGGATTTGGTAAGGGCGATGCGATGGAGTTTTCCGGTCAAAAAAGGTTTTGACAGTTATGTCCGCATTTTAGCCTTTGATTGATAATTGTAAATAGGACGCGGCTTCCTCCCGTTATCCGACACGGGCATGATTAGAAAATTCGATTTGATTTAAACATGCTTCACAACTCCCGTTCGGTGTTTTTTCATTCGATAAACCGTGCGGCTCTTCATCAAAATCAACTTTCTTCAGGGCTTTTGGCCTCGAAAAAGGCACGAGAACTGCCCAATTTACCGGGTTATAGTTAGCTGTTTACATGCATGATACAACAAGCATTTCTTTGCAGTTAACCCCTCAAACGCATTAAATTTCTTTCGTCTCACCTTAGTGATACTTCCTTTTGTTTTGAAAAATAGGAGGGTAAAGGTCGGCCGGGTAAGTTTGTCTTGAAAAGAAATGTTATAAAAGCCTGAATTAAAAGCATAATTATGAATAGTTACTTGCGAAAGCTGGTGCTCGCACTTGCAGGTTTTGGAGGGTTGTTTTTGCCGGAACGTTCCGGTGTTGCTCAAGAATTAAACCGAAGACCGAATATCCTTTTTATCATCGCCGACGATCAGGATGCAAGTACGCTTGACGCATATGGGGATAAAATATGTGATACCCCTAATCTCGATAAATTGTCGAAAGAAGGAATTACTTTTACTGCAGCTCACCATATGGGGTCGTGGAGTGGGGCAGTTTGTACGCCGTCTCGCACCATGATCATGACAGGCCGCAATGTTTGGAGGACAAAAGGCCTGCCGACAAGAACGAAACCTGACGAATATATGCATGAGCCTGCAAAACATTTTGCAAATCTTACAACAGAGGATCCTGCATTTTATAGTATGCCCGCTTTACTTAAACGCGCCGGCTATGAAACATTCCGAACATGCAAATGGGGGAATAGTTACGATGGGGCTAACCGGCTTTTTGAGCAACGTTTCGATAAGACTTGCAGGAGCGCTGAGGATGAAGCAGGCAGTAAGTGGCATGCAGATCACGTAATTGATTATTTGCAGCATAGAATCGAAAACCCCGGTGATAAGCCGTTCCTAATTTATCTGGGCTTTTCGCATCCTCATGACGCCCGACACGGGAAACCCGAACTGCTGAAAAAGTACGGAGCAATTGATCCTGGCCCCCCGGAGACTGTGAACGTCAGGACTCCGAAATTGCCCGTAAACTGGCTTCCCGAGCATCCGTTTTTTCATGGACATCCTAAGCTGAGGGATGAGTATCGCGTGCAGGGAGTAATGGAAAAACGGGATGAAGCAACCGTACGCAATGAAAAAGGAAAAGAGTTTGCCTGCATTGAGAATATTGACATTCAGGTAGGACGTGTTCTCAAAAAACTGAAAGAAACGGGAGAATTGGAAAACACCTATATCTTTTTTACTTCTGATCACGGAATTGCAGTCGGAAAACATGGCTTGATGGGTAAGCAGAACCTCTATGAACATAGCTGGCAGGTTCCATTCCTTGCGAAAGGTCCTGGCATCAAAAAAGGAAGTAAGGCAAGAGGCAACATTTATTTGATGGATGTTCTTCCGACCATGTGTGACCTCGCTGGGATTCGGAAACCCCGGACCGCTGATGGGTATAGTTTCAGACCTGTATTGGAAGGGAAGAAAGATCAAATCCGCGATGTATTATATGGGGTATATTGCGGTGGCACCAAGCCCGGAATGCGCTGTGTGAAGCAAGGAAACTGGAAGCTGATCAAATACGACATGATGGATGGTCAGGTCAGAGAAACGCAACTGTTCAATTTGAAAAAAAATCCGGATGAGTTGCTCAGGGAGCATCGTAATCCCGAAGTGATTGCATTAACGGGAAACAAGCCGAATAAAAAACAGGTGAACCTGGCGGATGATCCAAAATATGCAAAAAAACTGAAGGAGATGGAAAGCCTGCTCCTTAGGGAAATGACCGGTGTAAATGATCCATATCGTTTCTGGGATCAACCTCGGAATAAATAGATCCGGACAATGCATTTATACTGCTTCTAATTGCCGTGCTCAGCCGTTTCAATATCAAAAAAGCAATTTATTCGTCCCGCAAGGCATCCACCGGATTGGATAAAGCTGACCTGGTCGTCTGAAAGCTGACTGAAAATAATGCTATGATCATCAATAAAGCTGCGGGTAAAACAAACAGCCGCCGCGAGATGCTGACCCTGCTGGCGAAATCCTGGAGATCAGCGGCTCAAAAGACTTCTTTAAGGATTCCTGTGAAAAAGCAGCCACTACAGGTTTCGGGGTACGGCTGGGCGACAAGAACGAATCAAATGATTTGCGGTATTTGAAGCCCCAAAAAGCTACAGAGCTTCGTGATAAGCTTACCGATTTCTCGACAAAGTCGATGCCGAGACCGGAAAGACTGGTAAAAATCAAAACAAAGCTGTAAAATTAACGGGTCATTAAATATCTATTATGAAAAACAAAGTTTTAACGATCATGATCGGCATCCTTGTGATGGGGAATGCCGTTGCACAGGAGGAAATTTTAAACCTCAACAAGCCGGAAAGGGAAGCATGGTTCACCGATTTGGGCTTCGGTATGTTTATCCATTGGAGCCACGATGTGCAATTGGGTATGGTGATCAGCCATTCATTGGTCGGCGCATCCGCTGACTACATCAAAAGGTATGAGCGCGAATTGCCCAAAACCTTTGATCCATCCGGATTTGACCCTGAAATCTGGGCGCAGATGGCAAAATCCGCAGGAATGAAATACGTGGTATTTACGACCAAGCACCACAACGGATTTTGCATGTACGACACCGAAACCACCGATTACAACATAATGAACACCCCGTTTGGCAGAGATGTCACCGGCGAAATTGTCGAAGCATTCAGAAAAGAAGGCCTGGCGATCGGCTTGTATTTTTCACCCGATGATTTTCATTTTATAAACAAACAGGGCATTCCGATCAGTCGCAAAAGAGCGCCGACATTGCCTTCCAACAATCCAGAGCTGCTGGATTATATCAGGGAGCAAATGAAAGAACTGATGACCAATTACGGTAAAATCGACGTGGTTTTTCTGGACGGTGCGGAGCAATATGGAAAAACGGAACTGGCCAAAGTATGCTGGGAGATCAATCCGGATGTGGTGGTGACCCGGGGCGCCATTGAAACCCCGGAACAGAACCTCCCCGACACACCCATCCCGTCGCCGTGGGAAGCGTGCTATACAAGTAGCGCACAATGGCAATACCGCCCGACGAACGAAGTGTATAAGTCCGCCGGAAAAGTAATAGAAATGGTCATAGAGATCAGGGCCAAAGGAGGCAACCTGCTCCTTAATTTCGGCCCCGATGCCGAAGGTCATGTGCCTCCCGAGCAAAAAGCGATTCTGAATGAAGTGGCGCTATGGATGTTCATCAATCGGGAGTCGATGGAAGATGTGGAACCTCTGGCGACCATTCGCGAAGACAACATCTGGTTTTTGAAAAAGAAAGACGGGCATGCGATGTATGCGTTCATAACCGGAGAAGCGGATTGGAAGCTTGGGGAAAGAAAGGAGTTCATACTGAAATCTATTGAGGGAACCGGCAAAACAAAGGTATCGGTGCTTGGTCATGGCGGAAGTATTTTGGAATATCAAACCGACGTAGACGCCTCGCCATCCGCTATGCAAACCGGGGAGGGATTGAAGCTGGATATCATGAGAGCCCAGCGTATTTACAACGACCGGAAATGGCCGAACCCTATCGTTGTGAAACTTGAAAATGTGAAATTCTAGAAAACAGAATTAAAAGGCGGATAGAGATACGTTCGCATGTTCATTCGCGTCATAGGGCGTGCGAATTTTAATGGAAATAATCTCGGCGGCACAGGCACAAACCGGCCCTGCATAAAATGTTCCGACTTTGGAAGACCGGAAATTAGTCGATGCGATGACAAATATTTTAACGCCTGGCCCTCCCATGAGCCGTTTTGGTAAACCGGTTTTTGATCTTGAGCCGGCCTTCTTCAGACATCGGTTTTTTCAAAACGCAAAACATGACGGTTCTGGACGGTAAAGGAAATATTCTTAAATTGCCGTGTTTTATTTATCAGTAGAGATTTTACCATTTCTGTCAATGCTGGTTTCTTAATTTTAATGATCTATTGTAATGACATCCGGAACTGGAGATATAGAGCTGAAGGAGATAATCAAAAAAATAGCCATTGATGATGATCAACTCGCATTCAAGAATTTTTTCGACCATTTCTATCCGCAAATGTTCAATCTCGCGCATTACTATTTGAAATCCAATCAGGCTTCCGAAGAGGTTGTTTCAGCGGTATTTGTTGGAATTTGGAACAACAGAATTCGACTGCCGGAAATTGCCAAGCTGGAGGCTTATTTATTCTCATCTGTTAAAAATAAATGTTTCAGCTATTTGCAAAGTAACAGGCTGATGCACCTAAGGATACATGATTCCGAAGAGAGCATGTTGATCCCTGCTATGAATGATCCGGAGTTTGATTTGTGCAACAAAGAGCTGAAAGAAAGAATATTTTCGGCTATTGAAGCATTACCTCCCCGGTGTAAGACGATATTTATCATGATCAGGATCGACGGACTAAAATATAAGGAGGTAGCGGAATTGCTTGAAATCTCTCCCAAAACCGTTGAAGTTCAATTGGGCAGAGCTTTAATAAAATTAAGAAAGACACTTTTGCCATATATCGAAGAGATGGATTTGAAGCAGTACATAAAATCCCGTACCAATTTATCCGGTATACTTCTGGGCATATATTTTTAGTGATCTGTTTATGCGATAATTTTCTTTCATCGATCGCTTTCTTTTCCGGTATTCAAAAAAAAAACCATTTTTTTTCATCCTCGTGTAAGGGAATTTTGTTTTCCCGCAGTTGTATTCATAAATAATGTTTTGAAATGATTGATACCAAATACGCTAGTCTCATTGCCAAACAGTTACTCGGTAAAACGACCTCTGCGGAGGATATGGAAATCAAAGATTGGATTGATCAATCGGAAGAACATTTACAGCGATATAAGGATTATCAGGCGATTTGGTCAAAGACAAATTTCCGATTTGATGTGAAAAATTCTGATCTGGTTTTTAAAAGGATTGTGGACTCGTTTGATAACGCGGGTCAGGCGCCTGTTGAAATTGATCGGTCACTACAAAAACCTTATAGGTTGCGCAAAATTTCTTTTGCCGTAGCAGCGGCAATCGTCGTAATCCTTGCCGCGACTTTTAGTGTGAGGCATTCGATAAACAGGAAAGAGCAACATGAGGTAATGTCCGTCGCCCACCATAAAAGAACCACTCCCCAAGGACAAAAAATGAGAATAACTCTGCCGGACGAGAGCATTGTTTGGTTAAATGCCGAGTCTTCAATTCATTTCCCCGAAAGATTTGAAGGATCGAGCAGAATTGTCGAGCTGCAGGGAGAAGCTTTTTTTCAAGTAAAAAAAGACAGTTTAAAGCCTTTTATTGTAAAAACGGACCACATGGATGTAAATGTTTTGGGGACTTCGTTCAACGTAAATTGCTTTAAAGACGAAGATGAATACAAGGTGGCTTTGAAATCGGGAAAAGTTCTGGTTGCCTTGAAAAATGATGCTGAAGAAAGAATATTGCTCCATCCGGGAGAAGGGATTGCCATGCATAAAAAGACCGGAAACTTTACAAAAAATGAAATTGATCCCATAAAAGAATTTGGCTGGAAAGATGGCATTTTATATTTCAAGGATGCGAATTTTGAAGAAATCATTTCAAAATTGAGTAGGTGGTATGGCGTTCGGTTCGAGGTCCGGAATTATACCGATAAAGAATGGGCATATTCCGGAAAGTTTAAGAATGAATACCTGAGCACAATCCTCAGAAGCATGAGCTTTTCAAAGGAATTTGATTACACATTAGATCAAAATAGGGTGATTATAAAATTCAAATAAATGAAAATATGTAGGATGCCATGAAAACAAGAATGGCCCCATTTTAGAAATAGGACCATTCAAAACTGAAAGAATACTCATTGAATATTGTGGAGATTTTCAATGACTTCTTCTTTCAATTAATTATACGTTAAATAAAACAGAACAAAATTATGAAAATTTATGTACTAAGACTATTTATTTTGTCTACAAAACTAACAATTTACGGGGTTGCTTTACAGTGCATTTTCTTAAGCACTATTTTTGCCAAATCGGGATTGGCACAAAAGGCAAAAAGTATTAGAGATGTTTATATAGACCTGAGCATCCAGGATGGAGACGTTTTTAAATTTTTCAAAGAAATCGAATCCAAGACCGATTTCGTTTTTGCTTATGACAAGAATGATTTTGCGAATGTTACAAATATTGATATTCAAAAGCGGGCTATTACTGTAGCCGATGCGCTGATGACCTTGTCAAAAGAAGCCAACCTTAAATTCACACAAGTCAACAATTACATCAATGTGAACACAAGGGATGTCAGAGACAAAAAAAGCATTGAAGTAATTATTCAGGGCAAAACAATTACAGGCAAAGTAACAAGTGCGGAAGATCAGGGAGGCCTGCCCGGTGTAAATGTAATGATAAAAGGCACCGGACAAGGAACCATAACGGATGTGGAAGGCAATTATGTGGTCGAGGTACCGGATGAAAATGCGACGTTGGTTTTTAGTTATGTGGGCTATGTTGCAGAGGAGGTTGCTGTTGGTATTCAATCAGTGGTTGATATTGCTTTAGTACCAGACATTACGTCCCTTGATGAAATTGTTGTTGTTGGTTATGCTACTAAAAGAAAGGCTGATCTTACTGGTGCGGTTTCTGTGGTGTCCGGCGAAGCTCTTACCGTAACATCAAATACTTCGGTAGCATCTATCCTGCAAGGTAAACTATCGGGTATAAACATTACCAAATCAGGACGTCCGGGTTCCGGTAGTTCTTTCAATGTTAGAGGTATCGGTTCTTTTGGCTCTGGTGTCAGCAATAGTCCGCTTATCATTATTGACGGCGTACCTGTTCAGGGAGGCATAGAAACACTTAATCCAAACGATATCGAGAGTGTAAATCTGCTTAAAGATGCTGCTTCGGCTGCAATTTACGGTTCGCGCGCTGCAAACGGTGTCATTATAATTACAACAAAAGCTGGTCGTGAAGGTGTTGGCAAAATTAATGTTAACTTCTTCACAGGAACACAATCTCCTACAAGGAAAATCGACATGCTCAGCCCCGAACAATTTCTGGATGCTGCAAAAGAGGGCATATCAAATCAGGAATTTTCAACAGGAAATGACATAGTTTCTCCACTTGAAACCGCTACTTATGAAGATTTAGGACATGTTGACTGGGTTGAGAAGGCCTTCTCATCGGCGCCTGTTACCAACCTTAGCATCAGTACTAGCGGTGGTTCTCAGAAAGCTAAATACTACATCTCCGGAGAATATCTCAATCAGGATGGTATCGGACCTGAATCGGGATACGACAAAATTTCTGCCAGAGCAAATCTTGATGCAAATGTGACAAAATGGTTAAGAATTGGAAATAACCTTCACGTTTCTCAACAAGTACAGGAAGGTGCAGGAAACGGACAACAGGCTTCGTTAACTATGACCGGTCCATATTGGGATGAAGTTCGTAACGACGATGGTACTTTGGCCGGACCAAATGCTTTAGGCCTGGCTGTCGGACAAAAAGGAAATCCTCTTATAGGATACGAAGTAAACAACATCAACACCACATGGCTTCGTTTTCTCGATAATTTTTATGCCGAAGTTGAATTTATCGAAAACTTGAAATTAAAATTCAATGCGGCTTACGATTTAACTTACGAGAATTACAAAAACTATCAGCCTAAATATAATATTGGTGGAGCTCAAAGAGACAGAAATCAATACCAGGAATACAGAGATTTCAACAATATGTGGATGACAGAATTCATATTAAGTTATGCTAAAACCCTAGGGAATCATAATATGAGTGGTATGGTTGCTCACTCGCGTCAGCTTTATACGACAGATAACGATATGCACGGGCTTGTAAAAGATTTTGCTTCTGATGCGGAAAACATGCAAGTACTTAGCGGAGGGACAAACAGAGAAGAGTCTGATATTACGGGTTCTAAATCGGAACTCGCTATTGCTTCTTATTTTGGGCGTTTGAGTTATGATTACAAAAGTAAATACCTGATCAACTTTAACTTAAGAGTCGATGGTTCTTCTCGTTTTACGGAAGATAATCGTTGGGGCGTTTTCCCTTCTATTTCGGGTGCCTGGAAGATTCATGAAGAAGGATTCTTTGGTGTAGATAATATTGCCAACTTAAAACTTCGTGCATCATGGGGGCAACTGGGGAACCAATCGGTTGGTTCGTACTATCCTACATCGGTCGCTATCAATCAGAAGAATGTTGTTTTCGGACCAAATAACAACCAGAAGCTGCATGCCGGATACGTTCAGGACGGTTTAGCTAACGAAAGGTTGGAGTGGGAAACGACCACAATTGCCAATATAGGTATAGATATAGGGCTGTTTGACGGGAGATTAGCCATTAACGCCGATTATTTTAATAAAGTAACCGATGGCATTCTTCGCGGGATGGTTATACCAAAGAATGTCGGCCTTGGTGCACCCACTATTAACTTTGCAAAAGTAAAAAACTCGGGCGCCGATTTTGAGATTACTTATAAAGATAATGTTGGAGACTTAAACTTCAGTGTTGGTTTCAATGCTTCTCATGTGAAAAACGAAATAATGGAACTTAGTGAGGGAATTGAGCAGGAACTTGGAAGTTTACCCTGGAATGGCCAAACCATAAATAAAGTCGGAGAGTCATTAAACTCATTTTACGGATATATAACCGACGGACTATTTACTACCCAGACCGAACTCGATGAAGCACCTGCCCAACCTAATAAAAGACTGGGACTTCATAAATATGTTGATATTAACGAGGACGGAAAAATTGATGCTGATGACATGACAGTACTTGGAAACTCCATTCCTAAATGGAACCTTGGTTCAACCATTACTGCTGATTGGAAGAATTTCGATTTCATGATGGTTTGGATGGCTATTCTCGGAAGAGACCAACACCAGGCACAGCAACTATGCTCCATGTACCCTCCTGGCAGAAATATGCCTGTCGACAGGTACAATAACAGATGGCAATTTGGCCAGCCTTACGAAGAAGGCATGTACCCTTCACTTTATTGGACCAATGTATATCAGGGATCTTACGATGCATTATTTATTAAAAACGGTTTTGCCCGTATGAGAACGATCTCTATAGGTTATACATACAACTTTAAAGACAAAGTCAGTGCAAGGTTATTTTTTACAGGAGAAAACCTTATTACCATAACCTCGGATGAATTCCTGGGAATAGACCCGGAAAATAATTATAGTGAGGGAAGAGGTACTTACCTGGTGTGGGGCGACGGCTTCCCAAATCCTAAGATATATATGATTGGATTAAATCTTAACTTTTAAAATTTAGCAGAAGATGAAACGTTTATTAAAAATAACTATAGTATCTATTATATCTTTGCTAACCAGTTGTGCCGAGGAATTTCTGGATAGAGATCCGTATGGTTCGCTTAATGATCAAACATTCTTCTTAAACGAAGATCATGCAAGTCAGGCTGCAATAGCCTGTTATAATTATCTTAGATACAATAACTATCACTGGGCGCTTCTTCAACTTGAGTTAGGTATGACTGATAACTACGGTACCTGGGGATTTGGTGAATATCAGGATTACCAGCTTGCGGCTTTCGATGTTAACGACAATCCTGTTGTAAACGGAAACTACTCTCGCGCCTATACCGGTATCGGACGGTGTAATATAAATATTCAAGGTGTGTCAGCCATGACCGAGGAGCAAATTTCAACCGAAGCCAAAAACAAATATTTGGCAGAAATGCGTTTTCTCAGAGCCTGGTGGTACTTCCGGCTTATCCAATATTACGGCGATGTGCCAGTAAGAACTGAGATTCCGGAAGATGTTACAAATAAGGAGGAAACAAATATTCCTCCTACTGCCAAGGAAGAAGTTATTGATGAAGTAATACTTCCCGACTTGGAATTTGCACGGGATAACTTAGGTGTTGTGAAATGGCCTGCATCATTTACCGGAAGGCTTACACTGGGAGCGGTATATGCCTACCTTATCGATGTTTATCTTTATAAAGGCGATTATGATGCTGCAATAGCTGCGGGTAATGCATTTGAAGATTTAAAAGAGGAAGCCGGGTATGCACTGCAGGAAGATCCCAACTATGTAAACAGAACGGATAATGAAAACAATTCGGAACTCCTTTTTGTAGCAAGTTTTGGACCCGGTGCGGGAAGCTATAGAAATTTTTATACGGGTACTTCAAGAAGCGCAGGCGAAGGCCTGGGAGATATTATCAGAGGTTCTTCCTACACAGGAGCATACATTTATCCATCGAAAGACCTGCTCGATTCCTATACAATGATAGACGGCACAAGTATTAATGAGTCCCCCATTTACGATGCTACTCCAGATAATGAATACAAATGGAGAGATCCTCGTTTCGACGTGGCTTTTTTTACTCCTCTGGATGAAATTGAAACCTATCCCAACGGTCTCTTGGTTAACTGGGATTTTACAATGAGAGCCAACACGATCGGGGAAGGTGGATATGACATCCAGAACAGATGTATATACTACGGAAACAGTACCGATTATGTGTGGCATGCTGATATCCGTTACAAAAAGCTTTCGACTGTTTACTTGCAGTTGGCAGAAGCTTACGCCTATAAATCGGATTGGACAAATTGTGAGATGTATTTGGAAAAAGTGAGAAGCCGAGCCAGAAATTATGCTTTGGCAAACAAAGCCAAATACGTTCCGGATGGAGTCGCCGATACCGATGTGTTACCTGCATACAAAGTTACCAGTTTGGAAGAAGCTATGGTTGCTATTGAGTACGAATCCAGAGTTGAAACATTCGGTGATGATGCGGTAAGATACTTTAACCTTAAGCGATGGGGCAAATTGCAACGTTGGGCTGAGGTTTGCGGTTGGACATGGGATCCGAAGTTCTTCGATCTGCCATATCCGAACAGTGCCGTTACCAATAACACCGAACTTGACAATTCGTCTAAAGGGTGGTAGAATAATTTAATTCTGCTGTAGGAATCATGCAATAAAAAAAGAAAAGGTTCCCGGTGTATATTCTATTATGTTCATGGAGAACCTTTTCTTTTTTGCTTATAACTCCTGAAGTTAAGGCAGCTGCTGAAAAAAGATTTATATTAGTTCATCACAAAGAGGTTGTGGCGCTGCTGTCAGAGAATCTGGTTTCTCATCGGAACCTGACCTGTTCAATATTCTGATCTCATCAATGAACTTTGCGAGCTTTCGTTACTATAAACTTAAACGCTAAAAAATGAAATTAAAACTGTTGCTGTTGGTTCTTACCATACTATTCCCATTTTCTGTTTCTGCTCAAAATCTTGACCAATTTAAATACGACGGTAAAGTTGAAGTTAAGGATAGGATTATAAAAGAATTCCGAAATTTTAACGGCTACACCGGTGACTGGACCGATGAGTATGAAAAAGGGTACCGGTACGGTGGATTGTTTAAAAAAGTTATACCCGATGTGATGAAGATGGTATTGCAAAACAAAGTTGATATTGCCGAAGAGCTTGGAATGGCAGGTTTAGCCATGCAAGAAGGATTTTTGTCGGAATTACTCGCATCGGACTATACAGAACTTGAACACCCGGCTTTTAATGAACTGGAACCGGTTGCCGGCAGTCAAAATGTTTTAATTTATGCAAGCCCTGATTCTGAAACAGGTAAAAAGCTGCTATCGTTGGCAGGCGATGTTAATTCATGGAAAAAGAAAATGACAAGCAGCCAGTATTTGTCATCCGATTATGCCCCGGTGGATGCATTTATACTTAAAAACGGGGAAACAGCTATTTTTGCAGTTGTTTCTTCAAAGAAGGATGAAATCAAAATATTTCAAACCCAACTGAAGAATGTAAAAAACATGGTCTCCAAATACGATTTCCACAAAGGTTGGATGGGGCTGAGTTCAGGATACAGAGTTATTGGAACAGACTTTGGGCACCCGCTTGATTATGTCGGAAAAGCGCTTAATGAAGGGAATAGCTGGGTGGTTTTTGCGGGTTACGACGATTTTTTTATGAAGGGAGATTTTAAACAATGGATGGATGAAGTCGGCAATCCTCTTTTTGTAGAATTCGGTTCTTCGTCATTGTCGTATATTTCCGGAGCAAGATGTTTTGCTTTTGGATTAGACAGTTATGATGGTCTCCAGGAGCAGAATATAAGTTTGCCTGAATATGCAAAATTTGTAAAAGCAAGAAACGGATATTTTTTCCGTAAAGTTTTCGACCCCGACTTAAAAGGAGTTTTCAATTTCGATGGTTATTATGCCGGTATAGGTAACAAAGAACAGATTGATGCTGAAAATGTACCATTTGTTAGCCTGACCGGTTCTTATAAAAACGGTTTGGAAACTTCCATGATATTATTTCTGGAGAAAGGCAAACAACTGAACCGGAAAACTATGGCTGATGCCATATTATCGCGAAAAGCGGTAACAGTTGTTGATGGTGGCAATATGATGGGGCCTGAAAATTATCGGAATGCACTGCAGATGTTGTTACTGGACAGGGTTTATCTTGATAACTACTATAAAACCGAACTGGATATCCAGGCTGAGGTTGTTGGCAAAGAGTTGAGCGTTATCATTACAAATTTTGGTGAAAATACAATTTCAGGAGACTTTTCACTGGAGAAAAATCCAAATCTTAACATTGACCTGAAAGGAACCGGCAGGCTTACTATTCCGGCCAAAGAGAAAAAAGAGTTAACTTTTACGATCAAAGTCAACAAAGAAGCTATGGGAAAAACAAGTCCCATAGTTATTAACTTCAACTACAACGGAAAGCAAAAAACAAGCCTTACAAAACTCGTTATGCCCGATGCACTGGTTGCACATCAACTGTATTATGGACAAGCTCCTGAAGTGGATTTCCCTGTATCGGTTCATAACTTTACAGATCAGTCTTCGTTTCCGGTAAGCATCAAAGTAGAAGACATAAACAAACAAAACAAAGTTGTGTGTAAAGAGAAAAAGAATCTCACTATTGCACCCGATGAGCACGGAGAAATGTTTTTCAAACTGAAACTTCCTCCTGGCGATTACAATGTTATAACCGGTGCTTTGGGGATTGAAAAAAACACACAACTGGGGGTTGAAAAGGCCGAAGGAAAACCGATTGTATACCCCATCGACCTGAATACGGATGGAATCGATGAATATAGATTGGAGAATGAAAAGGTTCAGGTTACGCTCCTTACCGCCGGAGCCAGAGTGATCGAGTATTATGAAAAGAGCAAAAAAGACAATGTCCTGTTTAAACTGTGGCCCGATGTGCCCTTCGATGACAGAAAGGAATTTAGAAAGGTGCGGGGCTTTTATCCCTATGGTGGATTTGAAGACTTTTTAGGTGGGCCCAGCATTGAAACGCACAAAGTGTATGATGCCGAAATTCTTGAGACTCCTGAAGGATGTGTAAGTGTAAAGATGACCGCTGAATACTACGGCAATACTATTGAAAAAATATTTACGCTATACGGAAATTCGCCATTGATTGAAATAAAATACAGGATTGATTTTATAAACCCGACCCTTAAAATGATCGGGCCTCAGCCTATCGTGTTGTTGGGTGAGGAACATGGCCCGGAAGATGTTTACTATATACCTGAAAAAAGTGGCATCAATGAGTACAGGATGAAAAAAGAAGCCTATTACGGCAGAGTTTTTCACATGGCCGAAGGTTGGAATGCAGGGCAGGAAACCAATGACGGGATTTCGTTTGTCGGAGCATATCCTGTCGACCAGCCGGTATTTATGCATATGTATATGAACCATGTTCTTAATCCTGCCTCAAAATACAATTACGTGGAATTTCAGCCCTGGATGTATATTTATCCGGGCAACACATGGTATTTTTCATACTATATGTGGACCTCCGGAGAAGATTGGAAAAAAAGTGTTGATGAGTTGAGAAAAAGAAATTTGATAACCGGGACCAGTCGATAAGGAATGAACAAATTGTATATTTTTATTTTATGTGTTGCCTTCCGGACGAATGGATTCAGCCGGTCTAAACCAAATTGATAAATAAGGAAACCGGTAGCTTGTCCGGGTGAGAACCGGTGAGATGAGTGTTCCGGGCAATCGGGGTTAACAGGCATATTTAAAACAAAACGGGTTTCCCCGATCCTGAGTGCCCGGGGCGAGTGGACATTTTTAAATTGGCTTACGCCGATCTTTGATTTATCGCGAGTTCTTGAAGTTACGGATAGTTACATACGGTTTAGAATTATGGAATGAGCATGAGCGTATATTCACACCAACCGGGAATAATTAAAATTCATGCCTGCATGCCGGAAGGCGAATTTCCTGTCTGCCTACAGGCAGGCATATGATGCTTTGGAAAACAAACAATTTTAGTCATATGAAGAAGACTTTTTTAATATTACTCCTCGGGTGCTTTGGGATAACATACTCCCAGGCAAAAGAAGGCCTGAAAATCAGAAAAATAGCGTTGGGATATCCGGTTCCTGCAATTCCTTATTATCACTTTAAAGCTGACTTGGAATTGCCTTATGAATCCGTTATTGAAGTTACTGCCAACGTCAACGGTAAACCTGTTCGTTTTACGAATTTATACCGGGAAGGTGAATTTCATGATATGAATTTGCCTCACCAATCGCACCGGCCACCATCGGGTTACGGATTGTCGGAAAACGGGACCATTTATAAAAATCCGTCAGTAACCGCCTGGGTGAAATGGGAACCGGGCCGGGAATACAATATTGAAATAGCGGTACGGCTGAAAAAGAATATAAAAGCATCGAAAAACGATATTTGGATATCGAAAACGACAAGGGTAAAGGCGCCCGAAGGTGCGGATGTTTTTGACAAGGCATGGAAAAACTACAAATCGGTGGTGTTAACGGAAACTGCGGGAATAGAAAGGGTATCGGAAGCAGTTGAAGTGCTTCTGCCTTTTTACCCTGACGAAGCCTTTGACATCAAAAGAGAAATCAGAGTTGTTGAGGTAAACCCCAATACGTTTGAACTTACCGAAACCCCTTCACAGGTATATGATATACGGAAATACCTGGAAGAAGACGATATGTCTCCTGACGAAAATGGGAATCCGACCCGTGAGGTTCCTTTGTGGTTCCCCACGATGAGTGTAAGAGTAGATTTTTTGGCAAATGTCCCTGCAAAATCGTCGGGCGTATATTTAATTTACTACAACAATGATAAAGCGCTTGCAAAGGTTTATAATTCCGATTTAAAAGTGCAAGGTGAAAAGCCGGGTTTACATATCGAAAACAAAGAATTTTCAGTTGTCTTACATCCCAATTCCGGGCATCTGGATCAAATTACTCTAAAAGAAAAATCCGGGTTCCCGCTTTTCCACCGAATGGAAACCAACGGAGCGATACACTGGAATCCGGGAATTTATTCTCCTCCGCGTCCATGGACACACACTGCCGACTGGAAACCACCGCAACATACCGGGCTTATTTCGGGGCCTGTAAAAACAATTACCGAGATGTGGGGAAACCGCAGAGATATTCCTGAAGTTGACGCTTCGGTGCGGTATGAATTCTTTCCCGATGTTCCCTATTTTATCAGCACTACTAATATGCGGATAAACGAAACTATTCATTGTAACGCTCTTAGAAATGCCGAAATAGTATTCAAAAGAGAACTTATGACACATGCCACCTGGTACGATGTTATTACGGATAAAATAGTTAAGGTTGATGTTAGAGATATGCCTGAATTGACCGACCTCAAAATGGAAGCCGATGTGCCCTGGATTGTTTTCTACAATGAAGACGAAGGTGTGGCATTTGCCGGCATACAAATAGAATATGCCAATGCAGGGCTTGAAAACAGAGTAAGATTACTCAACCCGTTTATGTATATCACAGGAGGGCCGTGGATTTATTGGGCCAGAGCACTGTCTCTCCCATTCTTATCGTCGAACATGCAACAACTGGTTCCAGCCATGAAGGGCAACTCCTTCACCGAAAAGTGGGCCTATATGGTTTATGAAATCGAAGACAAGAACAATCCGCACCAACCTATAGCGGAATGGCAAAAAAGACTTCTGAATCCCCTTAGAATTCAGCTCAACGAAGAAGTTGATGAAAGGGTTTCGCGAAGTGTCCACGAAATTTACATGGAAGATGGTAAAAGCGGTTGGGAAGGAAGAGAAACAAGCAAACACTAGTGTCGTGTTTGAAATGACGGTTAAGTTGAAGGAATTTTGGTTTTTGTCGAGGCATAAAAATCTGCGCATAGCAGCGATCTGTAAAGATTTTTTAACGATGAAAAAAATCAAAAGAACAAAACTTGGACCGTTAGAGCAGGCGCGACACGACACTGGGGCTTATGAAATAAAACGTCTGAATGCTTGAAGTAAGATGTTTATAATCAGCAGCATCGCAGTTGTTTTTAAATAAATATTCAACTCATATATAAAAAAACCAATAATGGAAAAACTAAATAAAATACTATTTGTTCTAAGCACATTTTGTTTATTATTTACAGGTTGTGATGAGGGTGAAATAACTTTGACAAAAAATGGCAAAACCAACTCCCGGATTGTCATACCTGTGAACCCTACCAATGTAGAAAAACATGCGGCAGAGGTTCTAAAAGACTATATCCAAAAAATGTCTGGAGCCGAACTGAAAATTGTTTCCGACGACCAACGAGTCAAACGTAACGATATTAATATCGGTAAAGTAAACAGACCTGAAATTTCTGAAATCGATTTTCCAAAACTGGAAAAAGACGGGTATGTTATTCAAACCAAAAGTGGCAGGCTTACCATAGCCGGGGGAAGTGAAAAAGGTACGCTATACGGCGTTTACGGATTTCTGGAAGAACTGGGTTGCCGAAAATACTCCTCAAAAGTTACCAAAATTCCTGGAACAGCTACCATTAGCGTCGAAAACCTGGACATAGAGTCGGTGCCTGTATTCAAATTCAGGGACATATATTACAGAGATGCCTATGTGCCTGCTTATATGGAATGGCATGGTCTTGATGAACATGGCGAGTTCGTTCCCATAGGAACATCTGACTGGGGAATGTGGTGCCATACTACCGAGCGTTTAGTCCCGCCGAAAGAATATTGCGGAAGCAATTCCGAATATTTTAGTATGATAGAAGGGGAAAGGTTATGTAGTGCGGATAAACACAATCTAAGTGATATTTGCTTTTCGAATGATGAGGTTTTTGAAATAGCTGCCAAAAATTTGAAAAAGGCAATGGATAAAAGGCCTGAGGCTACTTACTGGTCCGTTAGCCAGATGGACAATGCCAGGTATTGTCGCTGTCCCGAATGTGAGGCCCAATACGAAAGGTCGGGTGGTCCCATGGGCTCGATACTTCCGTTTGTAAACAGAATGGCAAAAAAATTCCCCGATAAAACCATATCTACCCTGTCCTATTGGTATTCAACCCGTCCGCCAAAAAATATTAAACCTGAAGAAAATGTAAACATACTTCTATGCAATATTGGTAGTCCCCGCCATATTCCTATCGAAGAAGGCGACTCGGCTTTCTGTGCCGACCTTGAAGGTTGGGGAGCGATCCATGACAATATTCTGTTGTGGGATTATGTGATTCAGTTTTCACACCTCATTGCCCCGTTTCCCAACCTGCGGACTTTGCAACCAAACTTGCAATATCTGAATAAGAACGGTGTAGTTGCGATGTTCGAGCAGGCTAACAGGGAAATCGGCGGAGAATTTTGTGAGCTAAAAGCCTACCTGATGGCCAAACTTCTATGGGATCCCTTTCAGGATATTGACCCGATAATTGATGATTTTGTTAACGGCTACTATGGTGCCGCCGGGAAATACGTTCGCAAATACATTGATTTGATGCACGATACAATGGAACAGACAGGTGCGAAATTGAGTATTTTCGGTCGTCCCTGGGACAATAGGAATACTTTTCTTACAGAAGAAATGATTGACGAATACTATGCGGTACTTGATAATGCTGCCGAAGTCGTGAAAGATGATCCTGAGTTACTTTTCAGGGTAAAAACCGTAAGAATGCAGATCGATTATGCCGTTTTGGACATTGCAAAAAAGGAAGTGACCGGACAAAGAGGTGCTTTGGAGAAAAAAGGAGAGAAAATAACACCAAAGCCTGAAATTGAAAAATTGCTTTACGAAGTGACACGAATTTGCAATCTGAACGGAGTAACCCGTGTGCACGAATGGAATACTACTCCCAACGAATATGCCTCGGAGTACCATAAGTTTCTGTTAGAACAAGCTAAGCTTTAGGTGATTATGAAAAATACATATGCTGTACCATTAACATTACTATTTATGAAAACAAAAATTAAATCGCTGACTTATCTTACCATTGCATTTATCGCAATGGCATTGTTTTTCGCATCATGCCAAAGTGATAGTGTTACCGTTTGCAGAAATGGCAAAGCTGTTTCAAGAATTGTGATTCCTTCTAATCCTACCGAAGTCGAAAGACACTCATCGATAGTACTTCAAAACTATTTAAAACAAATTACCGGTGCGGGTTTTGAAATTGTTTCAGACGATAAACCGGCAAAAAACAACGATATTAATCTTGGAAAAGTAAACCGGCCCGAAACAGATGAGATTGACTTTGCTGAGCTGGAAGAAGACGGGTTTGTAATTCTAACAAAAAACGGCCGCCTTACCATTGCCGGAGGATCGGAAAAAGGTACTCTATACGGAGTTTATAACTTTTTGGAGAAATACCTGGACTGTCGAAAATACACATCCAAAATATCGGTAATTCCTGCCCGGTTTAACATTGCCGTGAACAACATAAACGACAAAGAAATTCCTGTATTTCAATTTCGCGAAGTGCTGTACAGAGATGCGTACAATCCTGAATACATGGAATGGCACGGACTTGATAATCACGGTTCCTATAATCAGAAGGGTGACTGGGGGCTTTGGTGCCATACTACCCACCGACTGGTTCCTCCGCAAGATTATTGTGCAAGTCATCCGGAGTACTACAGCATGATAAATGGGAAAAGGCTTTGCAGTGCGGAGGAACATAATGTCGGAGATATATGCTTTTCCAGCGAAGGAGCACTTGATGTAGCATACAAAAATTTAATGGAATTAATGGATGAAAAGCCAGAGTTGACCTATTGGTCCGTAAGCCAGATGGATAATGCACAGTATTGTCAATGTCCCAAATGTCATACAGCGTATGAAGAAAGTGGAAGTACACAGGGCACCATATTGCCATTTGTGAACAAAATGGCTAAAAGGTTTCCCGACAAAATTATCTCCACGTTGTCGTACTGGTATTCTACCCGTCCTCCCAAAGGAATCAAGCCCGAAAAAAATGTAAATATCTTACTTTGTAACATTGGCAGTCCCCGTCATATTCCAATAGAAGAAGGAGACTCCACGTTTTGCGCCGATTTAGAAGCCTGGCGTAAAATACACGACAACTTTCTTATCTGGGACTATGTAATTCAATTTTCGAATTTAATAGCTCCATTCCCCAATTTAAGGACTCTGCAGCCAAACTTGCAATATTTGCACAAAAACGGTGTAACCGCTGTGTTTGAACAAGCCAATCGCGAAACAGGCGGAGAGTTTTGTGAACTTAAAGCCTATATTTTTGCAAAACTTATGTGGGATCCCTACCAGGACCTGGATGCGGTAATCGACGACTTCCTGAACGGGTATTATGGCTATGCCGGAAAGTATATTCGTGAATACATCGATCTGATGCACAATACAATGGAAAAGACAGGTGCAAAGTTGAACATCTTTGGGCGCCCCTGGGATAATAGAAACACGTTCCTTACCGAAGAGATGATTGATAAATATTATGCAATTTTCGACAAGGCGGAAGAGGCTGTAAAAGACTATCCCGACCAACAATTCAGAGTGAAAACCGTGAGAATGCAAATAGATTATGCCGTACTCGATATCGCAAAAGAAGAAGTTACGGGGAAACGGGGTGCTTTGGAAGAAAAAGATGGTAAACTTGAACCTAAAAGAGAGATTAAAGACCTGTTGAAAAGTGTGATTGCATTGTGCGATCTCAACGGGGTTACCCGTATTCACGAATGGCACACTCCCCCCAGGGAATACATGAAAAAATACAATGAGTTTTTGGAAGAAAACTGTAAATAACTAAGTAATACACAACTATGAGAAGTTACAGTAGAATCATAAGTTTGTTGCTATTCCTTCTTTTGACTACCCATATCCGAGCCCGAGAAAAAAAGGAATTCATAGGTCTTAATGTAGATTATAAAAACTACTTATCGAAACACGACATTGTTTTTCAAACCCCAAATTACGAAGGCTTTGAAGGGTTGACTATTGGCAATGGTGATATGGGGGGAGTGGTTTGGTGCACAAAATCGGGGATAGAACTACAAATAAACAAATCGGATTTGTTTGACAAACCTAATGCAGAATCGAGAACAACGTTGCGGGCCGCCGGCAGGTTGAAGGTCGATTTTGGTATTCCCAATACGGAATGGCTGTATTTAAACGATTTTGAAGCCCGGATGGGCATGTATAATGCCACCTCTTCTTTTAAAAGTAAAACGCCTTTCAGCGATACCAATATTGAAACCTGGGTGGATGCCAATGCCAATGCCTGGATAATTGATTGCAAGCTAGAAACAACGGGAGAATTACAATCAGGTACTTCTTTGACTGTAAAACTGGAACGATGGGGAAGCCGGTCGTTTGGGGGTTGGTACGGAGGCTACAGCAAGGATGCTTCGGCAGGGCTTGGGAAATCAAAGGCAAATACAAGAGACGGGGATATTTATATAACAGAACACTTCGACGGGCTTGATTTCGTGGTAGCTTGCAGGATTATTGGAATAAAATCTGCGCCAAAAATTAAAAACAGTAAACTGGCTGTTATCGAAACAGGCAAAAGCAATGCAATGAATGCTAAAATTATTGTTTCGGTGGTTACCTCGAATGAAAGTGATCATTTGCTTGAAGATGCTATAAAAATTTTGGACAATAAAGAAAAGGAATCCATTGAAAAAGCCAAGATAGCACACGACACATGGTGGAAGAGTTTTTGGGAACGTTCGTTTGTAAGTATTCCCGATGATTATATCGAAAACATCTATTATTATCGCAGATATTTGACCGCAAGTGCTTCCCGTGCCAGCTTTCCTATTGTTTTCAACGGAAGTCTCTGGACATGGAATCATGATTTGCGCCAATGGGTAACCCCGCATCACTGGAACACCCAACAACAATACTGGGGAGTGGCGGTTCAAAACGATTGCGATTTAATGTTACCTTATATCAACACTTATTTCAGGCTAATGCCTTATGCGGAGGCTTATGCAGAAGAACGGGGTGTGGAAAATGCGATATTGTGGAGTGAAGCACATGATTTTCACGGTAATATGGTCTATAAGTACAGAGGTGATATGATTAATAATTTCACCCCTGCCAGTCAAATCGCTTCAGTTTTTTGGGAGTATTATCAATTTACCGAAGACAAGGAATTCCTTAAAGAAAAATGTTATCCTTTTATAAAAAAAGCGGCTCAGTTTTATATGGGCTACCTGAAATGGGATGAAGAACACCAGGAATACTATTCTTTCCCGACGCAACCCTACGAGCATGCTCAAAATAATGAACTAAAAAACAGCAGCTCGGACAGATATATGATTGAAGCGCTTTTAAGTTGGTGTGTGGAGGCGGCACAAACACTGAAAGTCGATAATACAATGATAAAAGAGTGGACAAATGTTCTGAACCACTTATGGAAACCTCCGGTGCTTGATATTCCTGATATCGGCAAAGTTTATGGAACAGCATTTACAAAAGATGGTAAACCTTATCCTGATCCCGCCGAATACAGGTCAGGAGGAATGTATCATTTCGATGCCCACACCACTCAGGTATTTCCTGCCAATATTATGGGACTGGATAAAAAGGGGAGTGAGGATTTCAGGACGGCAGAAAATGTATCTATTCGGCAGCCTTCCTATAAAAATGCAATTACCCCGGGCTCCATAGTCTCTGCACGGCTGGGTTTAGGCAATCTGGCATTAAAGAAAATGACCAATTCCATAAGGCGTATGCAGCATTTTCCGCAAGGATTGTTTTATAATCTGGATCACTGGTATCGGTTATCGAAGTACGCCGACTCAATATCAACAGCCGAAGTAACCTGCCAGAGAGATTATATATATGATAAAAGGATGCATTATTCGAAAAAAACTGCAGGTAGTTCCGGGCTTCCTGTAGCTCCATTTATTCAGTGCGGAATGGAAGCAATGAGCATAGTCAGTACTACCTTATCAGAAATGCTTATACAAAGCCATGAAGGAAAAATAAGGGTATTCCCGGCTATCCCCGACAATTGGGAAGGCGCTTTTGTTTTGAGAGCTAGGGGAGCTTTTGTCGTTTCCTCGGAACTTGATAAAAAGAAAAAAGTTGCATTTGTTGGTATCGAGAGCTTGAAAGGTAACCTGTGTAAATTGCAGAATCCCTGGAATAGTTCAGCGGTAGAGATTCTTGATGTAGAAACCAATAAAAAAGTAAAATACAAACTTTCAAAAGGCGGTATTATCTCGTTTTATACAAAGGCAAACGGTATATACATGATTACCGATGGCGATATGGACATTTCATCAGATAAGACATATACCGGCCAGCAGAACAACGGCCCGAAATATTTCAAGGAAGCCGTACTCGGGAGCAAAAGGGATTTCTAATCTGAAAAAAACAGGGATACCTCTTGTGCTAAGGAAACTTAGTTTTGAAATTTGGGGCAACCGAATTAAGAAAGGATGAAGGTTTGGAGATTATTCGGAAATAAAGAGACGACCTAAAATAACATTGTATTTACAGGGTGCCTCTTTGTTAAAACTTATAGCCATCTTTTGAATTGTTCGAACAGAAAGTAAACAAATTATACCATGATATGAGAAAGGCATTCATTGCACTTATAGTTTCATATTTTTTTTATTGTGGAACATATGCTCAACCGGGGCATCCAAAACTCGAGAACGATAATTCATGGACAATGATTGTATTGCCCGATCCACAGAGTTATATCAAATTCGAGCAGAACCAACCTGTATTTGAACTGATGACCAGGTGGATAAAACAGAATAAAGAACAACTGAACATTGAACTGGTTTTGTGCGAAGGTGACCTGGTGGAGCAGAACAATATTCATACGGGAGATGGTGTGAATGGTGACCAAAACAGTGTTCAGCAATGGACGGCCGTGAGAGAAGCTTTTGCAGTTTTGGATACGGTCGTTCCTTACATTTTATGTACCGGTAACCACGATTATGGGAGCAGATCGGCTGAGAATAGATATTCTCAGTTGAATTCTTATTTCCCTCCAAATAAACTAAAGTCCACAAGCAGTATTTTGGCCGGTATGATGCCCAATTTTTCAGGCGAGCTTACCCTGGAGAATGCATATTATGAATTCATTTCACCTCATGGCATTAAATATCTTATTGTTTCGCTGGAGTTTAATCCAAGAGATACGATTGTTAAGCAGGCCAAGGAGATTATTGCCCGGGAAAAGTACAATGATTACAAAGGAATTGTACTTACGCATAGTTATATGAAAGCCATGTCGGACAATAACGTACTTATTGAAAAAGAGGGCTATAAAGTAAAAGATGTTACACATGGCAAGCAAATGTGGGAGAAGCTAATTGCACCTTCTGAAAATATTGAAATGGTATTTTGTGGTCATGTTGCCGGAGTTGGAGGATTCGAGCAAAATGTAGGGTACAGAAAAGGTAAAAATGCAGCCGGGAAGGAAGTGCATCAAATGATGTTTAACGCTCAAACCGACGGTGGTGGCTGGCACGGAAACGGTGGAGATGGCTGGTTACGCATCCTGGAATTTCTTCCCGATAAAAAGACGATTATTGTAAAAACGTTTTCTCCTCTGTTTGCTTTTTCTCCATCTACAATGGATATAGCGTGGCGTCGTGAATCTTATGACAATTTTGAATTTGAATTGGCTGAATAACCAGTTTATGTGTTCTAATGAAGGTGGTTTGCGAAAATCTCGAAAAGGGACTAAGTAAATTAGAAAATTATGAATTCACGCTTGTTTGTTTTCAAAAAAACCAGCTTTATATTTTTAACAGTTTAATGGCCTCAAGTCTTATTTGGCCAGCATATAAACGCCGATAAACATAATATTTTCTTTCTTTAAATAAAAAATACCAAGCCGGGGAAATTTGTTAATTCCATTATGGGATTCTTTCTGCAAAATTCATTGCAGCCTTTGTTAACAGCCGGGTATTGCTTTGGTGTTACGCCATTGCTGAAATGTCTTGGAGGTAAATTCAGGTCCATGGTCCACCTTAATGAATTTAGGCAACTGACCAATTTTCTGTTTAAGACCGGTAATGGGGGAGAAGAGGCCCTTCGTCCTGTTCGAAGTGAAAAGGGTTTTTCATATCCGGGCTTCGGAAGTGAATTTAACTGCCGGGGAATGCACCGGGTACGAACTTTCAAAGGATTCGTCCAAAAACAAAAAGGTATCGATCATTCAACAGGAATTGCTTGTAAATAATCCTAACTTTGACAGGCAATTTTGATTTGAAATGAGGCCACTTTTAATGCTGTACATATGGATATTCTTATGCGCTGAGCACGGTCATGCGACGGAGCGTTTTAGGGTGGACAATCTTTCGACAAAGAACGGTTTGTTTGAAAATACCCTTCACAAAGTTTTTCGGGACCGGGATGGCAACTTGTGGATTTTAGGAGTTGGCGGGGTGGCCAGATACAACGGAACGGACATTGTCAATTTCACAGAGCAGGAGGATACGCTCAACCATTACATCAAAGGGCAGCGGTTCCGCTTGATCGAGCAGGACATGCAGGGGGATATTTGGGTGGGAAGCTACCAGGGGCTTCAGCTTTACGATGCCAAAGCGCTTACTTTCCGTAGAATCCACGACTCCCGGTTAAAAGGGATCACGTTTCTCGGCACCGGCAACGACAGTTGTCTGTTCATCACGGGCGCAAATCGCAAAAACTTCCTGTTCAATGTTTTTACCCGTGAGATCACCGGTATAAATGTGGAGCAGGCTTTTGTCGCGAGTGCCAAAGATGGCACCGGCACCAATTGGTTTGCCACCTCGGGCGGAGCGTTTTACCGGGGAGGCGATGAGCCGGTATTTTCACTTGATTTATCGATCAATGATATTTGTTTTTCTCCTGCGGGCAATTTGTTTGTCGGTACCGATAATGGTTTGTATTGCATCGAAGCAACGGACTTAAACCGGAAAAACGGAGCATTCCGACGCATTCAAAAAGAAGACGAACCTCTCGGCTTGACAAGTAACTATGTTACCTCGGTCGAATACGCCGACGGCAGCATCTGGGCGGGCACAACCAATGGTTTAAACGAGTTGGTGTTGGACAGGCACGAGCTGCCGGAAATCGCCTTGCAGCATTTAAACAAACCCGGCGACCCGTTTTCACTCATCTGCAACCAGGTAAATGATATTTTGCGCGACGACGAGGGCATAATCTGGATGGCCACACACGGAGGACTGAGTAAATGGGAGCCCGGCAAATTATGGTTTTTCAGCCTCCAAAAAGAACCGGGCATTGCCAACAGTTTGCACGATAATCGAATATTCCCCATGACCGGAGACAGAAAGGGCAATATCTGGTTTGGTAGCTATACTTCGGGCGTTTCCAGGTACAGTGTTCATGAAGAACAATTTAGCTGGCTTCACCGGGGCAATTCAAGGCTCGAAAATGATTTTATTCGCTTCCTCTATACCGATCTAAGCGATGATACCTGGCTTTCGACCAACAAGAAACTCTTTAGAGCGGAAGCGACGGATCTGATTCCTGCGCGTATTCTGGATGCATCCGCTAATCCTTTACAGTTCTCCAATCTGTCGGCCGTTGTTCAACATCCGGACGGTTCTTATTGGATGGGAATTGACCAGCGCATACTTAAGCTGAGAAAGGTAAATGATACCACCTTTAAAATCGAGAAGGAATTGGTAAAACAGGTTGGGCTGGTCATACGGTTTTTTGTTGACCGCTATAAACGGATTTGGGCGGGTACGAGCAAAGGCGCATATTGTATTGATAACGATCACAGCCATTCTTTTATTCGTTATTACAAAGGGAATCAGTCCCTTTTTCGCTCCAACGTTATTCAGGCCGTGACCGAGGATTCGGAAGGCAATATCTGGCTGGCTTCTACCAGCGGCATCTACGTGACTGAAAATGACAGTATAATCGATTTTGAAGCCCAAAATAAGGAGTTCAATGCTTATTTTGCTGAAGACGGATTGCCGCACAATTATGTTACCGGTTTGTTGCCCGGCGAAGATGGAGTAATGTGGATAAGCTCGTGGAAAGGTATTGTAAAGTACGACCCGGAGTGCATCGGCCCATTCCGGTTTACGCACTATGACTACACCGATGGCATGGTAAGTGAAAAATTCAACCGGAATGGATTTTTTTACGATTCCCTTAGCCGGACCTTTTATTTCGGGGGGATTAACGGCATTAATTATTTTACACCCGGGAAGAAAGTACGGCAAAAACCACTCCCGGATTTGGTCTTCGGCGAAGTGCTTATCGACGGAGCGGAACTGGAATTCGATGAACGGGTAAAAGACAGTCTTATCGCTCGCAAAAAGCACCTGGGTACGATTAAAAACCTTTTGGTGCGCTACGGTTCTTCAAGCCTTTTGTCGCCGGACAGGCAGATATTTGCCACGAAAATAGAAGGCCGTGATAAGGACTGGACTTTTTCGCGCAAAAATGAGCTGCGCATAAACGATTTAAAACCGGGGAAATATGCATTAAAAGTTTGCTCCGCTACCCAATACGGCGAAATGGGACCGCTCAAACTCATTGAAATACAAGTGGAATCGATGTTTGTCAGGCTCCTGAAAATCCTGCTGCCCATCCTTTTAATTGGGATCATCCTTTATTTTTATTTCAGCAGGAGCACCCTTACGCGTCAAACTGAGAAATATGCTTTTTCCACCCTGGATGAGGAAAAATCGAATGCCTTGAAAAAAAAGCTGGAGCGGGTCATGGAAAAGGAGCGACCTTACCGAAATCCGGATATTACTGCAGGCGAACTGGCTGCACTGGTAGAAATCGATACTGTAACACTTTCACAACTGTTAAACGACTCGCTCCAAACGAAGTTCTACAAGTATATGAACAAATACCGTGTAAACGAGTTTGTGCGTAAAATTGAAAACGGGGAGGGAGAAAACCTTACTCTAATGGGACTTGCCGAAACGTGTGGATTTAAATCCAAATCAACATTCTACCGCGCATTCGGTCACGAAAAAGGCATGACCCCCGCACAATTTTCAAAAGTAGTTAAAGGCATCGAAGTTTAATCATGATCAGGTCCGGATAAACAGGATACAGCCCCGAATTTTTCCCTCTAAGTTTAGTGAAACCTCTCAAATCGTATAAAAATCCGTATATGAGGATTTTTAAATAGCTTTGAACGTTGCTAAAATCATGGGAAATTATTTTCCGGTGCAATTCCGGCCGTTGATCCCGGCAACGCAAATGCAAAAAAACTCCGTTTACAAACGATGAAAATAAAAAGTATATGCGTGAACAACCTGGCCGATGATCCGGGATACGGAAGCAAAAAAGCACCGGAAAATGCTTGTGAAGCGGATCAGGGCCACCGGCGACAAAGGACGGCAGCCCGAATCGGAAATTGGCTTGAGATGTGCCTGCCGGCGATGGGGCGAGCCGTGCGTGAACCCGGAGTACGACCGTGTGAAAAAAGAACTTATCCTGAAAGAATAGATACAGCTTGAAATGAAATTAAGATTATTGCTCTGTCTTTTGCTGTCGGCAGGAATGTGGTCGTGCAGGCAAGGCCCCTTAACGGTGGAATCGCCCGACGGAAATGTAAAACTGGAGGTTTATGAGGTAGATCACCGGCTGAAATATTCCCTCCGGTGGCAGGGCGAGTATTTAATAACAGCGGCGGACTTGTCTCTTTTTCCGGAGATTCGGATCCTGGGCGCAAAGGTAAACAGGCACGACAGCGAGTGGAAAACCGTATGGGGGCAGTTTGACACCATTCGCAACCATTATAGTGAACTCATCGTCGATGTGGAATGGAAAGGCGCAAAAGGTAAATTATTGGCCCGGAGTTACAACGACGGGATAGCATTTCGTTTTGTTTTGCCGGAAGGGGAAAAAAGCGGTACGGCGACTTTTAAATGTACGTATCCTCTGCCTGCCGAAAGCCAACTGTACGTGCCTGCCGGTGAGTCGGAGCCCTGGGGGCCGCTGTCTCTGGCCGGGCTTCGGCACAAACTGAAAGAGAGAAAGAGCAGAAAGAATTTGAGTATTCCGCTTGTGGTAGAAACACCCGGGAAGTCATTTATGGCCGTACTGGAATCGGACCTGTATTCTGCCACAGCCGGTTTTCAGGTGATGAAGCTGGAAATTGATTCGGCCAACGCAGAGGTGTTTTCAGCCAATGAGGTGACGTTGTCGAACCGGGAATTGGTAACTCCCTGGCGGGTCATCCTTTTGGGAAATACGGCCGGCGATTTGCTGACAAGTACAACCACAGTCAATCTGGCTGCGCCCTGCAAGCTGGATGATACCGGCTGGATTAAACCCGGAAAAACATTATGGGACTGGCGTGTGCACGGGTATACGGCTCCCGATGGTTTTACCTATGGAATTAATACGGAAAGCTACAAGCGCTTTATCGACTTCGCGGCAGCCTATGGCATCGATTATTTCCTGATTGACGATGCCTGGTACACCCATGTGACCAAAGGGCATTTCGAATTATCCGATAAGCTGAACCTGCAGGAGGTGATTGACTATGCCGAATCGAAGGAAGTGAACCTGATGTTGTATTACGACCGCCGCCATGGTCAATATGGCGACGACGAATTGTTTCCGTATTATTCCTCCCTGAATATGAAGGGGATCAAATACGGGTTTATGGGAAAGAATGTCCCGTTTACCCGTTCGGCCATTGAAAAAAGCGCGGAAAGCCGGTTGCTCATCGATTTTCACGACGGGCCGGTGCCTTTTACCGGGGTGAGGAGAACCTTACCCAACGCCGTGACCCGCGAATATTGCCACGCCCAGCAAGATTCGAGACGGGCGTTTACCCCCGAATCATTCCTGAAAATGGCGCTGATCAATGCCATTACCGGGCCGTTGGATATGAACAACGGCAATTTTGATATTCGGGGGATCAACAGTGGAAAGCGCCTAAAGGGACCCAGGAAGCTAAATTCGTATTTGACAACGGTAACTTCCGAAGCTGCGCGCACCCTGATAATTTTTAGCGGTTTGGTCTGCATCCCCGATGCGCCGGAAGCCTATGCCGCCAAAAAAGACCTGTTCGAATTTATTCAAAAACAACCGGTGGGAAAATGGAATGATACAAAAATCCTGCATTCAAAAATCGGAGCATACATAACAACCGCCCGCCGGGCAGGAAACGAATGGTTTATTGGAAGTGTAATTTCGCAAAAAGGAGGCAAACTGGATATTCGGCTCGATTTTCTGGACGAAGGGCTGGTTTATGAGGCTACCCTTTACGAAGACACGGAGGAAACGCATTGCGCAACCAACCCCGAAGCCTACCGGGTGAGAAAAATCAGCGTGAAAAAGGGCGACCGGGTAACCGCGGAAATGGCGCCCGGGGGAGGACATTGCATGTGGCTGAAGCCACGCCCGTGAGCATAGAAGTATTATTGACGGTTCCACGATCCTCGTTGTGGCGGATGAAACGGCCGGAACGATGCCGGTTTCAGGGAGTATGGATGGTTTGAAGCTCCAAACCCGGACAACCCTGGCGAGTATCCTTAAATTGTAAAGGAAATCATGGACCGGATGGAAGCACCGTTGAGTTTGAAAAGCGGTAATAAATATGGAAAAACAAAGTAATATGGCATACAGAATAATAGTCACATTGACCGGATTGTTTTTATGGGCATCCTGTGCTACGGTAGAGCAGCAAAACGAAAAACCGAACATCATCATTATCCTGGCCGACGACCTGGGCACCGGAGATGTGAATTGTTATAATCCCGGGTCGAAAATTGCCACACCGGCACTCGATAAAATTGCCGAAGAGGGCGTCCGTTTTACCGATGCCCACACCAACTCGTCGGTATGCACCCCAACGCGCTACGGTATTATTACCGGACGCTATTGCTGGCGCACCCGTTTAAAAAAAGGTGTTTTAAATGGCTACGGGAAGCACCTTATCGACCCGCAAAGGACGACCATCGCTTCGCTGTTAAAACAGCACGGTTACTACACGGCCGGAGTTGGTAAGTGGCACCTCGGGATGGATTTTGCCAGAGATACAAGCGGTGCGGTTGACTATGCCGGTAAAATTGAAAACAGCCCCAATGTAAACGGCTTCGATTATTTTTACGGCATTTCAGCGTCGCTCGATTTTCCGCCCTACGCATACATCGAAAACGACCGTTTTACACAAGTTCCAAAGCAAAAGCAGGAAAAACTCGGCTTTCCGCGTTACCTGAGAAACGGCGATAAGGCCGAAAATTTCGACTTTGAAACGGCCTGGGAAAATCTTTTAAATAAAGCGGAGGGCCTGATCGGTGATCGTCCGGCCGATAAGCCCATGTTTCTGTATTTTGCTTTGCCATCGCCGCATAAGCCGGTTTGGCCCGATGCGCGGTTTGTGGGAAAAACGGAACTTGGTGCCTATGGCGATTTTGTTCACCAAACCGATTACATGGTTGGCCGGATCGCCGAAAAAATAAAAGCCGAAGGAATAGAAGAGAATACCCTGCTGATGATCACATCGGATAACGGTTCATTTATGTACCGTCTCGATGAAACGGCGGAAGCTGACCACGTAACGGATGAAACGGTTCAGGGATATTATGCCAAAAACCATAGGGCCAATTACAAATACCGCGGCACCAAAGCCGATGTGTGGGAAGCGGGACACCGGGTGCCGTTTATCGTGCGCTGGCCCCATGCCGTCAAAAAAGGACAGGTAAAAGAACAGACCGTTTGTACCACCGATTTCCTGGCTACTATTGCCGATGTTTTAAATGTTGCGCTGTCGGAAAACGAGGGAGAGGACAGCTTTAGCTTATTACCGCTGCTGCAGGAAAGGGATGAAGAATTTTCGCGCGCGCCGGTCGTAAATCATTCCATCTCCGGAATGTTTGCCATTCGCCGCGGCGATTATAAACTGGTACTGGGCAATGGTTCCGGGGGCCGTCAGATACCGAAAGGAAAAGCCTGGGAACAACCTTACATGCTTTTCGATTTGGGGGAAGACATATCGGAAACAACAGATATCATCGAACAAAACCGGGAGCTGGCCAAATCGATGGAAGAGGATTTGAAAGCTATAATGGATGCGGGAACCAGCAAAAAGATAGATCTCCTTACAGGGAGGTAGTTCGTATTCTCCGATTGATTTCATCAGCAAAGATAAACCTAAAAGCTAATAAGATGTTAAGACAAATTTTGTTGCTAACCTGTATCATTCCTTTTATTGTCAGTTGCCGGCAAAAGGAGGCGCCTCCAAATATTATCCTGATCATGTGCGACGACCTGGGGTGGGGCGACACGGGTTTTAACGGAAATACAAAGATTCAAACTCCGAACCTTGACTTACTGGCGGGAAAAGGGGTCACCTTTAACCGCTTTTACTCGGCTTCGGCTGTTTGTTCCCCTACGCGCGGAAGCTGCTTGACAGGGCGTAATCCGTATCGTCTGGGCATCCCCAATGCCAACGCAGGTAAATTGAAAGAAGAAGAAATTACACTGCCCGAGTTATTGGAAGAAAAGGGATATGCCACGGCTCATTTCGGGAAATGGCACCTGGGCACCTTAACCGCAAAAGTAAAAGATGCCAACCGTGGCCGTCCGGGCGATGCTTCGCATTACAGCATTCCGTCCATGCACGGTTACCGCCGGTATTTTGTTACCGAATCGAAAGTGCCCACCTACGACCCGATGATTAAACCATCGTATTTTGATACCCTGAAGGGTGAAAGTTTGCGTTACGGATGGCAGGCCGTCGAGGCCGACCGGGAAACACAGCCGTACGGAACCAGGTATTGGACCGGGATCGAACAAGACGAAAAGGAAAATCTGGACGGTGACGATTCGAAAGTGATTATGGACAGGGTCATTCCTTTTATCGAAAATTCGGTCGAAAAGGGCGAGCCCTTCTTTTCGGTGATCTGGTTTCATACGCCGCACCTGCCCGTGGTGGCCAGTGAGGAAATGATGACAAAATACAGCCGGTATTCCCACCGGGAGCAAATTTACTATGCCACTATTTCGGCCATGGACAGGCAGGTGGGCCGGCTTTGGAAAAAACTGGAGGAACTGGGGGAGGCAGCGCATACCATGATCTGGTTTTGTTCCGACAACGGTCCTGAAAACCGGACGCCCGGTACAGCCGGTCCGTTTCGGGACAGAAAACGCTCGCTTTACGAAGGTGGGGTGCGCGTGCCGGCATTTTGCGTTTGGCCCGACAGAATCGAGGCCGGTTCAAAAACCGATTTTCCGATGGTGACCAGCGATTACCTGCCCACCGTAGTGGATTATTTAAATCTGGATTATCCTGCGGAGCGTCCGCTCGACGGCATAAGTTTAAAACCCGTATTGGATGGAAAAGTGGAGCGAAGGGAAAGTGCCATCGGTTTTCATTACTTAAAAAGAACGTCATGGGTTACCCACGAGCACAAGCTGATCAGCACCGATAACGGAAAGACCTATGAACTGTATCACTTGCTAAACGACCCGGGCGAAAAGAACAACATTATTGAAGAAAACAAAGAGCTGGCCGACCGAATGAAAAAAGAACTGACCGATTGGATAAAATCCTGTGCCGAATCGGCAAATGGGGCGGATTATTAATGCTTACCAAGCACGAAGATGATTGCACTTAACGTATTTACAGGCTTGTCCATATGGAGCGTCCCGGCCTGTTCCTTGCCGTCTAATTCCCCCTTGGAGAAGGGGGTTGGGGGGATTGACCTTTATAATCAATGTTTTACCGTGGAAGTCGAAAGCGCTATTCTGACCGGCAGCAGCCCGTTCCAAGTCGCGGAAGTAACTTCCGCTCCAGTGTTGGGAAATGCGCTTTAGTGTTGAGAAGTGCGCTCCAGTGTGAAATGCCCTTCAATGTTGAGAAACATGCCAAAGAAACAGGCACGTGTTGCAAACACGTGCCTGTTATGTATGAAGCACTATGAAACTAAGCCTTCGCCAATTTAGAACCAACCGGATGTTACGCCGGAAGCGCTCCGGCATACTATTCTTCCATTACTACTCTGAATCCGACATTAAACACTTTCTGCCAGGGAGAGTAGTTTAATGTGGCGTCGGCCGCACTGCGATACGGACGGTCGCGCCAGGATCCTCCTTTGACTGTTTTCCTCTTGCCCGGCTCAATTACAGATCCCGGCTGCAGTTGATGATCATTCAGAACCCATTCGCTTACATTGCCATGCATATCGTGTAACCCCCAGGGATTTGGTGCGTATTTTCCTACCGAGGCAGCGATCATCTCCCCATCGTTGTAGGGCGCCTGAGGAATAAAATTATAATATGGGAATTTGTGATCATTTTTGCTCATGGGTCTTGGATTGACTCCGACTACCGCAAAATCCGAAAGACTTTCGTCCGCAAGGTTTTCGTATGGGGTGAAGTCCGTGTTTAGCGCTCCGAACCAGAAATCCTCCGCTGATCCGGCCCGGCAGGCCCATTCCCATTGCTCGGCTGTCGGCAGACTAAATTTCAAACCTGTTTTTTCAGACAGTCGCTTGCAAAATTCCATGCTCTCTTCCCATGAGATCCTCACCACCGGTTGTTCCGGTTTATTGGCCGGATAGCCCCGGGTCGTATGGTCCTTCCAGAATTGATCAATATACCTGCTGTCATGATCCGGGAAGAAAAACTTATACTGCTCATTTGTGATCTCAAATCGCCCGATCCAGAAAGGTTTATCTATTTTGACGATTTCGCTTCCGCCGTTAGCATTTGTCGTGTATTCCCCGGATGGGACTTTTACTAATTCCAGATCGAGGCCATTGCCCATCGGAATGGTTTTTTTGGTAACACCCAAAGCATCCTGAAGGGCTTTAGCCTCTTCCGCATTAAATTTCCAGTCGTCGAAATCAGGTGCATTTTCAATTTTCGCTTCGCGCTTTTCAGGTTTTACCGGAGCGGTATCTTGAAGACTTCGCAGGTATGCGGCTATTTCAAGTTCTTTTTCGATATCGATTGGACGGCCACCGAAAGCTGCGGCCAGTTCCTGCCTTCTTTCCTTTTGGTCGTACTCACAGAATTCTTCGGCTTCGAATTGTCCGTGATATGGCACATTCAGGTCAATCCAAGTGTGCAGGCGATCCCATTCCTCCTCGCTGAGAATGACGTTGTGATGGCCTTTTTCCAGCTTCTGGATTAATTCGCTGGTACCGGCGTGATAATCCATGGGTATCAAAACATGAAGGTCGCTTTCCGGCCCCGGCCTTCTCACGAAGGGATGGAGCGCTTTGTATGATCCTGAAAGGTTTCGATAACCGGATTCTTCTTTGTCACAGAAATTCGGTAAATCGTTCGAGCCGTCATGGCAGGAAGCGCATTTTCGATCCAGTATTGGTTGGATCTCATTTGCAAACGTAAACGGACGCACATCACCATAGAACGGTTCAATAGCATCCGGCAGTTTCCTGGACGCGATGGTCGGCCGGACCGGAGGCAGGGTATTCTGGCTTTCATGGCAACCGACGCAAGAGACGATTTCACCGGGCATGCCCGTAAACCAACTGCGCATAATTTGCATGGCCCGGCCATTTTCGTCGAGCGGCTGTAGAGAAACCGGCGTATTTGCGGGAATTTTAAAGATGGCGGATCCGTCTTTTTCCACAGGGACCGTTCCCAGCACCCGCTTTACATCCCAGCCGGCCTGAATTCCCAGGGCATCATGACCTCCGGATTTATTGTATGTAAAATGATATGCGAACAAACGTAACTTTTCAACACTGCCTTTTGGAACCCCCTTCAGCCCCGGACCTTCATAGATATTCGCAATGTAGACCGTGGATGTGCTGTCGTTTAATTTTACTTTATCGGGAATCACCGGCGGCACGGTTCTTTTTTTAAGCAACATCGGATACATCAATGCTTCGCCTTCATTTTCGGTGATCAAAGTCATGTTGTCAAAAACATCCACAAGGTAAAGCCCCCACAACGCCTTGGGGCCTGGTTTTACATTCGCCAGATAGAAATTCTCGTCCAGCGGATAGGCAGACAAAAATTGCGGCCATACCCCGTCGACAAGCCTGTCCTTGATCACCGGCTCGACTTTTCTGTTCTTAAATGGTATTTCCTGAACCACGCCATCCGCTTCCTGACGTCCTTTTTTGGGATCAAAGATCACCAGCCTCCCGGAGCGTACGGTGCCGTGATGGCCCGATACGATCCCGGAAAATTTGCTCGAACTGCCGGGGATCGGGTGTGCTTCGAACACACTGTTGGGCCAGTAGGAGCTGCTGCCATAGTATTCCTTTTTGCTCGTGCCATCGGGGTTCATGCTCATCAGAATTCTTGTAAAATAGTGTGCGGCGTCCGTATACTCCCATCGCAGGTACATGATTTTGCCGTTGTTCAAGACCACAGGATTCCAGTCATGGTCCTGGCCGAAGTTCAATTGTCGGATGTTTTGGGTCCGGGGATCAAGCAAATACAGGGATCCCGTCTGTGAGCTGCCTCCTACACAGGGAACGCCCTGGTATGGCGCAGTGGAGACCATGGCAATTTTGCCGTTTGGCAAATAGCATCCGTCAAAGAAGTCCAGATCATCGTAACCGTCCGGAGTCAATTTCTTCAATCCGGTTCCGTCTGTCTTTATTTCAAACAATCCCCATCGGCCGTTTTCCCCGATTGATGAGAACAAAATCCGCTGACCGTCCCAGTGTAGATCCGGATCATTGAGGAGTACCGGATTTTCCGGTTTGTAGATACTTTTAATTTTGGGATTGAGAACATCGCTGAGAATCACGAGATCATTATTCCATCCCTGATCCGGATTTTGAATGGAGGCGGAAGTTGTCCAGTTGTTGGCGGGATAGCCCAGGTTATTGGCCATCGCGGATCTTGCGTTGTTTTTTAATTTATGACGGATTAAAACGATGGACTTGTCGCGCAACAAAGGATTTGACAGATGTATTCTCCTGGCCGTTTCACTTATGCGCTCCGCCTCATCAATAGCTTCCGTATCTGCCCTTTTCAATCTTTCGATCAACTTATCGTATTCCTCTTGGAATGAATTCATGACCTGCACGTCGTGGGTTGCAAGAAGTTTCAGATATTTTTCTCCGTATTTTTCGGTAAGATGGTTATAAACTTCAAGCGTCGATTGCGGGTGGGCGCGCTCGATTTTTTCCATGGCAAGCCATACGTGGAACATATCGCTCAATGAATTGAGCCGTTCCTTGCTGGATTTGCCGGTTTTCACAATGTTCTTAATCCCTTTTTTGTCGTTGATCTCTTCCGCAACCCGGTCTATGAGCTCCCCGGCTTGCGGACTGAAAATCAATGTGGATGACTTTTTTGCCAGCCTTTTGAACAGTTTTGTCTCGGTGGGAAATTTGTTTTCCAGATCGTCGAACAGTATTTCCGAAAGATAGTCTTCAACCTTAAATATGACGCTCGAGCTTCGATTACCTCCTTTTTGCTCTACGCCAACTTCGGCCTCAAAGCTTTTGTATTTTTTGTCCAGTTTAAATATGGCATATCCTTCTGCGTGCATGGCTATGCCCTTTTCGTAGGGGGCGTTGCCAATTAAAATTTCGCTGCCCATCAAATTTTGATCAAAAGTGAGGCCGCCCCATCCCTGCGACTCTTTGATCACCGGGATTTTATCCGCAAAAACCGAATTGCCGCCGGTGTCAATAAATCTTGCGTTCCCCCAGGCAGCGTGATCCTTGGCATTTCCGTTTTCCGATCCGTCCACAATCAACCTGATGTAATCCATATTGGAAACATCTACGCGCACGGGGTGGGCTTTATCTCTGATGTTCAACTCCGGGGAACGGTACGGTTTAAACCGCAATTTTTTGGAGTGTTTACGGAGTAATTTTTGATACTCCAAAACAGACCTGCCCCAGGTTTCTTCTTTTGAAATATAGTTTTCCGGTGCTTTTACGGCTGTGTTCACCAGGCAAAACATCACCAATGATAAAGCTCTAAAAAATTTTATTGACCATTTTCCCATTTTCCGAAAATTAGATTTATACAACAATTTGGTTGAAATTAGAGAGAGAGTACATATTCAATGAGATCGTCCAGATCATCTTTTTTTAATTCCTGAAAAACTCCGTGCTTTTCATTTACCAGTAAATCCTCGATCGTCACACTTCTGCCGTCGTGCAGATACGGTCCCGTACGCCAGACTTCAAGGAGGGTCGGCGTATCCCAGGAATCATTTCTGTCCGAAGATCCCGGATCACCGATTTTATGTTTTTTTTGATCGGTAAAGTACGGTCCGGAATGACAGTGATTGCATTTTATTTTTTCAAATACTTTCTTCCCTCTTTCAGCTTTCCCGGACAACTTTCCATCTACCAGGTAAGGGCTCGGAACGGGTTGCAGCGACATGAGATATTGATCCACCGCCCGGGCCATCCCTTCGTCGATTTGGGCAAACTGAATATGTCTGAATCCGGCCCTTACCGCAATTTCGGCCGTAGGTCTTATTCCTGAAATCATGGAAGGAGGCGTTTTGTGGGCGAGCAGCATACTTTTGCAATTTTTAGGATTTCCAATGCCATCGTTTAACAAATCCCAGTTTAACCCGTCCGTTCTGGCTTCGTTGGGATGACAGCCGTTACAGGATTGCCATTGCTGAAAACAGTGGCGCGCATCATTGAAAACCATTTCTCCCAGCCGTACCGAGTCGATCCGAAGACCGGGGTTTAATGCGACAACGGATATATTCTTTCTTGTATTCAGGTCGTCGATTTGAATGGCGTCGGCAAAATAGAGGGCATTGTAGATTTTATTTCCATTTATTTTTATCGCCCTGGGGCCATCGCCCGATACGGGATGCCTTTGCCGGATATCGGTCAGAAACCGCAGATCATAAGACAGCGCCTCTCTGTCTTCAACCTTTTCCAGTTTTTCCAGCATTTCTTCATAGTCGATGACGCTGTAATCATGAGTTCCGGAATGGTTCACAACGATGACCCGCTCATTTACATCCACCCCCCAGGAACCGGCAGCGCCTCTTTCCGGTTCGTCAAGTAAGATTGTTCCGATGACGTGTTGCCGGTCGATATCAATAATGGAAAGCGCACTCGTATTCATCCATCCTTGCTCCAGTTGCGAGGTGGGAACCTGAAACCGGCCGAGGTTGTGCGAAATAAATGCATGCTTTCCATTGGGAGCGATCTTGATCCCGCGCAAGGCATTGCTCCCGTTTGATAGTTTCAGATGTTTTATTGCCTTATTCTTCCCGAGGTCAATAACAGATACCTCGGCGGCGACGGTATCGATATCGGCTCTGGTGGCGGGCAACAGGTTGGCCACGTACAACCAATTGTTGTCCGGGGTGATATCCATAGCCATCGGCTGTCGTCTCACCTTTATTCTGGAGATTTCCTGCCCGTCTGTCGGATGAATTACGGATACGTCATCGTTGAATTGGTTGGCCACATAGAGAAGTCCCCGGCTTTTGGAATATACCGGGCTGTTTGCGCCGTGGCCGGCCGAGAGCTTCCCCACTGTTTTTCTTGTTGCCCGATCCAGCTTCAAAACATATCCGGTGGAATGGCTGCACGTGACATACACACTGCCCGAATCGCCGAAGCAAATGCCGTTGGGAGGCAATTCGGTAGGTACGGAAGCGGTGATTTCCCCGGAAAGCAGGTCTGCAAAATCAATTCGCTTACCGGTTTTCTGAACAACGATGAGCTGGTTGTGATCGGCATCGATTACGAAATCGGTCGGTGAAAGGGGCTTCCCTTCTTCGGTATTGAAAATTTTAAACGAGGAAGCAGCGACTGCTAAAAATGAGATTAGCACCGGAATAAGTAATTTTTTCCAACTGTTTATAGCACTTGCCATGATCAACTTATTATTACTTGCCTACACGCATCAACACGTTCATTATGAAAAGGAATCTGTCTCCTGAAACTCCTTTTCTTCCATTATATAGCAACTCAAAAAACTTCTTTGGAAACGAATTTAATCGCCCCTTAAACCTTGTACCCAAAGTTGGCCGAAATCTTTTCGGCACATTCGATCACAAGGTTCCCGGTCTTTTCTATTTCGTTGGCTTTTAGGCGCACAGACGGCCCGGTCGTCCATACCACGGCTATTGGGTGATTGTGCTGGTCAAAAATCGGCGATGCCACACAGTGCACACCCTCAAGTTCTTCAGCTCTGTCTACAGCGTATCCCTGCTCGCGAATGATCGAGATTTCCCGCATCATCCCCTCTTTGGTAACGATCGTCCTTTCGTTGAATTTGGTAAACTCGATGCTGTTTAACAGCGCTTCCCGCTCTTCATCCTGAACAAATGCAAGCATCGCTTTGCCGGGGGCCGACGCGTGCAAAACAAAATGTGAGCCGGGTTTCAGTATAAACGTGAACGGATGATTGCCGGTGACTTGCTCGAGCAGCGCTATATCATTGTCCATCAAGGTTCCGAGAAGAACCGTTTCACTGACCTGGTCCCGCAATTTTCGCATCGGAGGAAGCGCTTTCTCGATCAGGCTCTCTTCCCCCAAAGCAGATAGTCCGATCCGGAGAATTTTTCGGGTCAAAATGAAATGGCCGGACTCGGGATCTTTTTCCAGATAACCGTTTGCGATCAAAGTACTGCAAATCCTGAAAATTGTGGATTTCGGGACTTTGGTCATCTGCACCAGCTTGGGCAGATTCAAACCTTCGGGATATTCGGAAATCAATTCGATCAGCTCCAACGCGTTTTGAAGATTTGGAATGATGTACTTTGAATCGCTGTTATTGTCTTGTTTCATATATGAAACATTAATTTATATATTAATCAAATATGATGTATTTTTATTTAGCATCCAACTTTTTTTTCCTTTTTCCAGGGCTATATATACCCTTTATTCATATATAAAACGGTTTACTCAATTTTAATAATATTTCTTGTCAAAATTTTTGCTTTACCATTTTCTTTTTTACTTTTGATAAAAGTTCCAAATATGGTATTTCATTTTAAATATGAAACTAAATAATGATCCGGTAATCTTGCAAACATAATTTTTGATTGAGACCGATCTCATTTTAATTTTTAGTTCAGACATGGATGATCTCGAAACACGAAGCCTAAATTACACTTAACACTAAATATTTTAACAAAACATGGAAGCGACACGTAGAAAATTTATCACTTCTTCAGCCAAGGTTGCTGCGGGGGTCTCGGTAAGCGCATTGATTTATTCCTGTGATTGTGATAAAAAAGATGATTCCGGGGAAATGCGGAGTTCAAATGAAATAAATACAACTAAAAAGATGAAGAAGTATACGAATGAAGATTTTTACGTAGACGGAAAGCTGAGTGCCGAGAAAACATTAGCTGCTTATAAAGAGATGTTCGAGTACTACAATTATCCGGTGGACCAGTGGTTGCTCGATCACATGTTTATTACGGACTTTGGTCTGGGCGATTTTGTCAACGTGGGGATGGCCGGTGTTTTCTGGATCAACGATCCGGAAGGAGGTTATTTCGGACATGAGATTTTCCTTCTGCCGGGTCAGATGATTGCCGAGCACCGGCACATGAAAACCGAATTTCCTCCAAAGATGGAAAGCTGGCATGTCAGACATGGGGTGGCCTACAATTTTGGAGAAGAAGGTATGGACGAAAGCGGCCCGCAACTTCCGGCCAGCCAGGACGGAAACATTACCGTTACCAGGTATGTAAAGACCGAACGAGGAAATATCGCATCCTTGAACCGCGCCGAAGCATCACATTTTATGATGGGAGGACCGGAGGGGTGCATTGTGACGGAGTACGCAAACTATCATGATGGCCAAGGTCTGCGATTTACAAATCCAAAGGTTGCATTTACGGACGTTTTAGGAAACAATTAACCGATAACATGATGAGAAAACTAAATCATATTGGCATACCGACGGAGAAGGTGATGCCCGATGAGATCCACATGGAAGATGCGAAACTGTTTGTGACGGATTTTAACGAAAGTCCCAACAGGATCGAATGGCTCAGGTTTGAAGACGGATCGGAAATGCCGGAAATACTGAAAACAACGGCGCACATAGCCTACGAGGTCGAAGATCTGAATGCCGAGCTTAAAAATGCAGCGGAAATCGTTCTCGAGCCTTTCCAGCCCAATCCGGACCTTACCGTTGCGTTTGTGTTGGAAGAGGGAGCGCCAATTGAATTAATGGAATATAAGCACTGAAATCATGGAACAAAAAATATATAAGTGGATAAACAAACCGGAAGACCTTACTTCCGAATTGCTCGAAGGTTATGTAATGGCTTATTGCGACAAGGTGAAACTTGACGGAGAAAACATTGTCGTACGGGCAAAGCCAAAAGCGGAAGATAAAGTGGCTATTGTCACGCTGGGAGGCGCGGGGCACGAACCTGCCTTATCCGGCTTTGTCGGAGAAGGTATGCTCGACTGTTCGGTGGTTGGCGATATCTTTGCCGCTCCGGGCGCTCCGAGGTTATTGGAAGCGCTTAATAAATTCAACCGGCCCGCCGGTATTCTGTTGGTGGTTCTGAATCATGCCGGCGACGTCATGAGCGCCAACATGGCGCTTCAACTGGCTGAGCAGCAGAACATCAACGTAAAGATGCTGTTAACTCATGAAGATATCAGTGCGGGGATCGATACGCCCGATGAGGACCGAAGGGGACTGGCAGGTTGTATTCCGTTATACAAGATTGTTGGCGCCGCGGCAGAAGAAGGTAAATCTCTTGAAGAAGTTTACGAAATAGGCGCACGGTTCAACCGGCAGATGGCAACGTTGGCCGTAGCCATGAAATCCTGCACGCACCCTCAAAACGGCGTCACCATTGCCGAGTTGCCAAACGGTGAAATGGAGATCGGCATGGGGCAGCACGGAGAAGGCGGAGGCGGAAGATCGCCATTGCTTTCGGCCGATGAAACAGCCCGGAAAATGATCGGGCCTCTCCGGCAAAAGCTTCAATTGTCCGAAGGCGATCAGGTACTTCTTTATATAAACGGAGTCGGCGCTACCACACACATGGAAATGAGTATTGTCTACAGAAAGGCTGCGCTGATCCTCAAAGATGCCGGGGTCAACGTGGTTGATGGAAAAATAACGGAAATGCTGACGGTCCAGGAGCAGGCTGGCTTCCAGATGATCCTTGGCAAGTTAGATGAGGACCATATCTCGTATTTGAAGCATCGCAAATCGGATGCGCCTTACTGGACCGTAACCGACTAGAAGGTGGAAAAGCTGGGAATCGACACATTCAAATCCATGATCCGCCAGGCGCTGGCAGATGTCAGCGCAAGGGCGGATGAATTTTCAGCGATGGACGCTGTTTGCGGCGACGGAGATCATGGCACTGCGATGGTAGAAGCACTGACTGCGATAAATGAATCGGCACAGGATGCAGGTGAATTTAAAACCATGCTCGGCAATATGGCGATGGCCGCCATGAGCAGGTCGTGCGGTTCCACAAGTACCCTGATAGGTGCGTTTTTCCTGGGCATGAGCGGGCAGGCCGAAGGAGATGAACTTCCTTCGGATCATGTGAAGATCATGTTTGGAGGCGGACTGGAAAGTGTAAAGAAAAATACCAGGGCCGAACCCGGCGACAAAACATTGATGGACGCACTGGTCCCGGCCGTCGAGGCACTTCAGGGAAATTCGAACGATCTGAGCGAACTTTTCAAACAAGCGGCTTTTGCGGCAAACCGGGGCGCCGAGAGCACCCGTAATATGAAAGCATCCTTTGGTCGGGCGAGAAATTTAGGAGATAGAAGTATTGGAAGTGCGGACCCGGGGGCTCATTCCTGGGCGTGCATGTTCAATGCGTTTTCAAATGTATTACAAAAGAATTTTTAAGACTTAATTTTATGGCAGATTTAGATGATTTAAGAGAAGGCTCCGACTTTGGCCTGGATAAAGAAGTAGCCGGTCAGAGCTTTTATTTAAAAGGATGCGACCACCTCGATTGGGGATTAAAGGATCGTCTTTCAAGAATTTTCAGGAAAGCGTCCGGTAAAACGGTAATGCTCGCCTTCGATCACGGTTTCCTGATGGGGCCCACTTCGGGATTGGAGCGGATCGACTTAAACATACTTCCTCTGGCGGAACATGCCGATTGCCTCATGGCCACAAGAGGAATAATCAGGGCTTCGGTGCCTCCGACCTATAACAAACCGGTTTGTTTGCGATCGGACGCCGGCACCACCATCCTCACGGATATGAACGATAATGTTGTCATCGATGTTCAGGATGCGGTCAAATTGAATGCCAGTGCCATGGCCATCATGCTGGCGATAGGCGATCCCAAGATGGAAGCGAAAACCGTAGCAAACCTTGTGCACACCGCAGATCTCGGACAGAAATATGGTATCCCGGTCATGGGGGTTACGGCGGTCGGCAAAGACATGGCCAGAGACGCAAGGTATTTTAGTCTTGCTTCGCGGGTCTGCGCCGAAAACGGGGCAAACATTGTTAAGACCTATTACTGCGAAGGATTCAGCAATGTTGTGGCTTCCTGTCCTGTTCCGATCGTCATAGCAGGAGGGAAGAAATTGCCCGAATCGGAGGCCCTGGAACTGGCGTATAATGCGGTAAATGAAGGAGCCGCAGGAGTCGATATGGGCAGGAACGTTTTCCAGTCCGATGATCCCGTTGCAATGATTCAGGCGGTCAGCGGTGTGGTGCACGACGGTCTCACGCCCCCACAGGCCTTTGAAAAATTCGAGGATTTGAAGGGACAATAAGCCGTAAATATATTTTGATGCCGGTCTGAATATCGTGGCGCGCTCATTCCGATTGACAATGGATAAAGGGCGATTACATTTAAGTTTTTTATGAATTACAATGGGCGCACCATGATTTGGCATTCCTGTCGACCGGTGTGAGGCGCCGGATAAAATTACTTTCATCCGAACAACGCGCGGTTGGGCATTTCCAAAATCAGCGCGGATCAGGAGGCTTAGTGCGCTGGCCGGCCTTTTGGTCACAAACACATACCCGCCTTCACGGTCAGGACTTGCTTTGGCGTTCCGTCCGCTTCGGTCTCCTTGCCGGCGAGATTGAATTGAAATTACCGTGAAGTGAATTTACCGGTCCGGTAGGGAAGCGACACCTTATCCTCAGAGTTTTTTTCTTCCGTCCGTTTATGAAGGCACTCCGCCTTTCCGGTTTATGGTATTATTGTTACATTTGTTCCCACCAATTATTTCAATGCCCGAAGAGAAAAAATATAGCGCTCCCAGGTTGCACCGGGAATCCGGCAGGAACGTTAAGCATATTATCGGGCTCAACGAAACCGCATCGAAGAAGGAGGAAAAGCTCAATGACCAAAAGTTGTGGTTTAAGATTAAAATGGGGAGTGAAGGTGCTTTCAGGGAGCTGTTTTTAAAGTACAATAATATACTTACCCGATACGGCGCATCCGTAATGGAGGATCCGGGTCTGGTGGAGGACTGCATCCATGATTTGTTCCTTTACCTCTGGTCAAAAAAGGACACCCTCTCCGATGTGGAATCCGTCAAATATTATTTAATTGTTTCGTTCAGACGGAGGATATTTAAGGTTTTAAAAGAAAGGGAAAAGGGTCAAAAGCTTTTGGAGGGGATTAGGTTTGAATATCCGAAGTACGAGGATTTCTTTGAGCAAAGATTTATCGTAAACCAGGATGCTCACGAGCGGGAGAGGTCCCTGAAAAATGCGGTTGACGAACTTCCCGAAAGGCAAAAAGAAGTGCTGCATCTTCGGTTCATCGAAGGGTTGCCTTACCAGGAGATTTCATTGAAAATGGGCATATCCAATGTGAGTGTGAGAAAACTTTCCTCAAAGGCCATTAGAAATCTGCGCAAAAAGATTTCTTGATTTTTATCCGGGCGTCGCCCCGAGGTTCATACCACCCGGCACTCCTCCCTTATCATCTCGAACTCCCGCCTTGTTATCGCTGAGTTCCTACCTTGTCATCTCGACGTCCGGAGAGATCTTATATCTCATCATTTAAAAATCTCCACTTTGGGTTAGTGCTATTGATGAGTTTTTCTTTCTTTTTCCTGTTCCATTTTTTGATTTCCTTTTCTCTGTCTATGGCATGGTCAATATGGCCGAACCTCTCCCAATAAATTAAATTGTAGCAAAAATACCTTCCCGCGAATGATTTTTTATCCCCCGCATTTTCGAAATGCTGTTGCATTCTTGCGTAAAGGTCATTTGTCATTCCAATGTAGAGTACCGTCCTTTTCGGATTGGTGGTAATGTAGACAAAGTAATTGTGCTGTTTCACTATTTTTCGTTTCGGAATTTTGGATATCCGGCGGCAAATTAATGGAACTGCAATAGCGGCCAAAGGAGAAGCTCTGATTTCTTCATGCGTAAAACCGTATCCCTTCACCTTATCATCTCGAGTTCTTGCGCTGTCATCACTGAGTTCCCTCTCAGTTATCTCAAGCTCCCACCCTGTCATCTCGACGTCCGGAGAGATCTGATTGCCTTATACACACAGACAATCCGATTCACCCATTACTGTCATTTCGTATTCAGCGAAACGGAGAAATCTGGCTGATTAGCGGCGATCCGATGTCGGTTAAACCGGATTTCTCACAAGTTCCAAATGACAGAAAAACGGCCGTTCGAAATGACAGAAGAAACGGAGAGCAATTTTTTTTTACAAAGTAGGCTACAAAACCATCCGTCTGTATTCTAATATTATATAAAGGCAGAATCCATGGATTTGCATCAGGAAGAAATAAACAAATTAATACTAGAACCCGGTTTTAGAAATTGGGCCGCCAGGTCTGATGCCGAAGACTTTGAGAAATGGGAGAATTTACTTAGAGATGATCGTGAATTGAGTCGATTGGCGCAGGAGGCAAAAAAGGTCGTGCTGCGAGTCGAATTGTCGGAATCAAAGCAGGAAAAGGAGGACTTCGCATCGTATGAGCGACTTATGCTAAAAAGAAAAAATGGCAATTCCGGCGGCCGGTCCGCCGGGGGTAAGGATACCCATAGCGCCTCCCGCGTCTTGGGAATCCACCATTTGGTAAAAATTGCTGCGGTACTGAGCTTCATAGTAGTTTTTTCGGGGTTGTTATATTTTACGGCCGATAGAAATAGTGATCCGCCTGCGCCGGTTGTAGCGGAAATCGTGAAGAAACAGACACAAAACGGGCAGCACCTTGCGATTACTTTGCCGGACGGATCAAAAGTCAAACTGAATTCAAACAGCACCATTTCATATCCCAGGGAATTCTTTAAGAACAGGCGGATTGAGTTGGAGGGAGAAGCCTTTTTTAGTGTGGTAAGAGATGAAACCAGCCCGTTTGTGGTGCAGACAGAACATTTCCAGACAGAGGTTTTGGGGACCTCATTCAATATCAACGCCTACCGGCATGCCGATGCCAAAGTCTCGGTGGCCGAAGGAAAGGTGAAGGTAAGCTCGGTTCATGGCGAAAAGAATCCTCAATATAAAATACTCGTAAAAGAAGAGGCTGTCGAGATCCGCGAAAAAGAGATAAAAGCATCCGAGTTTAATTTGGATGAAATGCTGTGGAAGGACGGGATTCTGGTCTTTAGCAATGAGAGCATCCAGACCATCTCGTCAAAAATTCAGCGGTGGTTTAATGTTTCCGTAACCGTTAAAAATGTAGCCGGGATAGCCGGTGAATTTTCCGGTAAATATTCCAACGAAAGCCTCGAAGAAATACTGACGGGTATGGGTTATGCCCTGAATTTTTCTTTCGAGATGAAGGGAAGTGAAATTATAATAAGCGGCAAAAATTAAGTATATGATAAAACTAAACTCATCCTAATGCAAAACAGCCAATCTTTTGCGACAAAGACTGGCTGTCATCATCCTTTCTACTGGAAATAGAAAGACGTAGATAAATTAATTAAAATCAAACTTAACAAAATTATGAAATGTAAATTACTAGACCAAATTTGGTATATGACAAAGTTAGTGTTTTACGGCACCGTCATACAGTGTTTTATGTTATCCGTCCTTTTGGCGGCGGATATCCATGCACAACAAAAAAGTATCGATGACATTTATCTGGATATTAATCTGAAGAACAGCAGCATTAAGCATGCGCTGAAGGTCATCGAAAAGGAAACCGGGTTGTATTTTGCGTATTCGGATTCCTCCATAGATAAGAACGTAAAGATCGATTATGCTTCGAGCAAAGCTTCTTTGAGAGATGTGCTGAGTCACCTGTCCAAAAGCTCCGATCTTCAATTCAAAAGAGTTAATGAAACGATCAATATTTCCAAAAAATTCAGCAACGCAGAAACGGTTATCGAAGTAATCTCCCCGGCCGGCCAGACCCGGGAAATTACGGGCCGCGTTACGAGCCAGGAAGATGAGGAGGGTTTGCCCGGTGTAAACGTAGTCGTGAAGGGTTCTGCGCAGGGAACGGTTACCGATGTGAATGGAAATTATAGACTAGAGGTTCCGGTAGAGAATTCCTTACTGGTATTTAGCTCGGTAGGGTTTATTTCGGAAGAAATTGTCGTTGGTAATCAGAGTGTTATTGATATTGTTTTGATGCCGGATATTACTGCCCTGGAAGAAATTGTGGTCATCGGTTACGGAACGGTTAAAAAGAGCGACTTGACAGGTTCGGTGAGTTCCGTTTCCACTAAAGACATGAACCCCGGGCCGGTAGCCAATGTGAGCTCTTTGATGCAGGGTACGGTTTCGGGTGTTGTCCTTTCTCCGGGGAGCGCACAGCCGGGAGGTGATTTCAATATAAGGATACGCGGGACAACGTCGCAATTGGCCAGCAATAATCCCTTGTATGTAGTGGATGGTTTTCCAATGGACCAGGGCAGCTCGGACCCCGGTACAAACAGCTTTAGAAGCTCGCCCCGGAAAAATCCGTTAAACTCGATTAATCCGAATGATATTGTTTCGATTGAAATCCTGAAGGATGCATCTGCAACTGCTATTTATGGTTCGAGGGGAGCAAATGGAGTCGTATTGATCACAACCAGGCAAGGCAAAATAGGAGCCATGAAGGTCGGGTATAATGCTTCCTATAGCGTGCAAAAAGCGATGAACCTGTACGAGATGGCAAACGGTGAAGAATGGGCTGATTTCTACAACAATTATATTGACTACAGAAATAGCATTAGCGATCCCGCTTACCATTTTTCCGCCGATAACAAGCTTTCGCCGGAGTATATTGAAAACATTCCGAACAACGGAGCCGGAACGGACTGGCAGGATGTAATTCTAAGGGATATGGGAACCATACAAAACCACCTGTTAACAACCAATGGCGGAAATGAAAAAGTACAGTACTATACCTCACTCGGTTATTATACGAACAAGGGATTGGTTGAAAACACCAGGATGGACAGGTATTCTACCAAAGTAAACCTGACCGCTACACCCACGGAAAAGCTCAGGTTGGGAATCAACTTTAACGGAAGTGTCGTCAACGACGACCAGATCCATTTTGAAGGCAACCACGAATTCGAAGGTGTTTTTATTGCGAGAGACTGGAACCCGACCTTCCCGGTCTACAAGGAAGACGGCAGTTTCTTCGTGCATCCGATTCGCCCTGATGTCCCGAACCCGGCCTCATTGTTGACAATTACCGATAAGCTGCGAACAGAAAGGATCTTATTGAATGCCTGGACCCAATATGATATAACGGATTACCTCGACCTGAAGATTGAGGCGGGCGTCGACAGGGAGAGTGCCGTCCGCTCGGGGTACAACCCAAAATCAACCGTTTACGGCGCAAATGTCGGCGGAGAAGCGACAAAGGGCTATACACACAGGTCAAGCGAGGTTATCAACGCGCTGTTTAACTATGAGAACGAATTAAGGAACTATGGAAGTTTCACAACCTTATTAGGGTTTTCTTACCAGAATTTTGACGCCGAAGGGTTTGGCGCCAAGCACCAGAATTTTGCCACAGAGGTATTTCTGTACAACAACCTGGCGGCGGGAGCCGACAACCTTCCTTCGTATTCGTTTAAGAACAATCATAAACTGGTTTCAGGTTTTATTCGTTCGAACCTTAACCTGTCGGATAAGTACCTGTTTACGTTTACAGCCAGAGCAGATGGTTCGAGCCGTTTTGGAGCCAATAACAAGTGGGCCTTTTTCCCATCGGGGGCTGTGGCCTGGAAAATCCACAACGAAGACTTTTTAGCGGATAATGAAGTCCTGACCAGATTAAAATTGCGGTCGAGTTATGGCTTGTCAGGTAACCAGGAAATCGGGAATTACAAATCACTGGCATTGTTAGGCCCCGGAATTACCGCTATTGGAGAACAATCTGCCGCAGGCATCGGCCCTCTGAGCCCATCCAACGATGAGTTGAGGTGGGAAACGTCCAAACAATTTGAAATCGGGCTTGATTTCGGACTTTGGCACGATAAGGTCTCGGGCAGTATAAATTACTACCATATTGTTACTTCCGATTTGCTTGCCAATTATACAATCCCGCAAGCGACAGGGTTTAGTTCCATAACCGTAAATGCCGGAGAAACACAAAACAAAGGATTTGAATTTGAGCTTCGCTCCCATAACCTGAATGGTGCATTGAAATGGGAAACGGCATTCAACATGTCTTTTAACAAGAATAGCTGGAAAGATCGCGCAAATCTTCCTTTCGGTATTGAAGACGAGTTTGGTCCGGTCGGCGCTACGTATGGCTACATTGTTGAAGGCGTGTTCAAAAGTCAGGAAGAAGTGGATAACAGCCTGCAACCCAATAGTATTCCGGGACAATGGAAGTTTAAGGACATTAACGGAAGAGACGAAAATGGCGAGCTGACCGGCAAACCGGATGGGAAAATTGATACGGACGACAGGACGCTTCTCGGCTACTGGCAACCGGACTGGTCTGCGGGCATGAATAATATCTTCACATATAAAAATCTGCAGCTCAATATCTTCCTGCAGGGAATGTTCGGACAAAAACGGTTTGGCGCATATGCACTGCCCACCATTGGCGATGTGATTGTAGAAAGCCGGTCAAACATTTTGAAAGAGTACCTCAGCCTGATAGATGAGAATGGGGAATTTGATTACGACAATCCTGAAATGTTAAGCAACGGCACAGGCAATCCTTATGCAAACGGGGGCGGCACAAATAATGTAACATTCGAAGATGCGTCATTTGTAAGGCTTAGGAACGTAACGTTGTCCTATAACTTTAATGACCCGTTTAACGGTGCAATAGGTAATTTGAGGATATACGGGGATGTACAAAACCTGTTAACTTTCACGAAGTTCTCCGGCCTGGACCCCGAGGTGCCGGGAGACTACCCGTCTGCAAAAACCTTCACAATAGGTTTAAATGTCGAGTTCTAAAATTAACACTTAATGCACACGAAATGAAAAAGTTAACATATATAAATAAAACATATAAAGTTTGTTTTGCGCTGTTTTTGGCATTATCGATAAGTTCGTGCGAATCCCTTTTGGAGGAAGAGGTATACGATGCACTGACCCCGAATAATTTTTACAAAACGGAGGCAGATATAGAGGCGGGGCTCATATCCGCCTATGCCTCCTTAAAAGCCGGTGGCTGGTCTCTGTTTTCGCCGGCAGGGAACAGCGCTAATTTTTACGTGACGGAGCAAAGTACGGATATTTTCTTTCTGAATGAAAAGTGGGGGGGTACGAACCCTTCGACACCCCAGGGGCAGCTCTATCACTTCTTGGTTAATAGTGGAAATAGTTGGATTTCATCTAATTATAATTCCGCATATCGTGCAGTTGCCGCGGCCAATGTTTTAATTGATAATATCCCGTCTTCAGAAGTTGACGAGGCCGTTAAAAATAAAGCGATCGCAGAAGCCAAAAGCCTTCGAGCGTTGGTATATTCGCATATATTAAACAATTGGGGAAATGCCCCGCTGGTTTCCGAATTTAAAGTTACGCCCGGAGCTTATCCCGAACAGGTGACTCCTGAAAAACTGGCGGAATTTATTGAAAACGACCTCCTGGATGCCATTCCTGATTTGCCTGATGAGAATTATATAGGATCGGCAAAATACGGCAGGTTCTCAAAGGGAGGGGCACAGGCTGTTTTGGCAAAACTATACCTGAATACAAAACAGTGGCAGAAAGCGGCAGATATGTGCCAATCCATCATTAATAATTCCAATTATGCACTGCACAGTGATTACATGGAAATATTTTCAGTTAACAATCATCAACAGGGCCCGGCCAATGAGAATTTGGTTGTCTTGAATATGATTGCAGAGGTTGGGCTTGGAAATTTGTTTCAGGTACATGCCTATGGCTGGACACATAAAACAGAGGTCGGCCCGATTCTTGGATGGGGAGGATATTTTGTTCATGGCGATTTCTACAATTCATTTGATCCGGACGATGTACGGCGTGAGGGCTTGATTACGAGCTATGAAACCGATTGGGGTGTAGAATCTTATGATGACAGAGCAGTTCCGGTAAAATATGCGCACGACCCGAATTATGCGGGGTCGCAATATGCCGGAAATGATGTGCCGCTGATCAGGCTTGCAGATATATATCTGGCAAGGGCCGAAGCATTAAACGAGATCAGCGGGCCAAATCAGGAATCGATCGATTTGATCAATGCAGTGCGCGAAAGAGCTTTTGAACCCGACAGGCCGGTTTTATTGGCTGATTTCGGTTCAAAAGAGGAGCTTCGCGACCATATATTGGCTGAGCGCGGCTGGGAGCTTTATATTGAAGGACACAGGAGAGAAGATCTGATTCGGCATGGAAAGTACATCAGTTCCGCCATTCAAAGAGGGCATGATGCAAAGGATTTTCACAAATACCTGCCATTCCCGATTGGCGAACTTGATGCAAATCCAAATCTTGTTCAAAATTTGGGATATTAAGCCATTTGGCTTTTGCGCATGCGCTTACCCGCAAAGAGATTGCTTTGCGGGTAATTTAAATGCTACGGGAGATTTTTTTAGACATCATTGGAAATGCCGGGCTATTGGTTTCACCATGTCCCCGCCGCTTCAATGCAATTACATGCAGTTTGTACTCAATGCGAGCTAAAAACGGAAAAGTCATGGTCGGTTTCATTTTTAAAGATTCCATTTGTCCTAAACGTGGACATTGTTAGATATCCGGCCCCCTGGGTGACCGGCACATGAATAAAAGAATAAGGCATTGCATGTATCTCTTTACCATTGAAGACGCGTATACAAGGGGCATGAAGTATGGCATTTTACATTTTTACCACTGACAACAACTCATTCAAGTCATTATGAATACTACGAATTATATATTCAGCCTTTGTTTAATTATTTTTCTGGCTGCTAAAACCCAAGCGCAGGAAAAACACAAAATAGGAGCAATTACGGATAAGGTCTATTCTTTAGCCAAAGCCACGAATGGAGACATTCTTGAAATTCCTGTTCCCGGGGAAGCTCAGGACCTTTCCGCTTACAAAGGTGTTTCTGCCCTGGTTTCAAATAAGGGAGATACACCCGTGCGCGTAGAAGGGTTCCTGAATACCGAAAGATGGATAAATAGCTGCATTTATTTGAAACCCGGAGAAGCTAAAACCATCGAGATCGTATTTAAAAGGACTACCGTACGAGGAACAGAGGAGTTTCCGGCTATGAATGGCATCCCCGGAGGTACGCTTTGGCATTGGAAGGAGTTTAACCCCGGGCAAACCGAAAAAGTTACTTTTATTGCGTATGGCAATAATTCGTGCTCCGTGGCCATTTCAAATGTTTCGGCGTTCGGCCATTTCCTGAGCCCGGCGGAAGTGGCGTCAAAAGAAGATTTTTTCCCTTTCATCGACACCTATGGGCAATATAAATATGATGCGTGGCCGGGCAAGGTATACGGCGATGAAGCCTTGAAAAGGTCGGCGGTTCGGGAAGCCGTGCTTCTTCAGAACCAGCCGGGCCCTGAAGGGTTGAATCAATTCGGAGGCTGGCTTGGCGGTCCGAAACTTGAAGCGACCGGGCATTTCAGGGTAGAGAAATACCATGGGAAATGGTGGATGATCGATCCTGAAGGATACCTGTTTTGGTCGCACGGGGTTACATGCGTGAGGTTTCATAACGCTTATACCCGGATCAGTGGCCGCGAAAGGTTCTTCGAAGAGCTGGTAGATGAAAACAGCGCCGTACCCGAATTGTATACATTATCGGGGGGACAAAAGATTTATAATTTCACCATGATCAACCTATGGAGGAAGTATGGAGATTCATGGAAGGACAAAGCAACTGAGGTTACCATGAAACGCTTAAAAAGCTGGGGAATAAATACTTTTGGCAATTGGTCCGATCAAAATATCTATTTGTATGGCGCCCCGAGAGTACCGTACACCGTAGCCGTTTCCCCGCATTGGCCCGGGTTGGATGGAAAAGCGGTTAAATTCCCTGATGTTTTCGATCCCGGATTCAGGGAAAGTGTATCCAAAGCTATGGCTGAAAATGGCGAAAAAACAAAAAATGATCCGTTTTGTATCGGTTATTTTGTCGACAATGAACTTTCGGTAGGAAGGCTTACCCTGGCATTGTTAAAACAGCCGGCATCCGGCCATGCAAAAAAAGCCTGGATGGCCTGGCTGAAAGAGCGCTACGGAAAAGTGGAGGTCCTTAACCACCGTTGGAATACAAAATTTAAGACCTGGAGGCAGGTAGCGGCCATTTCAGAGGCGCCTTCTGCAGAATCCGTTGATGAATTGGCCCTGTTTGATGAGGTTATTTTTGATGAATATTCCAGGGTTTGTATGGAAGAAGTAAAAAAAGCAGCGCCCGACAAAATGTATATGGGGTCAAGGTTGCATTGCCATTATTACCCCGACGACCGCAGCGAAGAAGGCCTGATCAGGATAGCGGCAAAATATTGTGATATAGTAAGTTTTAACAGGTATCGTTTTTCCGCCGAAGATTTAAAGCTTCCGAAGGGTGTAGACAAGCCTGTCATAATCGGTGAATTTCATTTCGGCGCCCTTGACAGGGGGCATCTCCACACCGGGCTGAGGAGTGTTGCTAATCAGGGACAAAGGGCCGGGGCTTATTACGGTTATGTAAAAGGGGCGTTGCAAAATTCGCAAATTGTTGGTGCCCATTGGTTTCAGTATGGCGACCAGGCATTTACCGGGCGCGGAGATGGTGAAAACTATCAGATCGGCATGGTCGACATATGCGATAATCCCTACGAAGAGCTGATCAATGCGGTAAAGCAAATTGGGTATGACCTGTATAATCTAAGGAGCAAATAATGAAAGGAACAAACATGGTGGGATCTGCACAAAACAGAATAATCCCTGGATTTAAACGGGCATGCTCCAGGCCTTTTACCAATCGTATGTCAAACCATAAACAGTTATCCGGAAATATGAATATGCAGGCAAAGGAAACAGGCATTGTACTGTTCCTGACAGTATTACTTTTTTACACGAGCCTATCCGCTCAAACCGATGAAAGAACGGTTTTGCTAAACAATAAGGGGAAATTAATATGGAAAGATACCCGGGAAGAAGCTTTTTTCTGGGGGGTGAATTACACGGCTCCGTTTGCTCACGCTTACCGGCAGATCGAACGGGAAGGGAGAAGCCATAAAGACGCCATGGAAGAAGACGTGTACCATTTTGCCCGCCTCGGACTTAATGCCTACAGAATACACGTGTGGGATTGCGAGGTCAGCGACAGCCTGGGAAATTTGCTGGAGAATGAACATCTGGACCTGCTTGATTTTCTGATATACACGCTGCAAAAAAGGGGGATCCATACCTTTCTTACTCCGATAGCTTACTGGGGAAACGGGTATCCCGAGCATGATGAAGAAGACTTAAGGGGCTTCTCAAGGTATTTTCACAAGGGAAATGTATATACCGAGCACGCTGCCATAGCAGCACAGGAGAACTATCTGACGCAATTTGTGAATCACGTAAATCCCTATACGGGAAAAGCGTATAAAGACGATCCGATGATTGTCGGCTTTGAAGTGTGTAATGAACCCGGACATTCGAAAGCAGCAGCAACAGAACAGTTTGTCCGGAAAATGGTAAAAGCAATAAAAGCAACGGGGTGTTCGAAACCAATATACTACAATGTCTCCCAAAATGTGAGTTTACTGGATGCATACATTAATGGGGGAACAGACGGAATTACCTTCCAGTGGTATCCCACCGGGCTTGTTGCCGGACACGGACAAAAGGGCAATTTCCTCCCGCACGTGGATAAATATCACATGCCATTCGAGAACAACACCTTACTGAAAGGCCAAAACCGTCTGGTGTACGAGTTCGACGCCGGGGATATCGGGCAGTCTTATATGTACCCGCCGATGGCGATATCCTTTAAGGAAGCCGGGATGCAGTGGGTAACGATGTTTGCCTACGACCCCATGGCGATTGCCGCTTCCAATACGGAGTACCAGACCCATTTTCTAAATTTGGCATATACTCCGCAGAAAGCAGTTGGTTTGAAAATCGCCGGGGAATTATTCAGAAACTCCTCTTACCGGAGAAACAGGAAAAATGAGACAACGCCTTTTGAGCTCCGGGGGCTGGAGATCGATTATCGGAAGGATCTGGCGGAATTGACTTCGGATGCGTTGTTTTATTATACCAACCATACGACAACCAAAATCCGAAATACGGCATTACTTGAATCCATTGCGGGATATGGAAGTTCGCCCACGGTACAGTACAATGGACGCGGAGCTTACTTTCTCGATAAAATGGAGGAAGGTGTATGGAGGCTGGAAGTAATGCCCGACGCCGTTTGGGTGCGCGATCCGTTTTTACAGGCTACGCCGGATATTAAAAATGTGGCAATCAAGTGGAACAATAATAAAATGAATGTTCAATTGTCTGATTTGGGGCGGAGCTTTTATATCCGGGGGATAAACAGGGGCAATACTTATAAAAGTTTTGCAGAAGACGGGAGCTTTAACATTGAGCCGGGAGTTTATCTGCTTTCCGAGAGCAGGCTGAGCGAGGAGTTTAGGGATAAAAGGTTGGGGAACATTCGGGTTTCCGAGTTTCATGCTCCTGCCGAAAACCTGGAGAAAATGCATGTCGTACATACCCCCGGAGCGGTGACGTATGAAAACCGGGATTTTAATGTGCGTGTTGATTTTGTTGCCCCCGGGCAGGAAGCAAAGGAACTTGCTTTGCTATTGATAAATCCCGGCTACTGGAAGGCGGCGAACCGGGTGGTTGAATTCCCGATGGAAAAGACCGATGCTTTTGCTTACCGGGCTTCTATCCCCGATTCTTTGGTGCGAACAGGCCGGTTGCATTATGCCATTTCCGTAAAGGATGGCGAGGATGGTGAGATCATTTACCCCGGAGCAGTTCGCGGTCCGGTAAAGCGTTGGGATTATTATAATCCGGAAGTATATACGGTTAAAGTCCTGCCCGAAGCCTCAGAAATCCAACTGTTCCATGCCGGATCCTGTTCCGGAATGAACACCTTCAGGGAAGGTCCTTATCTTAAAGTGCGCACCGAACCATCGGACGTGTCGGGAAAAACATTTTTGGAGGTCTCTCATTCCGGCACGGGAAGTAACCGGAAGCAGCCCGAAGTACTGTACGCCTTTGATCACTACATCGGAGCCCAAATTGAAGGTGCGGGCAGGTATGCCGGCGACTATACACAGTTAAAACTGACCGGAAAGGCCACGGGAGATCATCCTGCTTTAATAAAGATCACACTCATTGACAAAGATGCGCATGCGTATTCCGCAGAGCTTACCCTGACAGACCGGGAAGGTGAATATATCCTGAGTCTTGGTGATTTTGCAGAAGACAAGATGCTGCTGCTCCCCAAAGGATATCCGGGATTTTTATCGCCATGGTATCGTCACAAAGAAAGTAAACCGCTCAGGGTCGGAGATGTGGAAAAAATTCAACTGGTCGTGCCCGGAGAACAAAACGGGGAGGGATTAAGATTCGAATTGGAATCAATTACTCTTTTATAATTCGTATTTGGACTCGAAACATTTTTTGATTGCAACAAGTAACCGTCGGTGCTTTCAATAAAATCAAAAACTTGTTAGATTGGAAAAAATACGATTGTAGATGAATGTAAACAACCCATGATCAACGACCTTCTTACCGCCTTTGTTACTTTTTTTACCGTAATTGATCCCATTGGCACCATCCCCGTGTTTATTGCCGTGACCTCCCCGTGTAAAGAAAGCGAACGCAAGGAAATAGCGCTCAAAGCGGCTTTCGTAGCGGCGGGCGTTCTGCTTTTTTTTATTGTTGTGGGCGAGCTGATATTAAACGCCATCGACATACCCTTGCCCACCTTCCAGATCGCCGGGGGAATTGTGTTGTTCCTGTTTGCCCTGACCATGATATTCGGGGAAAGCAAACCCGAAGAGGAGCTCGCTCAGGTAAAGAGAAATAGCGATAAGGCTATTTTTCCCTTGGCTATGCCTTCCCTGGCAAGCCCGGGGGCGATACTGGCAGCCATTCTGCTCACGGAAAACAGCCAACATAGTATTGTGGAACAATCTTTAACAACTTTGATGATGTTGTCTGTCGTGCTGATCGCATGGATCCTGATGGTGATGTCGACCTGGATATTCAAATATATCGGAAACAGTGGCGCTGCGATCATCAGCCGGATCATGGGGCTGATCCTTTCATCGGTTGCAGTTGCCAATATTCTCGAAGGAGTCAAAATATACTTTAACCTGTAATCGCGGGAAGGACCGCTTTCATATGAGCGCTTCGGATCATCGGGTTTTTCTTCCGGATCAACGGCACAACGGGCAGGTGATCCGCAGGTCCGATACGGAGGTTCGGCAAAAGGCCGTTGCAGTTGATCCGGATCGCCTGATCATCGGGCCAGGGGTTGGTGTTCCAAAGCGGTAATTTGTAAATTACGGGTCCGCAGGCGGAATGCAATGCGCATTTATGCCGGCGTCTTAGCGCAAAAAAGCCCGGGCGGACTGCGCAGTGGAAGAAGCGCGCATTAAGAGCGTATGGATGTCTGACCAGTACAGATGAAGGATTATTGTTGAAAAATATATAATACTATGCAGCCGAAAGAGCTAATAAAAAAATGGGTGGACGTTTTCAATACCGGTGATGCCGACCGGTTGTCCGAATTTTATCACGATGATGCGATCAACCACCAGGTAGCAAACGCGCCGGTAGAAGGAAAGATTGCGATCAGGAAAATGTTTCGGGAAGAATTTGCGCAGGCGGAAATGACTTGCATCGTGGAAAACATTTTCGAAGACGGGGCCTGGGCGATACTGGAATGGAAAGACCCGCTTGGGCTGCGAGGTTGCGGCTTTTTCCGGGTCGTCGATGGAAAAATTAAATTTCAAAGGGGCTATTGGGATAAATTGTCGTTTCTCAGGCAGCACAACCTTCCGGTACCGGCAAATTAAAAACAGGAACGCACGCCAACCACGGCATGACAAACAAAGATTTTACATCCGGATTGGGCAAAAATCAACATATTAAAAACGACGCCTGCCTTGTCATCTCGACGTCAGGAGCGATCTGATTGCCTTATACACCCTGACAAGTTGATTTACCCTTTACTGTCATTTCGCAGCGCAGCGGAGAAATCTGGCTTATTAGCAGTGGCCCGATGTTGATTGAACCAGATTTCCCAAATCCCACGGAAATACCGATGGATTCGAAATTCAGATGTGTCCCCCGGGTTTTGGAACTGCTCCTTCCGAACCGACCGGAAGAGCCAAAGCATGGCGGTTCGCCATCCGGATAGATTAAACCCTCCAATCAATCAGCCACCGCTTAAAAAGCGGCCGTTGCCCATAACCGTCATTATAGCCGGGCATTTTGAAAACCAACATATTCCTGTATCGTGTAAAATTGTATATCCGACGTAAAAAACACATGATACTGCTATTGGTCTATTTATCTATTGCGCTGTTAATTTCATTCCTTTGTTCGATTATGGAGGCCGTGCTGCTTTCCACCCCCGGGTCATTCCTGATCGTTAAGCATGAAAAAGGAAATTTGTGGGCAAAAGCTTTTATGAAGTTAAAAGAAAACATCGACAGGCCCTTATCGGCAATTTTATCTTTAAATACCGTTGCCCATACCGTGGGTGCGGCAGGCGTAGGCGCGCAGGCCGTTAAAGTTTTTGGCGAGGAATACTTTGGGGTCGTATCCGCCGGTCTGACAATTTTGATTTTAATAATCACTGAAATTATCCCCAAAACGATCGGGGCCCGATACTGGAGAAACCTGGCCATGATTTCCTTCTTCACCATAAAATTTATGATCGTATTCACCTATCCGCTCGTGTTGATGTCGTCGACAATTACCAAACTCATTTCAAGCAATAAACGAAAACAAACGACAAGCAGAGAAGAAATTGCTGCGCTGGCGAGTATCGGGGCGGACGAGGGGGTTTTTACGGAAAAAGAGTATCGAATAATTCAAAATATACTTAGACTCAAAAATGTAAAGGTAAAAGAAATAATGACTCCGAGAGTTGTGGTGGCTGTTGCGGACGAAAAACTGTTGTTAAAGGATTTTTTGAAAAACAAAGATTATTTAACGTTTTCACGAATACCGGTATATTCAAACAACGAAGAGCACATAACGGGGTATGTGTTTCGACAGACGGTTTTTGAAAAATTGGCCGAAGACCAGCATACCTTAAGGCTCAAAGATATAAAGCGAGACATTGTGGTGGTACCGAATTCCATTGCGCTTTTCTCCCTGTGGGAAAAGCTCCTGGAAAAAAAAGAGCATATTGCATCCATTGTGGACGAATACGGCGGCCTGGATGGAATTGTGACCCTGGAAGATGTTATTGAAACTTTGTTGGGACTTGAAATAATTGACGAGAAAGATACCATCATCGATATGCAAAAGTATGCGCGCGAGCGGTGGGAGACGAGAAGAGCCAAGTACAATTTACTGGACCAGCTAAAAAAGCAGAACGAATAACCGGTTCCTGTCGGAGCGAATAAATAACTGCCGTTGGGAATATGCGATCGGCTCCGTGCAGCGTGCTCCCCGGACCGGGCAAAATCGGTCAAATCATTTGACGGATGAGGAAAAACAACGGACCGGTCAGGGTTCAGTTGTGCACCAGTTCACATAAGTTCAGCATATTTCCGTTATACACTTTTTTAATGCCCCGGCCGTCAAATTCGGATATTCTTGTACGCTCGATCAATATATGGCGGATTTTATCAAACCTTTTGGCAATTAACCGGTCTTCCGGGCTGAGCGCTCCGGACAACACGTGCGTGTGGAACATGGCTTTGACCGGCAGAAAGATAAAATCGGAACCGGAATATCGAATCGCTCCCTGATAGGTCGATTTGAGCTTTGCATGTTTGGGCCATGCCAGGTAGTAGCGATCGTTGAATAATATGGGTTTCGGACCGCTTACGCGCCACGTATCGCCCACGGAGGTGATGATCAGGTTGCCATTATCGGCAATAAATCCCATCACTTCATTTTTCGGATAAGCCGACCAGATATCGAGCACCAGCAGACATATGTCCTCATATTCCCGGTACAGGTGCATGGTGTCCGGAGATTGTCCCGGAGCCCTGGGTGCCCCTTTACGCTCATATTCGAACGGTTGCCCGGTAAGCATGCCGATGTGGTTTGTGATCTTTTCAGGTTCCGCCGGAAATCGAACCGGGTTCGAAGCGGGATCGAATCCTTCGAAACCCCAAAAGGAATAGACCTTCATGGACCTGATTATAATGTTGAACCGGCGGGAACAGTCGTTCCCAATGCCGTACAGCGCCTGGAAAAGTTCGGAATAGATCGAAATGTAGATGGTGATCAAGGCACCGAGTAGGAATATTGAAAATCGACGTCGTTCATTTTCGCGGATGAGTACCGGTCTGTATTTTTTGAGCATGGTTGTAACCTTTATACAGAAGAAGACGAATACTAAAGGCAGGAGGGATGATGAAGAAATTGAAATGATTTATTAGAAATGATGAATATTTTTCATATATGGAATTAAGACATTTACGACTTGTCGAAACGGTTGCGGCCGAAGGAAACCTGACCCGGGCGGTAAACAAATTGAACGTTTCGGCTTCGGCGCTCAGCCATCAGTTGCGGGAGGTGGAAAATGAGCTGGGCGTCAGGTTGTTCTTAAGGGTGAACAAACGGTTGGTGCTCACCGAGGCCGGCAAGATTTTACTCAGATCGGCCCAAAAGGTACTGCGGGAGCTCGAACAGGCCGAATATGAGCTGATGACCTTTCGGGACGGCCAGGTGGGGGAACTGAGGGTCACTACCTGCTGCTATACCTGTTATCACTGGCTTCCCGGCGTGATGAAGTCGTTTTCAAGAGAATTTCCCGGCGTGGAGATCAAGATCCTGACCGAGTATACATGCAGTTCGATTGCGCCTCTGCTGGAAGGGAAGGTCGATGCGATCATTACAAGCAACCTCGAACCAAACCCGGCGGTAAAATTTACGGAATTGTTCAGGGACGAGCAGATGGCCGTGGTGGTAAGCGGACACCCCTGGGAAGGTAAGCCCTATGTTGAAGAAAAGGATTTCGCCGATCAAAACGTCATCATCTACTCCAGGCCCCTGGAATCCGTTACATTGTTTAGACAACTGCTGATCCCGCAAAATATCAGTCCGAAAAAGATCATAGAAGTGCAGCTTACCGAAGCCCAGATTGAAATGGTGAAAGCGGGATATTGTGTCATGGTTATTTCCAATTGGGCAATAGAACCCTATCTGAAAACACAACCGATCGTAGCCGTGCCTGTTACAAACAAAGGCTTACACCGGACCTGGTATTTCGCAAGCCTGAACAATGAAAAACAACCCGGGTATTACGAACCGTTCATTAAAAGCCTGGCAATACAAATGCGCGACGGCGGAAAAGAAGCCGTGCAAAAAGGTGTTTTTTGACAGGTCGTCGCCGATTGCTCCCGGATTGCGATCGATGGGTGCGATTAATTCCCGGCTTGAGCAGCCGAATTCAAATCGACCGGACGAATACTTCGGAAAATACCCATGCTTGGGTATTTTTTTTGATTTCGGGTTGTTTTAGTTGATAATCACACATCTAAATCTTATTCTTAAGCCTGAAATACCTTCTGCGGCCGGTATCGCGCCCGGCATTTGATGCGGATAAGCCGTGATCTGACGGGAGGGATCGTCGCCGGGCGTTTTCGCTTAAACCGGAACGTCGGTCTTCCTTGCCGGGCGATCGGTATTTTTAGCCGGATCGGGAAATGTAATTGCGATCTTGGAGCCATGTCAAATCAAATACGATTGAATCATGAACGACGTCAACGACCCCTTATCGTCCATAGGACTTTGTTTTAGCGGCGGCGGCTATCGCGCAGCCGCATTTTCACTCGGTGTATTGTCCTACCTGCACCGGATACATTATGAGGAAGCCCCTTTGTTGGAACAGGTAGAAGCCCTGAGTACCGTAAGCGGGGGAACCATTACAGGCGTGTGTTATGCCCATTCGACATACACGGCCGGATCCTTTGAAGATTTCTACAGCGCGTTTTACAGGTTCCTCGACGAGGACCTCTTGCTGGAAAAGGCCCTGAACAAACTGGAAGATCACGGTTTTTGGAAGGGCATTCCCAAAAAGCGTTCGCTGATCAACGCTTTTGCGTCGGCCTATGAGGAAATGCTGCCATCGGGTACCTTCAAAGCATTCGACCGGCCCGGGGCAATTCATCTGAAAGACGTTTGCTTTAATGCAACGGATTTTGCTTACGGGCTGGCCTTCAGATTTCAGAATTCGGGTTATTTCGGCAACAAACCCTTATACAGCCCAACGCTCAACACCTTGAAGGGAAACATCCGGCTGTCCGACGTCATTGCTTCTTCCAGTTGTTTTCCGTTTGGCTTTGAGCCCATGATTTTTCCGGATGATTATTTCGGCGACCACACCTCGGAACACTACAGGGAATTGAAACAAAAGGAGAAGTATCGTCACGGCATCGGGCTTATGGACGGGGGCATTGTCGACAACCAGGGGATAGGAAGTATGGTCAATATCGACAAAAGAAGAAAAAGCCCGCTCGGAACCATTATCGTCTGTGATGTGGGAAGCTACAACATGGATCAGTGGGAGCAGGCTGCCGACAGCAAGGGGACCGGGAAGCCCGGCAAAACGCTCAACCGGCTCCTGAGCAATGTGCTGAGGCTCCTGAAATTTAAATGGTACTATTGGGGCACCGCGCTGGCCGGGGTTTTGCTGGTCGGCCTGAATTCCATGAATTTGTTTTTCAGCCGGTCGTGGGATTTCCTGTACGTAGCAGGCGGCTTGCTAACCGGTGTGGGGCTTGTATTGATGGTCATTGGATCTTTCACAACCTTATTGCGCGCCGGAATCAAGATCTTTATGAATAATCTCTATCAAAAGAATGTGCCCAAAGAGCTGGTGGATGATGTGGCCACCTTTCAAAAGCTGGACATTGCGCTTGTCAGGCGCATGCTTGCGGAGCGTCTGACTTCGGCAGTAACTATGATCAGCGAGGTTTTTCTGAATCAGATCCGGAGACTGAACTACAGGCTTTTGTACGAAAAAGAAGCTTACAAACACAGGGCCGTCACCTCTACGGTGTATCAGTTAAACGGCGTCAAGTCTACCCTGGGGATCGGCTTCAAACCGAATCAGGGGATCAGGCCCAGCCCGTCCCCAAAAATACAGGAGAGCAGCCTGATTGCCTCGCAAATGCCGACCACCTTATGGTGGGACGACGATGATCGAAGCGTCAACCGCCTTGAAAATTTAATTGCCTGCGGTCAATTTACCACCTGCTACAATCTCATGGATTACATCCTGACCCTGAAGAACAGCGGCGTTTCGAGCGCGGCATTGGACAAGCTCTTCGATGACCTCCATGAGGACTGGAAGGAGTTTAATAATTCTCCCCGGAAATTTGTCTAGCGGGCGCTCCGGTTCCCTCCGTATCCAATAGATTATGGGACCGATCTCCGGAAGAGGAGGGCAATTCCGGTTATGCTCCCTTCACGCCGGCTCCCGGAAATTGCCGGCCCGTTCCGGACGGCAGACCCTCGCTTCCGAATCAATTGGCAGGAATTGCATTTTTCCCATATTAATTGGTAATAAAAGCAAAATATAAAACTTCGTCGACCCCCGGCAGCAAATAATCAGGGCTTAAGGGAACCGAAATAATCCGGATTGTGTTTTATCAAAGTGACGGGATTTACGAAAGTAGAGTAATAGCGCGCGCTG
>JAKSDO010000128.1 GCA_022360055.1 Cytophagales bacterium | reverse complement strand
CATGACCGTCCGTTACACACATGATCACCCGAAAGAAGCGGTAAAACTGGTCGAAAGCAAGTGGAAGGAAGTAGCGCCGAACGAACCGTTTGAGTTTACATTTCTCGACGAAAATTTCGATGAGATGTACCGGGCAGAACAGCGATTGGGCGTTTTATTTTCAATTTTTACAGGATTGGCCATTTTCATTGCATGTTTGGGACTGTTTGGATTAGCGGCATTTACCGCCGAACAGCGCACCAAAGAAATCGGGATACGAAAAGCTATGGGCGCATCCTCATTCAATATCATCCGTTTATTATCTTCCGAATTTGTTAAATTCGTCGGTATTGCTTTTATAATTTCCATTTTTCCCGCTTACTACGTGATATCCGGATGGCTGGATAATTTTGCCTACCGAATCGAAATCAGTTGGTGGATATTCGGATTAAGCGGTATTGTCGCCTTGGTGGTAGCATTGCTTACAGTGAGCTTTCAGTCTGTAAAAGCTTCGATGCTGGATCCGGCGACCACGCTCAGATACGAATAATACTGCCCGGGCGAGCCGGTCAAAGGAGCATTTATGTATGATTTCCCAAATCCCACGGAAGAAATCCCGATTCATCCATAACATTCCATGTCCTCCTGGGTAATCATTTTGTTATTCTATCCCGAATATCTCCATTATATTGGTGAACAGTATGCGTCTGGCAATTTCTCTCGCCTCGCTTTCCGTTAAATAGCCGGACCGGACTTTTTCAATGAGTACCCTGGCAACAATTTCTCTGGCCATTAGAGCATGCCCGTATGTATTTTCGACGTTATGGTAGTCTCCTCCAAAGGCCATAATTTTATTAGAAGGGACCGTCTCAATCCACTCGTGCAGGTATCGCTTGGCGTAAGAGGGAGAAATGATGTATAACCAGCTCATATCCAGAAATACGTTCCTAAAGCTCTTGGCAAGCGCAGCCAACTCGCCACCATACGGGTAACTGCCATGAAAAAGAATGAAGTTTACATCCCGGTATTCCAAAAACAGATTTGCAAGCAGAGCGGGATTTGAATTTGAAATATCGTTCCCATCTCCTGCGTGGAATCCGGTATGGATCTGAAATGGCAATCCGTATTTCCTGATCTGTTGTATGATCCGGTGCATCATATAGTCCTGCAACGGTTTCACTTCTTCAAAAGAAAGGTCGTTTTCCGGCTCGAATAACCGATCAAAGACCTGTCGGGCATTTTCTTTTGAAACGTCTTCATACTTCAGGGTTCGATGATAAGCCGCAGTGCTTTTTACGCCAACAATATCGCGGTCAATCGCTTCTTGGAAAGCTTTCTCGAGTGCGGAAACAAATGCATCCAGGGAGTTAACATCCATCGAGACACTTTCCCCGGCAGCCAAAAGATCTTCCTTCGAATCAACCCGTACGAACCGGTCAAACTTTTCTACGTAGCGAAACATCCCGTCATCGAACCTGCGATCACCGATATCCGCAATTACATATTTGATGTTGGCCTTTTCCCTCAGTACATGATTGTACCAGTCGGTTTCGTAGGCTTTTTTTATTTTCCAGGACAATTCTTCTACGGTTTGATCATTCAATTCCCTTATTCCAAAAAGTTTTTCTATGGCCAGCAAAACCACCCGGTTATAGGCTGTATTTTTTGATGCCTCCCAGTACGGTTTTACGATTTCCCATTTTTCTCGAACGGTGTATTCATCGGTCAATAGCTCTGCAAATTGTGGTTTGCTCATACCGGCAGATTTGATGTCGTCATCGGCATAGTGGTGTAACAACAGCATAAAATCGAGCATTTGGCTGTTCCTGATGCTTTCCTGGCTCATCAGGTGCTCATGGGAATCGGACAATTCCAGCTCATTTACGAATTCTGTCAGGCGTTTTTCAAAACCGTCCTGAGGCAGCGGTCTGAGCCGGATCTGAGCGTGGTTCAATTCATTGGTGAACAAGCAAAACAAGGTTATGGTAAACCGGATTGCAGTCCTAAAGGATTTTTCGATGACCCGGGTCTCATTTTCCGGGGAGGAAAAGCCGCCCCGATAGAAATCAACTGTATTTTTCATCCGTTTATATTTTTTAAGATTGCTGACACACGAAGCAATATAATCATGCTCGCAGGTGTCCTGAATTTGTTCCGGCCATGCCGGTTTCATAATTCGCAATTTTTTATGCGCTCTTCAATTTCCATAACTTTCTCTATCAGTTGATCGGCCGTTTCCCGGTGTATTTCATCAAAAGGCAGAATCGGTTCACGTACGATCGGTGCCGGATAAACCCCCTGTTTCCACAACAAGCGCTTGAAAAAATGAATGGATATGTCCAGATGCTGGTTGGAGAAAGCCAATACGGGCAATATTTCATGAAATAGTCGGACCGCAGCTTTTGGGTTACCATCGCGATAAAGATTGTGGATCCTTGTGTATATCCAGTGCATGCCGGTAGGCATAAAGGCGTGAACACCTCGCCGGAACGCTTCAGGCAATTGCATAACCGCCCATCCACCGCTCACATTCAGCTTACCGTCGGTCAGTCGCAGGATATTGGAATACTTCACCCCGGCAGGGGCCGTTTCCACCTTTAAACATCGAAATTCCGGGATCTTTTCGAAAAGCTCCAGGATCAATTCATCGGCCAGACCATAACCATTTGCATCCCAATCCTGCAGCATGATCACCTCTGCTCCCGATTCCGCCAACTCGAAAAAATCTTCCCGGAATTGATCCCGGTTATCAAATGGAAGCTGGATTAACATATGCGCACAACCGAGACTCAGGTAGGATTTCATCAATCTTTTTGATTCAGCTACGGAGTTTGCGGCGGTCCCGGCAAATACGGGCACCCTTCCATTTACTGATTTGAGCACGCAATCTACCATGGAAAATCTTTCCGAATTACTCAGCCGCCGGACTTCAGAAGCCATGGCAGGCACCAGGAACCCGGCGACACCTGCCCGAATCGCTTCCTCGACATTTTGACCGAGCGCTTTGAAGTCGATCCCATGATCCTTCCTAAATGGCGTATTGAGTACGGTTACGATTCCATAAAGCGGATATAGGTGCTTCATTTGAGATAAGCGTTATCGGGCCACCTTAATTTTCCAGTCTTCAAACTCGACCCAGTAAGGGATCTTATCACAGGATCCGGCGGCCAGTCCGAGATCAATCTCTTCATCCAGTCCCGGGATATCGCCTGAACGCTTCTCGTTGATCCAGTTCTTGCCGTCCAGGCTGATGGAACCTACAAAGTAATCTCCATGCCGCTCCAGTTTCAGCCAGTATGGGAAATCAACTTGCTCCGGCAAATTCTGGCTGCTCGCCTTGTGCATACATCCATTGGCAAATTCATCGTAGTTGATCCCGGCCCTGCCCGGCGTACCAAACACGAGAAATGATCCTTTACTGCCCGGCCTGGTATCGAAACTTTGCGTCATATCATTTCTTGCAAACAGACCCGCTCTGAACCATTCGTGCGTGCGCGCTCCAAATTGCCTGATTTTCACCGTTGCCACAAAATCTCCTTTCAGCTTCCTGGTAAAAATGGCTGCATATGAATCTTCCGCATGGAAAAAATCCGACCCTCCGGCCTTTACTCTATATCTGTTTTGCTTTTGATCCGCACGGATTTCATAGGGCTTCGCCTTTGCCGAGCAATGTTCAAAGAGCTCAAGGCTTGACAAGTCCAGCAGTTCGTAATCCTGAACCTTGAGATGAAACACCTCGCTATTTCCGACACGAACCTTGTACTCCCCAACATCCGGTATTTCAGAAAATTCCACCACACCGGACTGTCCGGGACCAAGTTCGACCGGTTTGGAGGCAACAACTTCTTTATCAAAATAAAGTACGGCCTCCGTCACCTGATTTGATCCGGTCAGATTTCTGGCATGAGCCAGAACAGCTACCTGCTCTCCCTGAATAATCCGGGCATCGGACAGTTCAAGCCGGTCAAAAACAACTGCGGGTCTGGTTCCCTTTACGGCAACCTCCCTGTAATCTGTTGTGCCGATTGCCAGGTGATGTGCACCGGCATCATACAGTCTTACGTCAAAATCCACCTTCACCGAATTGCCGTGAATGGCGGGCACATCTTTCTCTTTAAATACTTTTCCGTCAAGATACAACCGAACCGGAGCAATGCCCGTAGATCCGGTATTTGTTACCACCACTCTGATCTTAATATTGCTGCCGGATGAAATATTTCCCGCATCGTCCGTTTCCGAAGGAAGGATATCCAAATCCGAATAGGCGAACTCCGGTTCTCCGCCAATAAATGTTTCGGGGGCATTTGCCGGCGCATCGATTACAAAATTGTTTTGATAGAGATTATCCACAAGGTTGGCGGCACATAACTTCATTTCGCCCTGCTCAAGATTGTAAAATATATTGTCCTCGGCTACCCACCCCAGGGACATGTTGTCGAACCAGAAGCCTACGTTGTCGTTAAAAAATCCGGCTCTTACATCGTGCACGAGATTTTTCCGTACTACGGAATTGAAAGTAGTGCCGGCGGTCTTGATGGCTCCCGAATCATCGGCATCTTTTTGCACATCGTCCAGGTGATTGTATTCGACGACATATGCACCGTCGATCGCTTCTTCAAGATTATGCCACCCTCCAACGGATATGGCATATCGACCTCTGGTTTTTGTAATGTAATTATGAGAAATGGTGGTAAAGACCGAAAATGCCGCATCGATATTCACGCCTCCGCAATTCGAAATGTGATTGTACGAAATCAATGTTTCTCTAAGGATATCCCTGCCTGAAGCCGGATCTTCAGGACCCCGGACCACGATGGCCCTGCGGTCAATCCCATCCATCCGGTTTTCCAGAATTTTTGTCTGATAACATCCTTCTGCAAGTGTAATTCCGGTCCCTGCCGCTGCCCGTAGTTTGTTGCCTACAAATTCATTCATATGAGCGTACGTAAAAGCGATTGCGGATTTCCCGGGAAGGGTACCTTCAAAAGTCAAACCGTAGAATCTCAGGTTGCGTACCGGTTTACCGCGCGCTCCCTTCACGATCACCAATTGATCCAATTGCGGAGCAGAAAGCAAAACTGAACCGGAGGACCTGATCTCGCTTGGCGGAATGTAATTCAACTCACCATTTTTTTTATTGAAATACCATTCTCCGGGTGCATCCATAAGCGCACTCACATTTTCGACAAAGTATCTGGGAGGCACGATTACGACTCCGTCCTGGGGCGTGACCAGCTTGGCGACGCCCTTTTTCTCGTCAATGGATTTAAATGAATTTGCCCCATGATGCCACCTCAACAGCATATGAACCCGGTTATCTCCCATGTTTTTCCAGGATTTGAGTTCGCCAGGATTGAAAAACAACTCATCGGTAGATTCGGAAATAGCCGGTGGAATGAAGTAGCCTTCATTGGGTGTGCGCGCCAATACCTGTTTTTTCACATTCGCCACCAGCATGGCAACATTCGTTCCGCTTACTTTTGATGTCCACAATTTTTTCCCTTTTTTCCATGCATTTAAGAGTACCCCTCCGGAGATGACGGGTTCTTCTCCCGGATAGGCCGCGTAAGTGACGTAATGGTCTCTGAGTTTGTGATATTCAAATGCGCCGGTCGGCAGGTTGGTTTCAATGCGCTCACCACCATCTTGAGGCATAAAATGAAGCGGTTCATCCAAGGAATAAAAGCCTCCTCGGATAAGTACCAAAATATCTTTTCCCCTGCCCAAAGGATGGGGGGATCCGATCCACCGCTTCTCAACCGGATCTTCTTTTGGGAAATATACGTTGGATTTCAACGCTCTGACAGCGCGCTGGGCCCTTTTTACAGTTGCAAAAGGACCGTCCGTATTTTCATTGTTGGGATTGGGAAGCGTTCCGGACCAATTGTCGTTTCCGTTTACAGCAACGTAGAAGTCCGCTTCTTTCGGAGCTTCAAATTTTTGCCAGACTTCTCCCCGCAGCAGCTTGCCGTTCCTTTGTTGAGCTGCCAAAAGAAAGGGTATTATGAAAAGGGCCGGGAAAAATACGGAGCTTTTTTTTACAATTTCGGGTGTTTTCATTATATGTTCGGTTTAAGTAATCCCCGGAAACAGTCCCGGGGGCAGCCCGCTGGCTGATGATCCTCACGGATGACGGGCAAAACAGGCTTGAAGATCAACAGGTCCGTGAACCGGGTAAAATTATGCACAAGCCGCCCGCTGTATTTTCAATATGGCTTCGGCAATCAAGTCCATATCCTCTTTGGTGCCAAGCATGGTATTTTGCATAATCCAGACGGCATCCACATAGCACGCCCTTTCTGTTTCCGGGCAGCAGACATTTGTATAATCGACCGCCTCGGGAATGGCATAGCACATAAAATTCTTTTCCCGGAACAACGGCTGTTTATACAAAGGTTCCGGATATCCCATAAACGACGGAACTCCCTCTGCGGCAAGCATAGCGGCAAATTCACGCTTCGATAAATTATTGAATTTTGATTGATCGTATTTGAATATATAAATGTGGTATGTATGCAGTGTTTCTCCATGCCCTCGCGTCAGCGGCCGGATACCATCGATTTTTTCCAATAGCGCATTCAGGTAAAGCCCGTTCTCATTTCTTTTTTGGGTCTGCTCTTCCAACCGTTCGAGCTGTGTGGTCAGCAGGGCGGCCTGGAGCTGAGTCAGACGGTAATTACACCCCAGGTTGTGATGCTCATACCACTGCCCCCCTTTCACACGTCCCACATTTCTCAAAGAATTCATCATATCGTACAATTCCTCGTCATCCGTTACAATTATTCCGCCTTCTCCGCTTGTGAGGTTTTTGGAAGACTGAAAGCTGAAGCAACCGGCGTCGCCAATGCTGCCCAGCTTTTTACCTTTGTATTCACCGCCGTGCGCATGCGCCGCATCCTCGATGATTCTCAGCTTATGTTTTGAGGCAATCTCCTGAAGTGCGTCCATATTGCACGATTGCCCGGCAAAATGTACGGGAAGGATAACCCTGGTTTTGTCGGTTATGGCCTTTTCGACTTCTACGGGATCCATGTTATAGGTCTCCGGCTCAATATCTACAAATACGGGTACACAGTTGGATTCCAAAACGATCGATGCCGTAGCAATGAAGGTATAGGGAGGAACGATCACCTCATCGCCGGGTTTTACGCCGCATGCGATCAAAGCCAACCGAAGCGCCACCGAACCATTCACGCACGAAACTGCATATTTGCTTCCGCAATACGACGCAAAATTCCTTTCAAATTGCTCGACCAGTCCCGCGCAGTCAGGGTTTCCCCACGCCCCCGATTCGGCGACTTCCACAATGGCATCAATATCCTTATCATCGAAAATTGGCCAGGGAAACTCCTTTTTCATTGTTTTCGGCCCGCCATTTAGAGCTAATTGTTGTTTTAGATCTTCCATGTATTATCTATAAAAAAATGTTATTACTTCTGAAATTCATATCCATAGTACGATTGGCCGGATGATTGGGGCCGAAGCCCGCACTCCGGTTTCACCTCCCTTCATCTCAAATGCTCGTAGCAAATTCGGATTGTATCCAACGATGATTCCGGCATACATTTTTCCGGTTTGATCTTCAGCTCGAGACACCGGTAGAAATAATCGATCTCGTTGTAAAATCCATCACTTCCGTCTTCAGCATCGATCTCCATGTTTTCATTATGATCCGACACGTGGATGACTTCGGGTTTCAGCGTGGTGTACAGCACGCTCGCACGCTCGAAATTGGCCATATATCCGGCCTGAAACGGAAAATTACTGTGAAAGGTGTTCCCGCCCTCCAACTTTACCTTTAAACTTCTATCCGAATACGACCAGAAAGCGCTGACATAGTCATAAGCGCTCAATGCACCGGGCAGATAAGTGCTCTCGATTTTATCCGGAGGCCCCAGTAAATAATGCACAAAATCAATATCATGAATCAGCAGGTCAAACAATGCGCCACCGGAAGATCCGAAATCCGCTTGCTTTTCTTTCCATTGACCCCATGCGGGCACACCTGAAAATCTGGACATGGATAAAAAATTCAATGCCCCGTATTCCTTGCGATCGGTCCAACGCTTCAATTTTTCATAGGGAGACATAAATCTCAAGACATGACCTACCATAAAAACAAGCCCTTTATTATTTGCCAGGCCAATCAGTTCTTCTCCATGTTCCAACTCCAGCGATATTGGTTTTTCCAGGAAAACATTAAGTCCGGCGGTCATGGCTTCCCTGGCCAGTGAAAAATGCAGATCCGTATGAACGCATATGTGTACCGCATCCATTTCTTCATTTGCTATGCAATCCGTAAGTGTTTTGTACTTATTCACATTTCTCAATTGCCCGGGATCTATGCTGCCGGCAGAAAAATTACCTTCGCCGGAAGAAATTTTCTTCGCTATTCCTTCAACATCCGTATCCACGATCGCAACCAGTTCCAGCTTATCATTTTTCAAGATGTTGCCGGCATGGGTCATCCCCATAAATCCGAAACCAACTACGGCAACTTTTTTCATAGGCTCGTTATTATCATGCACATCATTAGCTAATCAATATACTGGAATGAAAACCAAATCGGACCATCCTGTTTGCTTAAAATTCAAATCGAATTTGTGCTCCGGGCATTTCTCCGTGGATGTTTATCGCAATCAATGCCAATACCGCAATGATCAAGAACATAAACAGAAAGTGTGCCCCCCATTTTTCCGCATTCACTTTTTTTGATAGAAACACAGGTCTTAATTTCGGCAGAATTAAGAGTATTATACCAAAATTAACGATGTACAAGTATTGCTCTATCCTGTAGGTACTCAAAATTGCTCCTGTTATCAGCAAACTAAAAATTGTATAAACACCAAAATAGCTTATAAAAAGCGCTTTAACATCTTCATAAGCATATTCCGTTAACCTGTCCTTTCGCTGAAAATGGTATTTTAATAAAACAAAAGCTGTCTGGATGACGATCAAAGCAAATGCAATGCATTGCACCACAAGGGCAATAATCCCCAGATTTTCAGATACCAGCTTTTCATAAGTTTTTTGAAGGTTTTCCAAACTGAAGGATTGGTCCCACACGACAAATGGGAAAAACAATACAACAAGAAGTATCGGAATGAAATTACCTGATTTCTTCTGAGGCTTATCCTCGACGTTCCAATCGGAAGTAAACGTGCCGTAGGCCATGCCTGCACCGCCAAAAAAGCCCAGCGAATATTCCATCACATTCCAGAAGTTGAACCGGATTTCTGCTGCATTTCCCAACACCTGGAGAAAATTTCCAAAAGCAAATCCGAATCCGCCACCCAATCCGGCAAATACGGCCACACGCAATGCAGACGGATTCTTAAAGTGTGCTAAAAACCATGCCAGGAAAATAGCCATTCCCAGGCAAACGGCCCATACCTCCGATCTCGGCGGAGTCATGAGCCACTCCCATTGTATGACGATGAAGAAATAGGCGATAATTCCTCCGGAGGTCATTCCGGTCAGCAGCAGAGGCCAGTTTACTTTGCGCTCCTTTGACTCGGAAAGCGTTAATCCGAATAATCCTCCACCCAGGAAACCATATAAACCGCCGATCACAAACAACATGAGAAGACCGTAATACACATTGATGAAATCTGTTCCGCGTCCAAACCCCACCACTTTGCCGTAGCTCATCATACCACCGAGCCCCCAGCCGATGGCTGCGGCCAGGGTCGCTTTAAATACTTTATTGTACCAGTCCTCCCTTTTTGAAATTAAAATGATGCAAAGAGCTCCGATTGCGCCGGCCCAGGCAGCGCCTTGCTCATGTCCGAATTGACCGCGAATGGCCCAGGCAGTTCCCAGGGCTATGCCTGAAACAATCAGGTTGAAAATCAATCTCTTCATAATTGTTGGATTTAAAATAGTTAAGGGTTACAAATTATTATCGGATCAACTCGAGGTAGCGCCCCATCCAATAAGGCAATAACCAATATACGGGATCGCGCTCCTGGGCCGGATTTCCGGCGATCGCGGCATATGGATTTCGATCCCACCGGATTTTTCTGTATTCGCTCGGCGGTCTTAATTCATCCACTTGCCGGGTCTCTAAAATCGGTTCCCTTACAACATGCAGATCTTCCCTGCGCCCGTTGTCGAATTGCCAATCGACCAGGTCCAGGGGCGCATCCTGAAGAAAAAAAATCGAGTGATCAAGTCCGTCATTTCCTCCTCCCAGATAATTATAGGTAAAGTTGACCAAGGGGCTTTTGGTCTCCTTATATTTCAAAAACCATTCATCCAGATGCGCCCTAAATTCGCTTTTTATGGCTGCATTTTGCTCATACCGAATTAACGGAGGATATACGTAGAGCGCCAGGTAGATATCAAAGTAGGTTTCCCAGGCCGGATTGGTATGGTGGAGCAATTTGGCATTCCGGATGTATCCCTCATCCTGAATAAGCATCAGATAGGCTTTCTCATATTTTTCGTCCCCTGAAATTTTGTATGCAAACTTGAGGAACGATAATATTTCCAGTGAATTCAAAGCTTTTTCGGGAGACCACTCCGGGTCCTCATTCAGGCTTTTTGGCGACCATACCCCCCACTTCGTGGGCTTGCCGTCAACGCCGGTCAGACAAAAATCATTTCTGATCAGGTGGTCCACAATTTTACAGAAGTGATTCGCAACGCGTTTTTTCTCAAGATCGTCGGCCACCAGATTGTAATACCAGTAATATCCGAATAAATGCCCGCAAAGTTCATCGCTGCTCGTATCCCCTTTCCACTTCCATTTACCGTCTTTTGAAACATGCCACCGGATTTCCACGGGCTTATGTCTGGGATTATTTACAAGTTCATCCGCCAGTTCCCGGGGAGTGTATGTGCGATTCATGTCGTGGGTTCTGTTCCAGGAAACCGGTACGATCGTACGCGCAAAAAAACCGTCTATTTCCGTGACCTCCCGTAAATAATGAAGAAAATCAAACGCTTTTTCCGCCCTTTCCTTCGCCTCCGGGCTTTTTGTGACTGCATACCTCAATGATTCCATAGCCAGGTACATAGCCGTATATTCACCATCATTATCATCGTCGTCAGGTTCAATCGTAGTCGTATCGCCGGGAATGGCCAAACGGAATCGACCCACGATCCAGGGATCCCGAACGTGCCGCTGAATGAGCAATTTGTAATAATAATCGGCTTTTTGAGCCAGTGTCATTTCCCGCTTCTTAATCGCGCTTACTCCATTTGCAGTGGCGATCCAGGCATTTCCCTTTTTATCAAATCCGATATCTCTGACTTCGTCGGACATCAGCCACCGCCTGCTCAAACGCACGGAGTACGCTTCTTTACCCGGTGTAAATCTTGTGATCCCGTAATTGGTCCCTACCCACATCGTACCGTCCGGAGATTTCGTTACTACATTTACTTCAGAGCTTGTAATGCCATCTTTCGGCCGTTTTTCTCCTACCTTGGCCTTATCGTTTCTTATGGAAACCCCGCCTAATCCACCGGCCCAAAGATTTCCCGAACCGTCATAATCCAGGCCTTTTACATATGCGCTGATCAGGTCTTCGTTTTTGTTATACACGATGGATCGCTCATCGCTGCAGTGATAGAGCCCGACGTCCGTTCCAATCCACAGCCCACGGTTGCGATCTGAAATTGCGGCGCGTATGCTTCTGGCTTTTGTATAATGCTTCTTTTCCCAGGAATTACCTTGTCGCAGCCAGATACCTTTCGGCCCCAATGCATAAATGCCTTCTTTTGCCGTGACTATCCTGGCCACAGGAGCTTTCGGCCCGGCCGATTTGCCGAGCTTTCCACCGGCATTTGTATAGACTCCATCCCAGCATGCAACCCAGATTTTTCCGTGATCATCCATTTTCACATCATAAGCCGGTCCCCGCCGCTCCCCTTCAATCATCAAATGCCAGGCTCGATGACCCGGTTTTTTCATGAAGACACCATGCCTGGTCGCTATCCAGATGTTGTCATCATTATCCGGCAGAATTGCCCGGACGTCATTGGATGCCCGAATATCCTCGTCAATTACAAATCCCTCATGATATTCCTGAATAAATGGGACATCCCGATGAAAGGCCATATCCGATTCGTGTTTTACTTTAGAATTGGTTGAACAGGAAACCAATAAAAGTACGGTTATTGCGTATTGTAAAATCCTCTCCATTTAAAAAAAAATTAATTGTTATACTAGAAACCCTTAGCGGATCTGCCACTTCTACTTCCGACAGCCCCTTATTAATATCGGAATCCCGGGTAAACGGGCTATTCCGATCACCTTTATTCAACTCAATTTAAAGGCAACGTCATGCCAAAAATATTTAATCCTTTACCCAGCTTGCCGGGAATGAAGCGTATTTTATGGTTTTATGCGGGCCTCCCTCCCTATCCCTGTGGTGAAAGCTGTAAACGACATGGATCATGCCGTTTGCTCCCTGAATTATTGCCGGATAATGACTGGCTGTGGCTTTGTGCCCCCGATCATCAAACTCCAACTGTTTCTTCCATTTCCACGATTCTCCGTCATCATCCGATAGCGCAACAGTCAGGTCATGTCTCCCTTCTTCCGCATGATTATATACGATCAACCACTCACCGGAGGCCAGATTCGTCATATCAAAGCCTGCTCCGGGGTTTGGCAACAGATCGTCTTTTGCGATGGTCCAGGACAATCCGCCGTCAAACGATTTGGTCAATTGCATGCGCTGAGGCGGAGGGCCGTTATCTCTCAGGTAGGCAGACAAAGTTCCGTCCTTTGAAACTGCCAGGGTCGGCTGTATGCCAATTCCTCCGATTACGGGATTGCTGAATTGCCACGTTTTTCCGAGATCGTCGGTGAGCGCAAATAGTGAGCAGTTAAGGCCGTCCGAATACAGCGGTACTATGATCCGGCCACTCACGATCAAAGGTTTGTTTTTGGTTTGCCAGCCAATTCTCCTCGAAAGCGGATATCCCAACCTTACCGGTTTTTCTCCACCCGCGGTTTTTAATCTCCCGCGTCGAACCATATTTTTTCCGCGGGCAAGACTGTCGAGACCGTACTTATATGCTTCCCACCTTTTCAAAAGGTAGGCCCTGTTCTCTTCGGGGATTTCGGAGATCAGTGTTTTATGGAGATAATCTTCATAATCCGCGAGCTGCTTTTTTACGCTTTCGACAAACCGGTCTCCGGGCTGGATCCCCCGTTCTGTCCGATCCCCGGGCTTTACGATTACGATATCCTGCCACGACCAAACAGGAGCTCCGGGGTTTTCATAATCAACACTAATCCTGTACTTTGGAATTGAGGTTTCCCACTGGTTGGCCAGGACGGGGTACCACATGAGCCACAAGCGGCGATCCGAATCCAGAAACATCATCGGATTCACGTCCGGGAAGCCCGGCGTATCGGCCAGTAAAAATGGCGCTGACCAGGCAGTATCTCCCGGCGACATTCTTGCACCCATGATTCTTACATCGTCCGCCCACCGCTCTCCAGACCCTTGAAACCACGCGGACAACAAATCGCCGTTGGGCAGCTCGACAATCGCGGGCCCGTGAACATGCTCATGCTGCAACGGGAAAATGATACGTTCGGAATATCCTTTTGGGAGTTGTCCGGAATGGTCCGTTTTTCCGCACGCTGCAAAGAGGGTCAGCCCCAATACCCATATCTTCCATCGAATGTTCATCCGGACATATGTGCTAGTTGTTTGCTACAGCCTCGACTCCATTCAAGTGAAAAGGATATTTTACGGCTGCGCCGTAAGCGCCATTTTCCACCAACCTGATGTTATCCGGGATCTTAAACAGGTTATGCTCTGTGAGCGCCTCAACTTCCGCATCGTACAGCGTTTGTTTTTCGTTTTCGTCGTAGGTCGAACTGACCACCGTATACACAAGCATACGGTCGGGTTGACCTCCCGCTTCCGGCAATACATGAATCCATTTAATCTGATTTCCACTGTAGCTATGCAACGTCCATGGTTTGTCGTCGTCGTTTACTCTTGGAAATGCGCCCCAGCTACCTTCACCTAAGAACATGGTCCCGTTTTCGTCGTCGCGAACGAAACCCATATAAGCGCCGGCAGATGCGCTGTCCGGTCTGAGCGGATAGGTAATTTTACTCATATGCGAATCTCCGTCCAGCGATACATCCAGACCGTACTTATAAAAAAGATGTGCCCACTGATTATACTGATACTGATTTTCAGATTTCCCGGAGGTATGGGGCCAAAACGGTTTGTGATATCCCGCTATTTTAAATCTGTAATTTTCGTTATTTTTCAAATCGCTTTCCAGCCAGGCCCTTTGCCGGCCACCTTCATCAATTTCAGAGTTGAGTGCGATCATATGAAAGAAATCGCCTCCAAAAGATAGCGAATAGTAGATCCTCGACGAGTCGTTGTCCTGGTACGGTGCATTGAAAATGTAATTCAGGTTGGCGTGATCTCCGTTTTCATGATTCCCATGAACGGGAAATACCGGGATCATCCTGCCGTCGGCCGTTGTGGAAAGCTTGTGCCAGTCGGTAAGCCAGGTATGCCACCTCTCGGGACTGGTACCATCGCCACTGCAAAAATCTCCATTGAACATCACAAAAAGAGGTCTTAGCTTAGAAACCAGCCGATTGGACGCCCGTCCTGCTTCCAACGGCTTATCACTACTTTTCGTATCCCCTCCGCCTATGAAAGTAAAAGCTTTCGGAGTATCCGGGGCGGTGCGGAACCAATACCTGTCGCTCACCCCCTTATCATCCTTGATCACAAAATAGTAGGCCTTATCGGCTTCCAGGTTTGTCAGTTTGGCAAAATGGGTGATCATCTCGTATTGATCCAAAATCCGGTCCGCTTTCTTGGAAAAACCGTATTTCCAAAATGTCCTGCCATGATCCTCCGTCCCATACCATACCGTGGCATTGGCCTGTTCGTGCTGATCCCAGGCGACAGTCATTGTGGAGGTGGGATCATCGTTCCAAACCAAACGATACTTATCGGAAGCCGGGGCAGACGCGGGCACCTTCCTGCACCCGTACAAAAAAGCCCCGAGGGCAATAGCTGTCAGCGCGACAAGCGCAGGTGCGACAGCCCTGTTAATAAATGGTTTGTTTTTCATGACTTGCGATTAATTATTCTTTATTCTCTAAGACTTGTTTGCCTCAAACCGCCTCATAATTTCTTTCCAATTCGTAAATATAATTCCCTCCTCCTCAAAAAAGCGGATGAGTTCGGGATCCGCAAACATCTGAGCTTCCCAGACCCGCTGCTGCCATGAGTTTGTGATGGTCTTAAGGTGCTCGGTTTCGATCGAAGGATGAAAGATGATTTCTGTCAAACCGGGCCTTAACGACCTGATCAATCCCTTAAATGCCTCTACCTTCTCTTCGTAAGTTTTGGCATTTGGAGCGCTGGTAAAGTTATCTACCTTAGGCAAGGTATAAGCTTCCAAATATCGGATCATATCGTCGGTGATCGGGTATCCCGCTTCCCGATAATATTTCACTACTAAAGAATCGGACATGTCGATGGCATTGGCCGGTATCCCGTATTCCATAGCGATGTCCAGGTACGCTTTGGCAAAATCAGGGTGTCCGTACAGTGTCCCCATATGCGTATCGATATGGTCGGGCCGGTAGCCCAGCGCCAATGATTTCTCAATTTGGGCGCGCACCTCTTTAGCTACTTCTTCAACCGAAGCATGCTGAACAACCTCGCGGACACTCCGCCACATTTTCCCTTCCGGATCTATAAGGCTGGGCACCTCTTCAACAGGAGTCACCGAAGGCCACCGGTAGGTCTTCCACTCGCTGGTCAGCGTAAGATGAAGTCCCACGTCAATATCGGGATGCTCTTTGGCCCATTCGATCATTTCCTCAAAATATTCGCATGGAGGCATCGCCGCTGCCGACTGAATATGCCCGTCAAGCAGGTATTTTTGCGTTGCTATATTCGCCTCTTCACACATTCCCGCATCGTCCGAATGAAGCATAATTACTTTTTTCCCCGCGGGATACCCAAGGCGTTCCGCCCAGTTTGCGGGCCCTGCGTCGGATACGACTTTCTTATTTTCGCGTACCTGCTTTTTTTGATCGCAGGATACAAACATAACAAAAGAGATAAAAAACAGTGCTGCAAATGTTCTGATGTTCATAGAGATTTTTGTTTAATTATTACTTGAAAAAATCGATGTATTCCTCCACGCTTAATGTATAAATACGGGCTGCGTCCAAGCAAAAAATTGCTGACTCCCCGATCCCCTGGTTCTTGAATATGTGACTTTTGCGCGCACATAAGTTTTTCCTTCAGGGACCTCAAATGAGGCCGAAGGGCCGTTCATTTTTTTGAGCACCTGACCGTGATCCGAAATGAATTCTACGAAAAATCCGTCGTTCCGCTCCCGGGATTTATATCCCAGTACAAAGGGGGATTCTATTGCCTCATATGTGGCGGAAGTATCGGCTGTGACCGTATATTTTTCTTGGTCTGTTTCAACCCTGCTCAGCATCACGCCGCTTGACGAATAAAAATCTCCGGAAGCCATCGCGCCGGTGATGGCTTCCGGGGAGAGCTCTTTGCTTTTTACCATGACCCAACCTCTGCCCGGATTACTCACGTCCGCAGCCCATTCCTGGAAAAAGTGCGCATCGTCCGAAGAAACACCATAGATCTTTCGACCGGCGGTCAGCAACGAATCCCACTTTTGCTCCATGGACGCATGCGTCGCGGTTCCCCAGTTGTTTACATCCGGGTGCCCGTTGTACAATTCGATCATATGTAAACGCTCCACCTGACCGATGTCCGAGGCCGAAGCGCCGGACTGCCAGTTTGGATGGTTCAGAATAGGTATTCCCCCGGCGCTTCGGATGGAATCCGTATGCTTTTGCATTAAATACACTTTGAAGTTGTCAAAAGGATTGTTTTTAACCGTCGACAGCTCATCCGGATATTGGGTTGGAACCACTCTGCGTATATTCATGGCAGTGGTATGAATATGCGCGTAATCGGACACCTCTTCTCCGGGGATTAAGATAAAATCTTTTCGCCGGTTTTCAGGCAGCTTCACCTCTTCGGGGTCAATAAACATATTGTGTTCACTGAGTATTAAGAAATTATAATCCCGGTCAAGATACCACTGCGCAACTGTATCGGGATGGGTATCGGCATGACCGCACAACACCGTATGCGTATGCGTATTTCCCTTGTACCAGCGATACGCGTCGGACGCGCTTTTTTCTTTTCGGGTACAAGCTGTGAAAAATAGCAGTGCAATCAAAAAATATTTCATCGCGCCATGGGTTTTGTAATGGTAAACCGATCCTTAACGTTTCCATCCGGATCATAGGAAATGTAAGATAACACATTGTTAATTATTTCCATAGATCCGTAGAACTGACCTTCCTTATACTGGATTTCCGCATAGTTTTTTCTCTTATACGAGCGCGATTTCCGTCGATTCCCATAAAACTGTTCCCAGGTCTGCGCCCGGAAATGGTGTCCGGATTTCATCGAGCCGCCGTTGAACGAACGAAACCGATGTCCCTGGAAATATACGGCCAAACAATTTTCATATTATCCGTCATTTCTCTAGGGAGCAGGCTCTTTCAGTCTTTCGGGAAAATCAGGAATTTTATTCACAAGCCTGTTCGGCGCATTATCCGATTTGATCAGGTCAAAAGCGTCATACAATTCACCGGTTGCCGTATAAGCTCCAAATGACAGCCGGTCTCCTGCGATTGTAATGATCTGAAAGAGCTGTGTATTCCCTGCTCTTCGATCCATCCAGGGATCGTCTGAAACATCATACATCTTAGGTCCGCTGACCGAAACCACATACATGGTTCCGGAAGTCTTATCCTTTACCTTATATCCTGTCGGCACATTGTTTACCATGCCGCGACCATAGGCATGGTCGTGGCCCTGCAATACGATATCAACCTTGTGCCTGTCAAATATCGGCTTGAATTCGTTCCTGAATTCTACGTTGTCTCTGTTGGGTTTCGTTGAAAAGAGCGGATAATGAAAGGTAATCGCCGTCCATTTTCTCGGGTCATTTGTCAGGACGGAATCGAGCCAATCCCTCTGGGCCATCTTAAATTCCGGCGATTCATCAATCTGTTCGGCATCCAGGGAGACAACTTTCAGGTTTGGATAGTTCACCTGGTAGCAGACTTCATCCAGTCCCTCCGGTCCGTTTTTGGGCAGGTTAAACTGTTTCTTCCACTGGGGAGAAAGTACCAGATCCCGATATTCGTGATTTCCGGGCGTCATGACACTTGGGACCATGGCATGAATAAACGACCCCGCATAAAACCACTCCCCCCATTCAATATCACGGTCAAACCGGTTGATCAAATCACCGGCATGCAACATAAAATCCACATCCGGAATAGATCCGTAGGCCTGGCGTATCACACGTGACCACATCGATTTCACGCTGTTTTGCGCATCGCCAAAATATACCAGAGAGATTTTCCTTTCCGGATCCGGCATCGTTATCTGAAACCACTCACTCCAAGCCTGTTCCGAACCGACACGATAGACATATTGCTTTCCGGGCTCCAACCCGTCAATGATCGCCGAATGATATGTCGCCGACACCTCAGGGTCATTTTCCGGCTTGTACGTTAAGTTTTCTCTTTCACCTTCAATATTTCGGACATCCTCCAAAAAGTCAGGGCCGTGGGAGGCTCTTGCCACCTGAACCAGCGAGGCAGCAACCGTCGTATCCGTTCGCCAGTTCACTGCCACGGAATGTGTCGGGTTTTCCGTCAGGTTAAGTATGATTCTGTCCGGAGTTGGTGTTGGAAAAAGCAAATTTGAAGTTGCTCCCAAATCGTTCGGGGTTCTCACCAGGGAAATTCCATTCTGTCTTTCGCTGTTACAGTTATAAAAACTAAGCGCTATCGCTCCAATACAAACAGTTAATATCTTTCTCATAAAGTAAAAAGGTTATTGTGCCGAAGTTAAACATCATTTCGGACACAGTGTATTACCAACTGTTAATAATACGATCAACAATCGAATTTATACCATTAAAATCCCGGAAACATTACAGAAATTTAACATGAATGAATAGCCTTAGCAAAGGCTTAATAAGTAGTTAATATATGTAATATTACAGGAGTATCTCTAATCATTTAACTGTTGAATTATGCCAAAGAAGCTCATAATTCTTTTCACTTTTTCTACGGTATGGAGTTTTGCGGCTCTGAGCCAGGGATTCATGGCCGGAGCTTCGTTAAAAATAATCACCCCCGATCCCTTACTCCCGGTTTCCGGTGGTGTGGGCACACCCAAGCCGGCAACCGAAAAGCAGGGCGATTTGTTTGTCCGCGCCATGGTACTTCGATCCGGGAATACCAAAGTCGCCATTGTCGGTGTCGACAACCTTGGGTGGCCTGCCGTACTCGGCGATAAATCCAGGGCCCTGATCAAGGATATCCCGCCGGAAAACGTATTGATTGGCGCTACCCACACACACAGCGCACCGGATGCCTATGGTTTCCCCGATGAAAAGGGAGAAATCCTGGCCGATATGGAATATCTCAATTGGTGCGTCCGGCAAATTGCGGATGCCGTTAATGAAGCCAATGCAAATCTTGAACCTGCCGTCATTAAGACCGCCGTCGGAGCAGCTAAGGGAAAAATTGCCTATAATTACTATGCTACGCAACTATATGACCCGAGATGTGGAGTGATTCAGGCCATAGGCACATCCGGGAAGAATAAAGACAAGGTGATCGCTACGTTGGTAAATTATGCGATTCATCCTGAAATAATCGGTTCGAAAAGAGGAATTCTTACCCCCGATCTGTGTGGTCCCCTTTATGACAGGGTCGAAGAAAAAGCCGGTGGAATAGCCATATTTATGAACGGTGCCCAGGGGGGTATGGTTACCGCTGATAACCGAAGGCCGGACGGAAAAGAAGCCAATGATTATGAGGAATGCAAAAGGATCGGCGAGTTGCTGGCAGATGAAGCCCTGTCAATAATCGAACAGGCAGACCTCCAGCAGGACCCCAACTTATTTTGCACCTCCAAAACAATGGAACTTCCGGTGGACTCTGAAATGATGAGGATGATCGTGGACAACTCTTCGCTGGGACTGAAAATGGTAAACGGATACCACATCCGGACAACGGTAAATCTTGTGAATATCGGAACCGCTCAAATACTCACGATCCCCGGTGAAGCGCTTCCCAACATCGGGTACTACCTCAAAAGAAATATGCGCACAAATGAGGCTTTTCTGTTTGGATTGACCAATGACGCTTTTGGATATATTCTTACCCAAGAAGATTTTAACAGCTTCGAACGCTACGATTATATCAGCCGGACCAGTCTTGGAGAGATGACCGGCGAGCTCTTTATTCAGGAAGCCCTTCAATTGATCCGGGAAAATCCGGGCGCGACAAACTACTAAACCAATAAAATCAATGAGCAAATTAAATCTTCTTATTTCTTTCGCAATAGGCGCAATTACGATATTTGGCTGTTCACCGGAAAAGGAAATTCCCATCACTCCCGAAACCGCACTGCAGCGCTACCTGGACAATGGCGATAATCTGTTCAAATGGGAAACGGTCGACACTTACCAGGTAAACGGCGGCCCTACCGTGGCTTTTGATCTTTTATTAACCACCCAGCAATGGCGTGAACACATCTGGAAACACCAGTTTACCGTTCTGAAACCCGAAGAAATAAAACATGACGGGGCGTTGCTGTTTATTACCGGAGGAAGCATAAAGAATGGCGAACCCAACTTTAAAGGACATGAAGATGAGCTCACCGAAAACCTCGCTGTAATCGCCGAGAAAAATAATGCACTTATTTTTATTCTCCGTCAGACTCCAAATCAACCGCTGTACGACAATTTGGTTGAAGACCAGTTGATTTCATTTACCCTGCACAATTTCAAAAACGATGGGGATTACACCTGGCCTTTATTATTCCCGATGGTAAAATCCGCCGTAAAAGCGATGGATGCCGCACAGGAATTCTCCGATGCGGAGTTGCAGCACGAAATAAACCGGTTCATCGTCTCGGGGGCATCCAAGCGCGGATGGACCACCTGGCTTACAGGCGCTAATGATCCGAGAGTAACCGCTATTGCACCCATGGTTATTGACGTATTGAACATGCCGATCAGCCTGGATTACCAACTTGAAGTTTGGAAGGAATACAGCATCCAAATAGAAGATTATACAAAACTGGAGATCCCGCAGCAAGTGCGCACCGAAGCCGGAGATAAGATCACGAAAATGGTCGATCCTTATTCGTATCGCAGAAACCTGACCATGCCCAAAATGATATTTATCGGAACCATCGACGAATACTGGCCCGTAGATGCCGTAAAGAATTATCTCGATAGTATTCCGGGAGAAAATTTTATCCAATACGTACCAAACGCAGGTCACGATCTGGGCGATAAGGTGCAGGCCCTGCAGGCGTTGAGCTCATTCCTGGCCATTACATTGAGGAATCAAGACTACCCTGCCTGTGAGTGGGCCGTCGACGAGCATAATGCTGAAATTTACCTGGACGTCAAAGCGAATCCGGAACTTTTGGTAGATGCTGTTTTGTGGTGTGCTGACTCCAAAGACCGGGATTTCAGGGATGAAAAATGGGAGGCTCAAAGCTTACAGGCAGCAAAAAAGGAAAATGTCAAAACCGTGATCAGCTATCCCGAAAATGGATATAAAGCATTTTACATGGACCTGAAATACCTTGACCCCAACGGCGAAGAATATGTAGAGAGCACCCGAATGTTTGTGGCCGATAGTATTCGGATTTTGTAAATAAGTCTCTATTTTTAGTGTGTCTGGTACCATACAAACTCCGATCTGAATTTTTTTTGGGCAAATGATAAAATCATTATCCGGTTTTTTGCTTATCTGTTTCCCGATTTGCGGGATAACCGGCTCTTGTCTGTCCAAAAAGGAAATATCCGTTCTGAATTATTATGAGTACGACGAAGATCTCCCTTTGGAGGATTCCGTAAACTTATTATCGGATTCATCGGGATATAAACTATTCTATACGGAATTTACGAGCACACACAATAAACGTGTGACAGGATTACTTTCAATCCCATTACAATCCCACCCCCTGCCTGTAATAATTCTGCTTCACGGGTTGGGGGACCGGAAAACGGTAGATTATATCGAGGCCGGTCATGAATATTTTGTGAATGCGGGGTATGCCGTAATGCGGATTGATATTGCAAATCACGGCGATCGCGAAGAGCAGAATTTTGACTTTGACCTAACCGGGAGTTACCGTTACTGGACCAGAGATATGCTAACACAAACAGTTTTTGATCTTCGCCGATCCATTGATTTTCTCCGGAGCAGAGATGAAATCGATTCCGGCAAAATCGGATTTTACGGAATAAGTCTCGGCGGTGTGATCGGAACCATATTCTGCGGCGTGGACGAAAGGGTAAAAGCCCCGGTCATTGCGCTGGCCGGAGGCAATTTGAGTTTGATGTTCGGTACGGATGCACTGACCGAAGATGTCCGGGAGTTTTTCAGTGTTATCGATCCGATCAATTATGTCCGGGAAATCGCTCCGAGACCTTTGCTCATGATCAATGCGGAAAATGATGAAGTTATTGCTCCGATCACCAGTAAATTACTTTTTAATAAGGCTGAGTCTCCCAAGAAAATCATCTGGTATCCGTCCAGGCACAGGAACCTCCCGATCGACCGGGCTTACTCCGAAGGCATTGAATGGTTTGAAAAGTACTTATGATATGAGCGAGTATCTACCGGTATTGTTTTCCGTGCTGTTGTCAATGAGAAGTTCTGCACGGGTTCTTTTTATTCTAATTTTGGTAATAGCAATACCAGGAAGATTTTCACTAGTGTAATTTTCCCACTAGAACTTCCAGCATGAAAATCTGAGCTCTGAAAATCTTCCTGGAAGTTCCCGCACGAAAATCTGAACGGTGAAAACCATGCCAGGACTTCCAGGAAGAAAATCTCAACAGTGAAAAGTTTGCCGGAACTTCTGTCTTAAAAATCACGATTGTGAAAATTCCAGTATAACTATCGGCAATTCGGAACTAACCGAAAGCGTTCCAGAATCTTAACAACCAAGACTGGAATAGTTTGATTTATTCTTCAAACCCATAATCCCATAAATTATCGAGTACAATCGTATTATACACACCCTGAATATCCCCTATCTGAGCTGGTGTGGCATATTCAAGTTCATGAGGATCAATGCCCAGTCGTTTATAAATTCGAATCATAATACGATGAGAATAGTGACTCGCTGTACCCATCGGAATTTTTGAAAATGGCAGCACCATTTCTGCCTTTTTGCCCATCTTATCGAGTTGGTTCATTGCATACAACCTCACAGACTCCTGTCTATGTTTTAAAATTTCTTTAAATACAGGGATTCCAGCCTGAAAATCTCCCATTTCGCATAATCCGTAAGCGGCTTCGGTTCTAACTATGGGTGAAGGGTCTTCTAGCAGACTGTAAAATGTCTCCTTTGCTTTTTCCTTTTCCCTTTCATTTTTGTTCAACAACCTAATTCCAACAGTTGACCAGTAACGGATACTTCCTGCCTCATCATTTAAATAGTCATAATATTTATCCAAAGCTGCCGATCCTTCCAAATCAAGTTCTTTAAGTTCAACCAGTCTTTCTATCAGATTGTTTTCCCGGACTTTTTCCTGCCAGGGAACATAATTTATTTCATCTTTGATTTTAACCGTTTCAAAACCAGGCTGAAATTCTGCAATGTCACTGGTATAAAACCCCAGACGGTGAGCCTTAGCCTGTAAAATATCATTTGGACCTAATACAATCTTCTGGGTATATAACTGCCAGTTGTCGCTATCTTTATATTTCCAGACCAAGCTGGCTCCTGGTGTAGAACAACTTAAACTTACTTCAACATCGCCGTTCCAGTAATTCCGATAATTATTATCTGCTTGAGGAGTGGTTGTTTTCGGCCATTTACCATCCTCCCATCTCATCATATCCAGCTCTTGTTCGGTAATTAACCCAACATCGTGAATGGAGAGCATGTGGTTTTTATTTTCTTCTCTGAAACGTTCTAATGTTTTTTGGTATCTTTTTTCACCAGCTAAATTGTAAATCTGGTGTGGATCATTTTTCAGATCATACAGTTCTTCCACTGGTTTAGGATATTGGAAGAAAGTATTTTGTGCTTTGTTAAGCTTACCTTCCTTATGCAACCTTCGCCATTCCTGCAAAATAGCCTGACGTTCCATGGATCGAACTGTTTGTGCGTAAGGTAAATGCCACATATAATTTCTCATATATAGATAATTATCGTCAATCACTGTGCGCATGCAATCGTACGTTTCATCCATTCTGCCCCTTCCACCATAAACATATTTTCGTGGTTCTTTAGCCTGCGATCCCAGGAAAGCTTTTCCTTGCATGTAATCCGGAATTTCAATGCCGGCCAGGGATAAAATTGTGGGTGCAAAATCAACGAAAGAAACCAACTCCCCGATTTTATCACCTGGCTGGTAATTCCGTGATCCTAGCATCGCTTCTCTGTATTTTTGGGGAACCTTAATAATCAACGGTACGCGAAGTCCCGATTGATAAGGCCATCTTTTTCCCCTTGGCAATCCCCATCCATGATCCCCCCAGAACATAACAATGGTATTTTCTGCCAGGCCTTCTTTTTCCAGGCGTTCCAGAACAAGGTTACTTATGCTGTCTGTGTAGGTCATGTTAGCATAGTACAAAGCAATATTTTCTCTCACTATCTCATTATCGGGGAAATATGGTGGAACAGGAGCTTGTTTCGGATCATGCCGTTTACCTTTCAATGCTTTTTCAATTTCTCTGACCCAACTTACATTTTCGGTTCTCGAACGGCCTTCGTGTGTGGTTCCAAAGTTTATTACTGAAAAAAATGGCTGACCCGGAGCACGGCCATCCCATCGGGCGCCACTGGCGATTTCATCCCATACTACATCCGGATCAAACTCCATCTGATAATCTGTTTTGACATCGTTTGTGCAGTAATAACCCGCCTTACGTAAAAATTCGGGGAACAATTTAACATCTTGCCCGGGTATTGCCCGTACGCGCATAAATTGTCCGCCAAAAGAACTGGCGTATTGACCGATAATAATGGTAGCCCTGGCAGGAGCGCACACGGGATAATTGGAATAAGCATTTAAATAGGTGAATCCTTCATCAGCCAGCCTGTCCATGTTTGGCGTGTTCGCATATTCATCACCATAAGCCCCAAGGTGCGGGCCGACATCTTCCCAGCTAATCCACACGATATTTGGAGGTGGAAGTTGTTGACTTTGAGAATAGGAATACTGATAAACCATCAATACTAGTAAATAAACAATTTTTGGTTCTACATTTTTCATGGTATTTCCTATTTTATAGATTAATTAAGTTTTAGAAAAATACTATTATGGCACCCGCAATATTAAACAACATTCAACTTTTCAGATCTTAACCATCTTCCATCAAACCGTTCAATAGAAATAATAAAAGTATGAATTAATTGAATTGAAATTTTGTTTCATTTCATTTTCGGATTATAAGATGAATACCTTAAAGATTGATTTGAAAGTTGTCAAATGTATAAAATGCGAGTTTATAATCAAAGATATTAAACCTTTGGGGGAACCCTGAACCCACCTTTTCCGATTTAAAGCATCGGGGTATTATACCACATAATTCCGATATGCTTCGCTATTGGAATTAGTTAGTTTGAAGGGAAATGGCAATTATTATGCTAATGAAATAATAACCCGGGTGATATCGGCATTGTTGATGTCAACAATTACAATAGAAAGTTTTATTTTTGATTTTGCCAACAGATGACAGTGAGAACCACCCGGATAAGCTTAAGCAAGAATGGAAAAAGATGCTTAACTGGAAAGTTGACGGTATCCAAACCGACCGGCCCGAAGAATTAATTGAATTTTTAAGAAATAAGAAATAATCATCATCATGGGATTGTTAAGAGCTGTACTTCGATTTTTTAAATATCTCTTCATGATCTTTTTTGCGCTGGGAGTGATCCTAATTCTTATCTATACCGGCCCGTCACTTTGGAGAAACCGGATCACCTACCCCAATTTGGAAAAAGAACGGACAGAATTATGGGAAAAATACAAAAAACCGCCGGAAATAATTCCCTTGCTTTCCTTCAAAGGAGTTATTCATTCCCATACCTATTGGTCCCACGACAGCAGAGGCACCTTGCCGGAAATTCTGGATGCGGCCAAAAAAGCAAAGCTGGAATACATTTTCAACGCAGATCACAAGAGGCATCAATTGGATAGCTTTCCCAGAGGGTACCACGGAGTCTACGACGGTATAATTATCGAATCGGGCACCGAACACAGTTCCGGATTGATGGTGAGTACGTTTGACTCCTCGGTGATTGACTGGAGCCGACCTGAAAAGGAAATCATCAACCATGTAGTTCAAAATGGAGGATTAGCTGTTTATGTGCATACCGAAGAGCACCACGACTGGGAGAATCCGGATTACCAGGCCATGGAAATTTACAACATCCACACAGATTTACTGGATGAGGACGGGATTTTACCTTTTGTAATTAACAATACCGTGAATGGGAGGAAATACATGCACTGGGGATTCAGGGAGCTGTACGATGAACAAACCCAAATACTTAATCTTTGGGACAGGTTAAATGAGAAACGCAGGATCGTCGGCATCGGCGCGGTAGATGCGCATAACAACCAGGGCATAAGGGCGAAATACCATACGAACGGAATGGTCGAATGGGTAGGTCCGAATGCCGATACGCTGGTCTACAGGAATCCGACCTGGCTGGATAAGCTGCTGCTTGGCAGCCCGGATAAATTTGGCTGGTCATTCAAGTGGGAAATGGATCCCTATTTCAATTCCTTTAATTTTGTGAACAATCACGTTTTTTGCGATACCTTTTCGAATGTGAGTATAAAGGATCACATAACCAAAGGCCATCTGTATGTATCTTTCGAAAGCCTTGCGGAAGCCAGGGGATTTCAGTTTTATGCAGTAAATCCATCCGGTCATATTTCGGCCATCCTCGGAGATTCCGTTTCGGCAGAAGACGTTTCCTCGCTCAAGGCGGTCGCTCCGCTGCCGGTAAAATTTGAATTGTTGAAAAATGGTGAAATTGTGACCGTCACTGAAAACAAATACGATTTCAGCCATAAGGTTGAAAGGGCGGCCGGAAACTACAGGTTGGTAGCCCGGCTGTGGCTGGATAAAAAATGGATTCCATGGGTGTACACAAATCCGATTTATATCTACTGATATGAGATGCTTAAAGATATTGGCAGTTACCGTCATTTCCCTGGCTGTGCTCGGTTATTTCTATATTGTATATCCGTTTTGGGGAATTCCTTTCAATGCGCAACGCCACGGGAATCCACCGCTGACGCCGTTGTGGGCTTTGGAATGCTGGCTCTGGGAAGATGATGTAAACACTGCAGCATATGTAGATGAACTTTTGACCGGCTATGCAGAACACGATATTCCCGTTCGGACAATACTCATAGATAGCCCCTGGAGCTATAGGTACAACGACTTCGACATCGATACCATGCTTTATCCGGATCCCGATATCTGGTTTGCCAAACTTCAGGACCAGGGTTACAGAGTAGTGCTTTGGATGACCTCTATGGTCAACAGCTACAACAAAGACCTGAGATTGAGAGAAGATACGGTCTGGTACAACATGGCAAAAAACCACGGTTATCTTGCCTCGGATGGCGCGCAAAACAAGTGGTGGAAAGGCAAGGGCGGGTTTATAGATTACTCCAATCCGGAAGCGGTCAAATGGTGGCGAGGTATGCAGCAACATGTATTTGATCTCGGAATCGATGGCTGGAAGCTTGACGGAACGGCAACCTTATTCTGGAAAAATATCGGCCCCATTCCATTCTTTTACAAAAAGACAGCTTCGGGCATCATGACCACAAGAACCTATATGGATCATTTCTACAGAGAGGAATACCGGCACGGACTCAACCAAAATCCCGAATTCGTTACCCTTTCAAGATCGATAGACCGCGGGTTTCATCCGGAAGGATTTGCTCCGATCGATGCATCCCCGGTAAACTGGGTGGGAGACCAGGAGCACAAATGGGTGACAAGTGAACTGCTGGCGACAAACGACCGGGAAAAAATCGATATCGCCCTGGATGGCATTGAGGGATTTGAATCTGCCATTGAAAGCATTCTCAAGAGCGCCAAGCTCGGATACAGTATCATCGGCTCGGATATCGGCGGATTTTCAGGATCTGCCATTCCTCCCAGACTGTACATCCGATGGGCGCAATTTTCCACATTTTGCGGTTTGTTCCTGAACGGCGGACACGGAGAACGGAGGTTGTGGAAGCGAACACAGGAAGAATTGGAAATCATCCGTAAATTCTCCTGGCTCCACACCGAGCTTGTACCGTATATGTACCACTATGTTGTAGAAGCCCACCGCGGAGGCCGGCGCTTGCAAACACCTGTAAACGGGAAGTACCATTACATGTTCGGAGAACATTTATTGATCGCTCCGATTTACAAAGATACGTTGAAAAACGAGATCCGCTTACCTCGCGGAAAATGGAGGTATTGGTTTGATGACGCACAAATCATCGAGGGACCGATTACCTTCGAGCGGGAATTTCCACTGGATGAATATCCGGTTTTTATCAGAGAAGGGGCTATAATTCCCATGGACATCAAGCGGTCGTATACGGGAATTGGCAGTATTGAAGATGATGGATATACTACCTTCCTGATCTACCCCAACGGGGATACACAGTCGTTTGAAGTGCACCGCGAATACGAAAGCAGCACTACTCTGAGCTATTTTTCGGAAGACCCGTACCTGTCGGTTTACCTTCTGGACAAAAAGTGCCCTCATATTTTAAAAATCCATCTGGAGCGCAAACCATCTGCCGTAGAACTGGACGGGATTAAGCTCCAATCCGACGAAGACTATCTATGGGATGAAAGGAACAAAAAACTCCGGATAAAAAAAGCGGAATACGAAAACGGTAATTATAAGATTTATTATTAACAGATATGAAAAAGCTTTTCTTATTTCTGTCCGTTCTTTTCTTCAACGCAGCAACGGCCCGCCCCCATTAAAGGGAAACGCATCCGGGGTGATTCACACCGCCGCTCGATAAAGACGTTCTTTGAATTTTGACGAATTGGCGATGAATATCCGGTTAAAATTGGACAATCAAGTCTAAAAACCATTTAGTTCAATCCGATTTGCAATAGTCGTGCACATGTGGCTCGCTTAAATCCCGATCAGTTTTATTTTTAATAAGTTTTTAATGTATTGATAAAAAAAATATCACAAATAGTTTATTAAATAAATAAAAATTAATTATTATATTTAACATACAAATTGAAAAAATGAAAATAGTACAAATATTGTATTTGAATGCCCTTATCTCTACGAGAAAAAACAAAATACTTGCAAAAATGGGCAAAAATAACTTGATTTATCTGCCGCTCTATTTGTTCCTTCCATCTCAATAGTAGAGCGGAAAAATGTCTGAAGAGATCGTATAAAACAAATTTTAAATTCAAAAAATCGCACAAAAATGAGTTTCATAATAAATATTTTTGCAATTTTTCTTTTTACCTTTTTTTCAACTGCAACAATTGTTGATGAATCGGCCGAAATGTCAGAATCATATAAGGTTCAGTCTCCCCTAAACGGCACCATCAATATATATACAGATGGCGCCTTTGAAATAGATCATTCCGTATCCGGCACAGCCGGAGTTAACAATGTTATCGGGAAGTTATATGTCGCTAACAACAGCGCTGAAGGAGAATGGTCGGGCAATGCTTCCGGCGCATCGAGTATATGCGTTGAAGATTCAAGCCCTCATGAAATCAGAGTCGAGTACACTCCGAATACTCAAGGGTTTGTTATCAACTTATACGTTAATACCGACGAGCCTCCCGATAGTTACTGTTTTTAAATGTAATAATGAGGCCGTCTAAGAGCGGCCTCGCTTTTTAGCTTTGCCGGCATCATTAAATCAGTCACTATTTCTATGACCTGCATATTAATTTTAAAGGATAAATTGCTTTAGCAATACCGTATCAATCTGATTTTATATATATTGGAATCATTGTATTAGCCCATTGAACAAAATATATGCATTGATCTCACTTACTAAAAACCATTACAAATATTTTTTAATTTATGCTTCACAATTCAAATTACCCGTTAGTTTGAGACACTTGATAATTTGGCTTTAAATGAAATCCTTTCTGAAGTTTGTTGCAATAATTTTTGGCATAATTATTCTATCCATAAGCTTGGTCATTTTGGGTTGCTGGTTTAGATACAGATCCATAGTAGATCAGCAGGCCAAAAGTATTTCTCATTCCTTAGCATCGGAATTCCCCAGATCTGCTCTGGTCAACCCATTTATCGGAACCGGCGGGGTGCCCTGGACCTGTGCGTACAATTTCCCGGGTGCCTCCCTCCCATTCGGTGTCGTGCGCCTGAGCCCTGAAACCGCTTCGATGATCACCAATGATAAGGGATTGAATACGTCCGGGTATTTCTATGGAGACAATAAGATGATCGGATTTTCACACACCAGGCTCGTCGGAACCGGGGCGACCGATGGCGGGCACTTTCTTTTTCAACCTGTAAACCAAGCGGAATTGACGGATCGGGATCCCGTTGAAATAAGATACAAGTATACCCACAGGAATGAGTTGGCGTATCCGGGATATTACGGCGTTGATTTCCCGGAAAAAGGGATTAAAGTTGAGCTGACGAGCACGCGTCGGGTTGGGATCCACCGGTACACCTTTTCCGGTGTTGAAAAACCCGGAATATTCATGGATGTCACCCATACGATCGGGGAAAAGCAAAGTAATGACGGGTATTTGAACATAAAAAATGAGTATGAAATTGAAGGCCACGCAAGAACTTTTGGCAGCTTTGCCGGCCGGTACGGCGGGATAAAAGTTTATTTTGCAGCAAGATTTTCGGCCCCGATTAAAACGTTTGGCATCTGGAACAGCGGCCAATATTCAGACCAATCGGCATCGGAAAAAGGAGATGAAATTACCGCACATTTTTCCTTTGACAGCCATCAACTGGAATTGCAACTGGCAATTTCTCACGTAAGTATGGAAAATGCGTGGGAAAACCTTAAATACGAAGTCGGGGAAAAGGATTTTGATCAGGTAACCGAAGAGGCGTTGAAGTCCTGGGAAGATCGACTTTCGTCCGTCAGCATTACGGGAGGCAACATCGAACAACAAACCAATTTTTATACCGCTTTGTACAGAAGCTTTCAGATGCCCACAATTTTCAGCGATGTAAACGGGGAATACCTTGGGTTTGACAAGCGGGTGCACCGGGCCGACGGGTTCGATTATTTTACGGATATGTCGATCTGGGACACTTTCCGCACCACCCACCCGCTTTACAATCTAATTGCAGTTAAAGACCAGAGAAATATGATCGAATCCCTCATTCTGATGGCGAAACAAGGCGGTTGGCTCCCCAGATGGCCTTCCGGCAACGGATATACGAATTCAATGCTGGGCTCAGCCTCGGATATTGTGATTTCGGAAGCATATCAAAAAGGCATATGCGATTTTGATGTGGAATTTGCCTATCAAAACATGAAAAAAATTGCGCTGGCTTCCACGCCGGACGGAGCGGCATTTTCCGGGAGAAGGGGGAATAATGATTGTGTACAATACGGCTATTGTCCGGCAGACTCCATGGATCAGGCCGTCTCCAGGACGCTGGAATATGCCTGGTCCGACTATTCCATCTCCCTGTTGGCAAATGCCCTGGGTTATCGGGAAGATGCCGAGATGTTCCGCAGCCGTTCCATGAATTACAAGAACGTATGGAACCCCGAAACTCAATACTTCCAACCCAGGAATGCGGACGGGACTTTCGACGATCATTTCAAACCGCTGTTGCTCACTTATGTTGACGGCGACGAAACCTACACCAACGACTACGTGGAAGGAAGTGCCCTCCAGTGGCGTTGGGCTCCTTTTTTCGATGCTCCGGGGCTCATCGAGCTCTTTGACAGCAAATCGTACTTTATCGATGAACTCGACAAATTCTTTGAAAACTCGGATTATGAAATCGGATACTGGTACCCGGGATCTCACTACTGGCACGGCAATGAACCCGACATTCATGCGCCGTATTTATTCAACCATGCCGGCCGGCCGGACCTTACACAGAAATGGGTGCGCTGGATCCTGGGCAATAAATATATGAACAGGTACGACGGATTGGACGGGAACGATGATGCGGCAACTTTATCGGCCTGGTACATATTCAGCGCGTTGGGTTTTTATCCCGTCGCCGGGACAGATGTGTATCAATTGGGAGCCCCATTATTTGAAAAAGCCGAAGTGAACCTGGAAAACGGTTCACTTGAGATCGTTGCGGAAAATTACGGGCCCGATCGCATTTATGCCGATAAAATATGGCTCAACGATTCATTGCTGAACCGAACCTGGATCAAACACCGTGAAATTGCAAATGGCGGAGTGCTCAAATTTGAAATGAGTCGCACACCACCGATTCGATAGTTTTATGAGAAAGTTACCATGCTATATGCTGCCGGTCATTCTTGTGACAATAAGTTGCGCGACGAAAAAGGTCGACCCAAACCGGCCACTCCCTCCTCCAAAGGGGTATCTAAACGAAACCTTGCTCAAAATAGCCTATGGGTTGGGGGTATTGGATCTGATCGAAACCCAGCCGGCCGTACCCGATGAAATTGCGGTATACAAAAATCTCGAATATAAAAAGGTCGATTCACTTTCGCTGCAGTTAGACATATATAAGCTTAAGGACGCCGGTACACCCGCTCCGGTGATGATCTTTATTCACGGCGGCGCCTGGAGGACCGGCAAAAGATCCGACTACCTCCCCTATCTTATCGACTATGCAAAAAAGGGGTATGTTACCGCCACCGTATCTTACCGCCTCGTAAAACAAGCTCCGTTTCCGGCGGCAGTCCAGGACGTAAATTGCGCTGTAAAATGGATCGCAAAACATGCCGAGCAATACGGCATGGACCGGGAGAGGATCGCGCTTATTGGCGGTTCGGCCGGTGCGCACCTGGCGCTAATGAATGGATTCGGAACGAATGAAGAGCGCTTCAATCGGGATTGTGAAATCCACGAAAACCCAAACATAAAAGCTGTAATTGATCTGTATGGCCCGGCGGATCTCACAACTCCCTATGCTACCGGCACTTATCAGGTCCGGGATTTTCTCGATACCGCATACGAGCTCGATCCCGGCAGATATATTGCCGCATCTCCAAAAACCTATATTTCGGCAGAAGATCCCCCAACCCTGATATTTCACGGTACGATCGATTCGCTGGTTCCGATCCGTCAATCCGATTCGCTGGCATCGTGGCTCGCAAAAGCGGGAGTCCCGCATGAATACCACAGGCTCAAAGGCTGGCCGCATACGATGGATCTATCGGTTGAGGTAAACGAATACTGCCAGTTTTACATCGACCGGTTTTTGGAAAAGTATTTATAAAATAACAAGGTCCGGGGGAGACACTCGAACCCGCATTGCATGAAAAATCCGGACCCGGGGAACGAAAAATGCTTAATTTGCCTCCGAAACCCTATCCATCATATCGCCAATCAAATAATTTACGTACGGATTATAAGCCGGGCCAAACCAATTCATCAATCTTGATTCGTATTCGTTGAGATGATAATACTTGCACGGAATGATATACCCGGTGTAGCCGCCATTGAAGCTGGTCACCATGGCCCGATATCCTTTTTTATGCATTGCATTTTTGTACATCAGGGTAGTTTCTCCGCTAAAATCACACGGGGATGTCGCCCAAATCAAACTGTCCATTTTTGCTGATTGCAAATAAACATCCCCGACATTGGGGAACAGTTTCTTACCCAGTACCGGATTTAACCGAAGGCCATCGGAAATTCGGATCTGGAATTCCGGGTAGTCTATTTTCAACGTCATCGAGGACAGCTCGATGGTGTCTTTTAAATAGATCCGTTGCGCATATTTCACAACACTGTCTGCGAGTGCCTCTCCGATGTACCTGGATTTTTCAAATTTCTCCCCTTTGCTTTGGTAAGAATGGCTGCCTACGCTGCCGGCAAAATATATCGAAAGATCAAACCCGCTCTTTTCAAGTTTCCGTTGCCAATATCCGGGAAAATCAGCGCTTGTCTCCATATTCCATGCTCCAATGGTTGTGGCGTGCGCATCGAAGGAACCTAATACGGCCTTTTTCCCGCCGTTTTGCTCTGCAAGTACGACCAGGAAGTCGTCGTTCACCTCGCCATCTTCTCCGACCAAACGGTTCCGCACAAAAGCCCGTGCACGAAAGTTCCCAATTCCAAGGCGCCCGGGTTTCAGATCATCGACGGCCGCCTCAATCGCTTCCGAGATCTTTGTGGACAACCACTCCACTACCGTGGGATTATAGGCACCTCCGAACAATTCCCCGACTGTTCCCTCGGACCATGCGCCTACACTCGAATGGGTGTGTGTCGCCGAGTAAAAGATATTGCTTCGGGTCAGTCCGATTTTGTTTTTGATCAACCCATCCGTCCTTTTACTGACGTCCGGCGGCATGATAAGCAGATCCGATCCGACAAAGATCATTAACTTGTCCCGCACTTTTAAAGCAAAGGTCTTCACAAACAAACTGTCATGGATTCCGGTGGCAGGAGCGCCCTTTCTGCCACCGTAACCGGATAATGGGATCTCCCTGAATTCTCCGACGGACGGGTCATCTTCCTGGCCGTGTAATTTCGGAGTAATGCTTCGCTTCCCAAATCCAACGTAAACCCGACCTTTTTTTCCCGTTGAATTTAACGACAAACTATCCAACCTTTCCATGGTAGAGCGATAATATCCGGTCTCAAAATACGGTGTATAATCGACCCTCCGGATCGCCCAGAGAAGAAAGAGAATTATAATCAGAACCACGGCGCCGGTTATTTTAAAAAATTTCTTCATGTGTTTATGTTTTTTCAGTTAGCTGATATACAGAGAACTATCATCATGCTCGTATGTGTCCTTAATTTGCTCCGGTCACGCCGGTTTCATCTGTTTAAAATTTGCAGAAACCTCACCATGTGCCGTTGATCATCATGATCTTGTTTATCTCAATAATTATCTCAGGCATGGCCTGTTTCATCTGTTTATATTTTTATAGTTTGCCGGCACACAGAGAAGTATAATCATGCTTGCGTGTGTCCTGAATTTGCTCCGGGCCTGCCGGTTTCATGTCAAAAAACTGGAAACGGAAGAACGGGGGCCTGTACATTCAAAGACCTGACAGGTCATTACCTGCCAGGTCCGGTTTTTCATTGTATCAAAAAAACGGTCGATGGTTACCAGGGCTTATTGGTGCCTTGGATCAGCCATGGTCTCGACCACGCACTATTTTTAGGGTCCGGGGATGTAAAACTTGTAGCTTCCAGCTTCTCAATGGCGGCGTTTACGTTGTCCGGATTGAGCTGGATCTCTTCCAACATGTAATAAAATCTCAGCGGGATGGCCTGCCGCCTTGCACTGGGGCCGGTTTCCAGGTCCGGCAAACCGGTTCTTCTGTAATCAAACCATGCTTCCGAAGCGGTTGTCCAGTTCGCAATCCATTTTTGTTCAATCAACTGTTCCAGCGTTCCGTCATGAGCTGCCGCCCCAGCAATGTATGCATCGTATTCGTCTGCCACTCCCCATGTTTCAAAGGAAGCCTGGACCGCGGCTTCGTAATACGCTTTGGAATCATTCCCGACCGACCATCCTTTGAGTGCCGCTTCAGACAGAATAAACAATATTTCAGAGGCAGCCATTACCCGGGCTTGAAGCAATGGTCCGGCAGTTTCCTTATACATGCTGTTCAATTGAGAGCAATGAGGATTAAGTGTCCCCTGGGCCAAATCGGGATTTAAATTGTACGTACCACCCGTCGGAGACGAGGGAGGCAACCCAATGTATTCCTGATCAAAATTTACCGGCACTCCCCAATTCGCCTCGTAATCGTCTACGATATTTTGAGCGACATGGCGCTTGCCGTCGATGATCTCATCGCGATCATCTTCCCAATCGGGTTCAAGCACCAACGGAATTTCAATTTTATCCGCGTAGACCGCAATCCGTGGATCATCGAGCGATTGTAACTTTTCAATAAGCGTAGAGCATAATTTGACCCTGTTGTAGCCGCCCGAAGTACTCCGGTCAAAAACAGTGTTGTTTGGCCAGGAATCATATGTGGAGGCGCCGATATAATCCATCATTACATCGTCATCCGTAGAAGTAATAATGGGATAATTCGCCAGATCTCCGGCAATCTTTTCGATTCCCGCTTTGGCAATTGCCTCTTCTTTATTCGATATTCTCATAAAATACCTCAGCGCTAAAGAATTGGCAAATTTTCTCCATTTCGACACATCGCCCGCATAGAAAACGTCCTGGGCGGGAATGATATCCGAATATGAATCCTGAGTGCCCGACAACAGGGTATTGGCCTGCTCCAAATCCGCAAGAATACCCATATAGATGTCCCTTTGATCGTCATAGACAGGCTTGAGGTTTTCTTCGCCGCCTTCTTCGCCTTTTAGGGCATTGGTGTAGGGAGCGTCACCCCATAGGTCTGCAATCAGCCCGAAGGTGTATGCGCGCATCACCAGTCCGACGCCCTTATGAAAGTCGAGTTCCATCTCCTCGGCTTTTTTAAGCATCTCATCATTGGTTCTCAGTATTCCATAATATCCGCTCCAGCTTTGTCCGCCCGAAACCCAGTCGTAATCATTATGTCCGCCGGACCACCCGTCCTTTTGCGTATGCTGCACAACTCCGGCAATATCTCCGTAACCCAGCTCGACAACTGTCTGGGCTACGCCTGTCATGACGGTTGCCATCAATAAATTCGGGTGACCGTCGGCAGGATCAACGCCGTTTGGGTTTATATTCAGTTCGTCCAGATCTTTACATGAAAATACCAATGCCACTACAGTAGCCAATACGATTGTTACTTTATTTTTATATGTTTTCATGATTTCTACGTTTAGGCTTAAAATGTCAGATCTAATTTAAATCCTATCGGCACCACCCAGGGGTCCACATTATACCGTTCGATACCTTGCTTGAACTGGGTGCCCCGGTTTCCGGAACCGGACTCTGCCTGGAAAGCGCGTTCCGGGTCAATTCCAAAATCGGAATCTTTCGTCCACAACATAATATTCCTGCTATAAATCGAGACTACGGCGCTTTTCATTCCTATCCGGTTGACCGTTGAAACGGGCAACTGGTACCCGAGAGAAATCTCTCTGAGCTTGATAAAATCCGCATCAAACATAGACGGTGTGCCAAATCCCCACGGGAAGCTAATAACATAGGGCTGTATTACGGAT
>JAKSDO010000095.1 GCA_022360055.1 Cytophagales bacterium | reverse complement strand
TTATCTTGTGTTTCTATATGGAGCTGTATTGGCCGGGGGCAATCACACTCCTGAAAAATTACATGAAGTAAAAAGACATAAGGCAGGGCTATTTCTGGGAAATACTTTAGTTCGAGGAACTCGCAATTCGTTCAATGGCAAAGAACAATATGTACTTGCTCCTACATTCGGGATAGACTATGAACATCGACTTTCTCCTAAGTGGGCTATTGGGTCATACAATGAGCTGGCCCTGTTAAATATTGAAGTAGAACAAGATCATGAATCCTTTATCAAACGCGAAAACGTATTTCTTTTTAGCGCTGTCGTTTTGTATGAATTTTTTCCTGATATTTCGATCTATGCCGGCACCGGTTTTGAAACCGACCCTCACCATACATTCTGGATTCGGTATTTTGGAGCGGAATACACCTTTTTAAAGAGCATGGATTGGAGGATTGCGTTTTCAGCCGGTTATATAAACAAGGACAGCTACGATGCTTTTAGCTTTGGGCTTGTGCTAGGACGCAGTTTTGGCAAACCCGTAAAAGGTCGCAAATAACTTGAATTATTTAAGGATGCGCTTTCTTATCTCTTTTATAATATCGTTGTATTGGATCAAAAAGTCCCGGTCATTTTCGTATAGCTTTACATATTCACGGATCATCTCAAGATAATCCTGCAGTTCTTCCAGGTTTTCAAAATTCGGAGCCATCGATCTGAATTGGTTGAGGAGGGTGATCGATAAGGTATCGCACGAATTCTTCCCTTTTTGTAGCCTGAAATACCTGAATGCAAGGATGAACCCCACTATCAATAGATGGATCGCGAGTACGATTAACAATATATTTAAAACCGAATTCATGATGTCAAACTTTTGAACAAATAATATTTTTTCCCATTTTCAGGAACTGCATTTTTCGAGGCACCCTTGATTCATTTCGGAATTTTATCTTGGATTAATAATCCCCGGTGACAAACCTAAGTTCGGTCTCGGTCAGGTTATTCAATAAGTCGTATGCTTTAATGATTATCAATATTTCTTTATTCTTGCCAAATCTTCGAATCGGTGACTGATAGGTTTTTTCCTTACCTTTATTTATCCTGTAAGTAATTCGCCCAATACCTACTTCCTTATCCATTGCAGCCAGAAACAGGGTGGTATAACTGGGGTATTTTTCGTTTGCATTTGGCGGACTCGAAAACTCATAGGTAATCTCCGGGCCTTGATCATCGACAATGAATGTGGTTGACTTCGAATTCTTATTGTTCACATGGTCGTATCCGAAATACTGCAGGGTATGTCTTCCTCTTTGCTTAAAACGTATAGGATGTGTATAGGATGAATCTTTGTCGGCATTCGTCAGGCGGTATGAGAGTGTGTTTAGCCCGGATTCCAGGTCCTCACCGGATATTTTGATTTCCGATAGTGGGCTTAGATACGTATCATTTCCTTTAATGAATGTAGGGCCGTCGAACGAATGTGAGAGGGACGGACCTGTTAAGTCTACGTAGATTACTCCGACAGAATGCATGAAATTATCGCTTGTAGGATTATCCGAACGGTCGACCGCATGAAATTTAACGCGATGAATTCCAGATATATTCGGCAGGTAAAATGGCTGCATATACACCTGTTCTTCCCCCTCATCAATGGTGTATTTTACGCTTTTCACTCCGGACTTATTATCTACTGCAGTTAGTTTAAGCTTTGTTCTGCCTGAGAAGTATACCTTATCTTCCACGAGAAATTTGTCTCCAAGAATATCTGCCGACATGATCGGCGCCGTTTTGTCGAGGTAAAATTTGACGCTTTTTTCGCTTTCCCTGTTTTCCACATGATCCGTAGAATAATAGGTTAAGGCGTGATCACCATCCTCCAGGTAGGTAAACGGGATATTACCACCGGTGTATTCCTTGAAGTTTTCCTGATCGAATTTGTAATAGGTGATACCCGGCCCTGAAGCGCTGTCGTGGGCGGTGAGATAAATAGTCGAATTTGTAGAGATGACGCCTTCGGAAGAAATGCTAATAATGTGATGATAGGTCAAAGGCGCCGATAGATCGACGATAAATTCTTTATTATGCACCGGCTCAGCATTTCCTGTTCGATCTACGGAGTAGTACGAGTAGTGGTATTCACCTTCCTTGTCAAACGAGATAACTTTACGATCCATGCCTGTAAAATTTTTACCGTTCAAAGCATGATAGGTATGTTCAACTCCCGACATTTCATCGTCGGCGGTAAGAGCGATTTTCAATCCGGCGCCATAAAAGGCCATCTTGTTATTCGTATACGATGGCGCATCTAAAAACCGGATGCGGGTCACCGGGGATTTGCCGTCGGCATATATTTCATAGATGTCGTTCTGATGGGTGATATAATTTTCATGTTTTAATTTATGAATGCCATGGCCTTCCAGTTGTATTTGTTCGGAGGCTTTTGACTGCAGCAACACAGGCATTGAATCTTTGGATGCGCTTATAAAGATATAGACCGGCATCGAAGCCTGCTGATAATAGCGTCCTGTGGAATCCGTAAATGCTTTTGGTCCGTGGTGAAGATGCTGGCCATTCGCGAACCCAAACGAAAAAATACCGATGAGTAAGTAAATGTATTTCATTGTGCAATGTGATTATTAGTTGGAAATGTTATGGAAAAAGTAGTTCCTTTGTTCAATTCGCTGGATACATCGATTTCCCCGGACAAGGCATCAATTTGTTCCTTTACAATATAAAGCCCGAGCCCTTTTCCGCACACTCGATCATTAAATCGCTTATAGGGGAGGAAAATTTGGGATAGATGATCTTTATGAATACCTATCCCGTTATCTATAATTTCTATAAAATACTTGCGATCTAACCAAGCCGTTTTTATCCGTACACAAGGGGCGTGTCTTGACCTGTATTTTATAGCATTGGACGTGAGATTATACAGGATACTTTCAAAATAAGGCTTTACCGTTACGATCTCCTTGCATTTTGCATCATCGAGGGTTATCTGCACACCGGATTTCTTTATTTCTGCGCCCAGTTGAGTTGTTATGGAACGGAATACGGAAGAAACCTTTACAGGATGGTAGGGTAAGTCTTTGGCATCCCTGATATCCATTAAGAACGAAAGATCCTGAACCACAACATCCAAATGGTTGACTTCCGTCCGGATATGTTTTAATATTTCAAAGTTGGTGGGATTCGAAGGATTTTCAAGATTGATAATATTATTTAATCCCATGATCGACGCAATCGGAGCTCTGAGATTATGTGAGATGACACTGGAGAATTGTTGAAGATTGCTGTTTTGCAATTTCAATTGATGCATGGCTTTACGGAGTTTTTCCGTTCGGGCTTTGACCTGTGATTCAAGGTTGTTGTTTAAGGTTTTGATTTCTTCATTTTGATCGAGCAGCCGGTCATTCAGCTTTCTTTTATACGTGTTATTCCTGTAAAAAAACCATGTTAACCAAATGGACAAGACCAGGCCGGTTGCGATCGTCCAGATAATGTTTTTCTGTAATTTTTTATCCATAATGTCATTATGGATGATCGCTTTGTCAAGTTTATTTTCACTCTCCAGCAAGCTTAAAGCTAATTGTTGCTTACTGTTTGTCTCCATAAGCTGGCGCGCGCGTTTGCCCAATTGTGATAAGACTTCTTCTTTTTCGTTTAATTTCTTATAAGCTTCCAGTAATTCAATTTCTTTTTCTTTCCGGCTGAGCTCTTCTTTCATGACCTGAAGTTGCGCTGTTTGCAGTTCGCGTTTTGTTCTGTTTACTTTTTCCCTTTGGATCATTTCATGGAAAGTTCTGTACAGGTCGAAATAGTGCATCGTTTTAGCCTGATTCCCACTTTTTTCATAGGTCTCCGCCAACATTCCATAGCAGCTTTTCATATAGGATATGTCATTCATTTCCGTAGCAATCGAAAGGGCTTTCTCCAGAGCGGCAGCAGCTTTGTCATACCGTTTCAAGTTGTTCAACACCACAGCTTTATTGATGTACGTAGCAATCAGTTCATTTTTGCTGTTGGCAGAAAGTCGATATTTCAGTGAAAGATCAAAGTAGGAAAGGGATTTTTCATACTCCCTGAGATCCGCATAGATCATTCCCAGATTACTGTTCAATTTGGAAATACCACTTTCGTTTCCAATCGTTCCGTTTAATTCGATCGACCGGTTGAAGTAATCAATGGCTTGAACAAAATCCTTGTTTTCCCAAGCTTTCATGCCCAGACTATTGATGTGCCTTGTAGCTTCTTTAATATCCCCTTCACCGGCTAAATCGCTTGCCAATTGCAACAATTCTCTATCGGAAGGATGGCGTGCGAACGGTTCAGACTCCTGGCCGAAAACGTGAGATGAAATGTATAAGAATATGAACCCGGGATAAATGATTTTGGCAAGATGAATATTCATAAGCAACGCAAAACATATTAAGAATTAAAAAGTGCGATTCGAGAGTCTTAATTCATCTCATCTGCGTCATCCGGTTTTCGGGGGCAAACTAAAGGATATATGGACATGATTGCAATCTTGCTTTATGTACAGGAACGTTTCAGTTATTGAGTGGATCGGATTTTTATTTATCGGTGCGTAAACCCTGAAATAAGCGCATATGACCGATAGCTTGTGAAAGTAAACTCGTTTGGATGCATGAAAGGACCGTTAAAGAAGTTAAAGCGTCCGTATAATAATTGCCTGTTGATTCGACATACATCCACACATATATTGCATTTCAGTTGAGGTAGACAACCACATTTGTCAACAATTATTAAGTTTCCGGATTGATTTTATCCGGAGTAGTTTTCGTCTGAATTTATGATTGGTAATTAATTGAACCATTAATCAGTTATAGAGTGTTTCAGTGGTTGTTGTGAAGTGTTCCGGATTTACTCACGGAATAGGACTTTAGTGATTACCTCGATTTCTATGATGAAGATCCCGGAAGGGATCTTCAATTTTTTAGAATCAAATATTCGCGCTGCAGCATTGGATTTCACATAGGATTTAAACAGTGCATGACGTCACCGGCAAGAATCAACGATATCCCTTTTTACGTTGCGTTCATTTTCGATGATCATGTAGAACTCGTCGAGATATTTGATCGAGTTCATTTTGTTGTTTTTATCCAGCAGCAATGAACCTTCGTACAGCTCATAAATGTCCTTTTTCTTTTCGATAAAAGCATTGATCCCCGCTTTGATGATCGATTCGGGCAGGCAGACACCTCGGTATACCCGCTCTCTTACGGATTCGATCCCCAGGTTTTCATCCGGCACGGCATAGCTCGTATTTACCATTCCGGAATAATCGAAATCATAGGGGATCACATAAGGTTTCTGCTTCGTCGGATCCGTGGATTTAATCATCTGAATATTATGTCTTCCGGGAATAGACCAATCTGTGTTGCCAATCATAAACTGAAACAGATACGTGTTTACCAATGCGGGTATGTCCGTATACCGGTCGCTCACATTCTTCGTGTCGACGGGGATGCAATCGACTCGACCGGCCAATTGTTCTTTGCTCTCAATAATAAACGCATATCTGGTGCTCGTCTTGTATTTCTCGCTGGTGTCCACATAGGTCACGTGTACAAGTCGTACCCTGAAACTGTAATCGGTGAGCATGTTCAGCACTTTATAGACATAGTACTCCGAAAGGAGATATTGCTCGTAGGTTTTCCCTTTTTTGCAGTCCAATACCATCTTCATCTTATCAAACTCTTTCATTTCTTTTACGATCATTTCCTTTTTTTTGAAGTTGAGTTTGATCGGAGGGAAAAAGCAACTGCTTTTTCTCATATTTCCCCTCGGTTTAATGGTGATGTTGCGTTTTATGACCAGTGTATCCCTAAAATAATAGCGAAATATTGCCGGCTGGTATTCATCCTTATATTTGCGTTTTACAAGATTTTTGAAATCCGATTCAATGGTAACTTTCATGACCTTATCGCGATTGAATAAGTCGTATGATTCTATTGACGCCTTATAAGCTTTCTTGAAGGATGCGCTGTGATTGTACAACGAATCAAAGTCGTATGGCTGAGCAATCGTGAACGCGAGGTTTAAGAAAAGAGCACATGAGGCTGTGCATCCAATTTTAAGTAGTTTCATAATTATATGTTAAAATCGTTTTCCAACTCCTATTCCCCAGGTAATCGCGCCTATACTTCCATTTTTAAGATCAAATATCAGTTCCGGAGAAAAATCCCAGTGATTCCCGAGTTCAAACTCATAGGCCACCCCGGTACGAACGACAAAAAAATTATGTTCCTCTTCAAATTCAATACCCGGACCAATAAGGAAATTCCATCCCCTGGCCGGATGATACAGGAAAACGGTGGAGATAATTAAAGGGTTTTGACGTTCCAGGAGTGTCCCGTTGTCGGTCTTTACGAGATATTCCATGATTTCCATATCGCTTTTTAACCCACATCCGAATTTTGGGTTCACCCAATACTGATAATCGAGTCCCCAGGTAGGTATGGTAATGATGCTTTTTTTGTTGTCTATATTTTCTGCGCCGAACACGTGCCCGTGGCCAATGATGAGGGCAATGCGGTGACGCTTAAATTCATGCGATTCACCGGTGCGATGATCCGGATCATGTTCCTGGGCCTGTAGCCCCGAACATGAAATAAACAACAGGAAAATACCGGTAAAGGCTTTGAGCCTCATTTGGGTAGAGATCTAATCCGCCGCATTTACGGGAAATTTCTTCATGAGCGCCGTAATGGTCTTTGGTATGGATTTTTCTCTCTTTTCAGGCTTTTCTTCAACGGTTTTAACGGCGACGCCCTGCCAGATCTGATCCCCGGTTTTTTCGTCGAAAACATCCATAACAAGGGTTCCCTTCAGATAATCATTTTCGCTGTAAGACGTAGTGGAAGATCCGCCCCAACCATAACCATACCGGCGATACCTTCCATATCCGCCGCCACCGTAATAGTTAGTGTACGCAGTAACGCTCGTCTCTTTGTTCACCACGAGAAATAGTGAAATGGTCATGTCTCCGTCACTTTCCTTGTATTTGAGGTCGCGTTTTTTAAACTCATCTTTAAAGGCATCCCTTATCCTTTTTTTGTCGAAATCATTCAGGATCTTATCGCTGTCATCTTGCCAACCCAAAAAGCTGAATGATTTGTACTTGCTGAAATCGGTTGATTTCTCGGAATCGGTTGTTACTTTAATGCCGGAACAACCGAGTATTGAAATACAAACGGTAAACAGGAATATAGAATTAACTTTTTTCATTTTTTCTGATTTTTTTGAATTGATTAAAATTGAATTATTGTTTTGAGCTATCAAGCCTATTTTTTCTTTTTTTGCTCTTCCTTATACGAATCATAGGCGGCAAGTTGTTCCGGTGTCATGATCTGATCCATGCCGGCCCGCTTTTCTTTTTCGATTTTTTTGAGGGTCTTGCCGATACTTACTTTTTTAGGTAAAGATAACCTTGTTCCCGCATTTTCAAATAATAATCGCACCGTACTTAACATACTCTTGCCCAGAATGGGGGTCAGACGTTCGACCTGGCTATCCGTTAAGTCCAGTTGAGGTTGTACATCCATCAGGCGTATTTCCGCCAGATCGTTGAACATGTCCGCGAGTATGCCATCTACCTTAGTCCGATATTTTTCATATTGCTCTTTGGACAATATTCCCTGAAGATCTTTTCCGTATCCGTCTCTTGCACCTCTTATTTCACCGATCATCGCGCCTACATCGGGCTCATCCTGATCTTCATACTTGAGAAGAATACCGTCCATCTTTGCGCGATATTCCGTAAGTAAGGTCTGAACCTGTGCGACCTGTTTATCAGAAAGATCCAGCGGTTCTTTCAGCCCGCCGACTATTTCCGTCATGCTGCTTTCATCCTGCGCTGCAGCGCCAAGAGCGATAAATAATACCAGCATCATCAACATGCTTTTTATTGTGTGTGTTTTCATGATTGTTATGTAATGGATAAATAGTTGATCTGTTTTATTTATATAGAGTCTAATTTGGCAATGGCATCAAAACCTTGGTTTAAGTCATTTGAACGAAACAATTTGTGTAATTATCTCATGGATTCCATGTAAAAGAATGGATTATTGATTATGGGCGCTACCTGAATTCTTATATTCCATCTTGCGCCATAATCCTTTTCTTTGATCACTGCGTATTGGGGCTCCAAGCGCAATTTCCACGGAGTTTTTCCCCATTTTACCGTTTTGGTTATGCCAAGCCCAACGGGAAGATTTACCCGATTTCCTTTGGAAGCTTCCCAATTGATCGAGACGTTCGGCCCCATCCCGACCGACATTCCTTTCCCCTTGATTTGTTTTCGCACGACATATTGAATATCTGTTCTCCTCACATCCGGCCTGCTCATGTCCCCCGCAACCGAACTCCAGTGCTGAACGATGCTTCCGATCGTCCAATCGGGCGTAATGCTCAAGACCATTGCCGCCGGTCCCAATTGCACTTTGCCATTGCCCAGGTTTTCGGACGATGCCGTTGGAAAAGTAAACGTCATCCCCAAGCCCCAAATGATCCCGTCCTTTTTATCCGGGCCAAGCATCGTGAATACATTCATGTCGCCGCGGCCGGTTTCACGCCCATTGATCATCCCTTCATCATCGATTCGGGGGGCAGTAACGAGCGGAAAGACAGGCCTGATGAGCAACATCTTTGTTTTTGCCACAGGCAGGGGCAGTGATGGTTGGAAGTTGAGCACATTTGAAATTTGCGTGCCGTCCACAAGATTTCCGGTGTTGAAATTGATGTTTTCCTGCAAAATTAAAGACCAGAAGCGGGATAAAGGATTTTCCAGTTGGCGGTTGAGCTCATCCATAGAAACTTCATCTGCCTCCTGGGCAAGAGATATACTTGTGAGTGTAAGTAGGAAACATGTAATATACTGTCTGATCGATCCGGTATGTAGGTGTCGGAATGTGGTCTTCATAATAATCTGACGGCTATGGTTTGGTTCGTGCTTCAATCACCGATGACCTGATGCGTGATTTCATTTTATTCGTGCTTTCTATTTCGAGGGTAGCGATGGCCCGGAAATCCCGAATACGGCCCAACGCACAAGCGTGTGCGCGTTTCATTGTTCCCATACTGCAACTTCAACAACGTCAACTTTATCGTATTAATTGAGATCCAGGTTATTGATTTCGTTTTCTTCCACATGAATTCTCTTTTCAAAATTTTGCAGATCTTCCGGATTCTTAAACAAACCTGCGCCAGTTTCGAGATCCAGATCTTCCCCAGGTCCGGTCGCCGGGAGTAATTCCCAAGCAGTTAAAATAGAGGAGGATAAAAGAAAAGCACAAACTAATCGCATTTCATTCATTGGTTTGAACTTAACAAAATCGAGAGAAAACAGAGATCGTTATTGTTCTATACATTGTTGCCCAATTTACAGGTTTTAAATACCTTATTACATCAAAATTCCGCAGATTTTTATAAAAGTGTCTGTAAAATTCAATGACGGGCCAGGTTTTGCGGAATTTTGATTCGACTTTACCATACTATTTTTGTTATTTGTAATCAGATCCTAACTGCGAGCTGTTCCATGAACAATACCACAATCAAAAAGAATAGATACATAAAAGGACTGAGAAGTCCCTTTTTTTTTATTGCGATGCTTCTTTGCACAAACGCTGTTTTAAAGGCGCAGAATTTCCAAAAGCTTATCAGCAAAAAACAGCAGGCGTATATCGATAGTCTGAAATCTTTGAACTACCCCTACCTTCTGCCTGTATTGGGAGAAAAGACCTATAATGCCGGTTTCGATATTCCATATCCTGCGGGGGTGATGGTCAATTATTTTACACAATCGCAAAATATCGTTATCTCCGATCTGAATGTCGGGTTTGAAGGACCGGATAATTCAATAGATCCTATTCCGCTGGATACGATTGTCACGTTTGAAAAAGCGACGGCCAGTACATGGGCGCTCACTTTTAGGCCGGATGTATGGATATTGCCGTTCTGGAATGTCTACGGAATATTCGCCTACGGGAAAAACGATACGTATATCAAGCTTGCCAAACCAGTTCAGATCGAGACCAATACCGATTTTGATGCCATGGCCGCCGGATTTGGGACCAATATTGCAGGTGGCCTCGGACCGGGCTGGTTTGCCCTGGATTACAATACTTCATGGAGTTTTATTGAGGCGCTGGATAAACCGGTAAACGTCAGCAATTTCAGTGTGCGATTTGGCAGTACAATTGTCAATAAGGAAAAACCCTACAAAAATCTGGCAATATGGGTCGGGGCTTTCCGCCAACGCATTGAACAAAACACTTCCGGCAGGGTCTCGTTCCGGCAAATCTTTCCCGGTGCCGATCAAAATCTTGCCGACCGGCTGGAAGATTGGTATGCGGGCTGGGAGGAAGAAAATTGCGACAGGCCGGGCTCGGGCATCATTTGTGAACCGCTGGGAGAATTGGTTGAAGCGATCGCAGATAATCTTCGAACCGATGAACCCATCCAAAATACGGATATCACCTATTCCCTGAAGAAGGAGGTAAAACAGGAATGGAACATGATTATCGGAGCGCAATATCAGTTTAATAAAAGATTTCAATTCAGGACAGAAGGGGGTATTATCGGGGACAGAAAAAGTCTGTTGCTATCCTTTAATTACCGGTTTTTGATCTGATGCAAATATCCGGAAGTTTGGCTGAAGACCAGGGAGTGATTTCAGCAGGTCAAAAAGAAATGATTGATCCGCTTTTTATGCGCCCTTGCTGCCGGCATGTAAAACCGATGTCATACAGCGGTGTTTTTCGAATATTGACGAATTGAGACGAGTCATTCCGGGCTCAATTCCGTTTCTGAAATGAAGGATTTACCTTTGCGAACGGCAAAATCAAACAGCAATGAAAATCAGTAAATCAATTGAAATCATGGTTTCAGCGGTTTGCAAAGAGACAAACCACGGCAGCGCCTGATATTGTTGTCTGAAGAACATACGAATTGCGACATCAAAACTGTCTAATCGTTTTCGTGTCCATGGGTTTTTCAATAGATTTGTCTGTTGTCAAGGTTTAATCTATAAATGACGAATATCCGGGAAGTTTGGGAAAAGGTTGTGCGGGACAATGATAAAAAAGCGTTTGGCATTTTATTTGACTTTTATTACCCAAAGCTTTTTAGCTTCAGTGTACGGTATACCAAACTGCCCTCCGGAGCGGAGGAGGTTGTCTCGGACGTATTCTACAATATCCTTAAAGATCGGTATAAACTGAAGAATATCCGGCGAATAGGGCCCTACCTCTACCGGGCCGTAAAAAATAAGAGCCTGTCGTGGCTTCGCGATCAAGAGAAAAATCAAACCCTCGACAGTATTGAGCAGTTGGAGGACTATTTGATTGATGAGACCGAAGAACCGGAAACCTTTGCCGAAGACTTCGAAACAATGATCCTGTTAGATAACGCCGTCGGTCAGCTCCCCGCACAGCGGCAAACGGTGTATCGGCTTATTCGCGAAGACGGGTTGTACATCGAAGAAGTTGCGGAGTTGCTCTCGCTTTCTCACAGGACAGTAGAAAAGCACCTCGAACTGGCCATCAAGGAGTTGTGTTTGACGCTCAAAGCTTATCTTAAAGACCAACGGCAACATCCCAGGATCCGGAAGATCTTTCCGAGATCGTTTTTATTTTTTTTCCTGTAAAATGCCTGTTGTGTTTCCGATCGTCGGAAATAAATAAAAAAAAATCCACTTTGTTACGGGATTCCGAAATTGTTGTGTCATATAGATGAAACACCTGATATTTTTAATGAATAAAAAGAACATCTATTCCATTATTTCCAAGCAACTCACCGACAGGTCAAATGCCAGGGAGGACAAGAAATTAGAATCCTGGATGTCTGAAAGCAAAGAAAACAAGGCTGTTTTTGAGACATTACAACGCCACTGGAAATCACCGAACACCAAGAAATACAGCGTTTTAAGAAGTGAAGAGATTAAGCATGAGGTTTGGAAACGCGCGAACTCCTCCGGAGAGGTAAAAGCCGGGGCTAAAACGTCAAAGATCGTCTATACATTCCTCAAATATGCGGCGGCAATTGCAGCTGTTGTCGTTTCGGTCTTCGTACTGCGTTCACAATTCGAAACAAACCGTGCAGAGGTATCTGTCCCGGCGCTTGTAAAGAAGTTGAATAATGCCGGCAGGAAATCCACCATACATCTGAAAGACGGTTCTATTGTACATCTGAATTCCGAAAGTGAAATAGCTTTTTACAATGAGTTCTCCGATACCGCCCGGGTGGTGTGGTTGAAAGGAGAAGCATTCTTTGATGTAACACACCATCCTGCAAGACCATTTTATGTAATCACCCGGGACCTGAATATTAAAGTACTTGGCACCTCATTCAACGTAAATGATTATCCCGACGATGAAAAGGTATACATTAGCCTGTCCACCGGTAAGGTATCGATCCGGAAACGGGATTCGATAGATGGAAACGGAACAGCGGACAAGATTAACCTGGCGCCCGGACAGCAGGTGCACTACGACAAAAGCAAAGGACTGTTTGATTCCGTTTCGTCCTATGATCCCGAAGAGGTGGAAGGATGGAAAGACGGCACCTTGTATTTCAAGGAGGCCGGGCTTGAGGATATCATCACCACACTCAAAAGGTGGTATGGCGTTGATATTCAATTAATAAACAACCCGGAGGCAGAAATAAGTTACACCGGGATATTCGAAAAACAAAACCTTGAAAATGTACTCACGAGCATTGGTTTTGTAGTCAATTTCGATTTTGAGATAAATGAAAAGAAAGTAATCGTAAAATTTAAAAAGTAATATATGAAAAGACCCGACACATAGAAAAAAGACCGATAATAATTGGGGAATTATTATCGGTCTGCCACTGGCGTTGCCCGACATCGATACACCCGGGCAATGCACTTAATTATTGTATTATTAATAATCGATTAAAGTTATGAAATTAAAATTACATAGGCTATTAAAGTATGCCATGAGATTATCATTTATAGGAGTTTTCCTTCAGTGTTTGTTCCTGAACCTGCTCATCGCGAGCAGCAGTGATGCCCAGCGATACGTAAGCGTAAAGGACGTGGTCATCAATATTGATGTGAACGGCGCTTCCCTGGAGCAGCTTTTTGACGAACTGGAACAAAAAACAGATTTTCAGTTTACCTACGACAACAACGTCGTGGCGAAAAGCAAGACGAGGTTTTCCATTAGCGGAAAGCGGAAGAGCGTAGAAGAGATCCTGTTGCAGATTTCAAAACAGGCCAAATTGCGTTTCAAACAGGTAAACAACAACATCAATGTAAATCCTTTACGGAATGAAGCGAAAGATAAATCCATAGAGATCGTAATCCAGGGCGTGACCATCACCGGCAAGGTCACTTCCTCGGAAGACGACCAGGGCCTTCCGGGGGTCAACGTGATCGTAAAAGGGACCTCACACGGTACGGTCACAGATGTCGACGGCAATTATTCCCTGGAGGTTCAGGGCGAAGCATCTGTTCTGGTATTCAGCTCGGTAGGGTATGTACAGGAAGAAATTACAGTGGCGCTCCAGAAGGTGATCAATATTTCAATGGTGCCGGATATCAAGGCCCTGGAGGAGATCGTTGTAATTGGTTACGGGACAGCGAAAAAGAGTGATTTAACCGGAGCTTTGTCTTCCATCCGGTCGGAATCGTTTGAAAATCATCCGATGAATGATTTTGCACAGATATTACAAGGGAGAGCTCCGGGGATTACTGTTTCCAACTCTTCCGGATCACCCGGACAAGCAGCAAAGATCCGCATCAGAGGCGCCAATTCCATTTCCGGGGGCAACGATCCGCTTTATGTGGTCGACGGCTTCATAACCGACTTTGAGATGTTAAATATTTTCGATATAGAATCCATAGAAATATTGAAGGATGCTTCGGCAACAGCCATATATGGTTCAAGAGGAGCCAACGGGGTAATCATGATTACAACAAAAGAGGGCAGATCAGAGTCCCCAAAGGTTAAGTTATCTTCCAATATTGGCATTAGCCAAATGGGCAACAGGTACGATCTGCTCAATGCCGAGGAATATGCCGGATTTATAAACGATTATTACGACAAAGATGCATTTAGCCAGGAAGATTTGGACAAATTCAGGAATGGTTATGGAACCGATTGGCAGGATGAATTATTCCAGACCGGAATGAGCCAGAATTACCAGGCCTCCGTATCCGGTGGAACGGGGAAAATGAACTACTATATCTCCGGAAACTACATTGATGAGAAAGGGACACTTATCAACACCTACCGAAAAAAGTACTCGTTCAGGGGAAATTTTAATTTTGACATTAACGATCGGTTGTCGTTGGGAATGAACATGAATGCCACAAAAAATGACAAAAAGAATCCCCACCTGTCCACGTCGGGGAGTAAAAAATCTGCGGTAATCTGGGAAACCCTGATCTGGTCGCCCACCGAACCTATTTTCAATGAAGACGGTTCTTACAATCAGACGGATAAATACGGTTCCGTAAACAGGAATCCGTACCTGTATGCCAAAGAAAGTTTGGAGAATGAGCGAAGCCAGTCGGTAATATTAAACGCCAATCTGAGATATGAACTTTTTGATGATCTTACATTAAACGTAATTGCCGGAGCTGAAAAGGGAGCTTTGGAAGAGCGGAGTTTTAAAAACAAATACCTTGAAAACCAGACGGAGGCTCAAAGGACGTATGATGATTTGCTCAACTGGCAGGTTACCGGGACAATTACTTACGATAAGACATTTAACGATAGCCATAACCTGAATGCCGTCGGAGGGTATGAAATGTCGGAATTTGTATCAAACTATTTTGAAGCTTTTGGGAAAGACCTTGGCGTTTCGTCTGTCGGGTACAATAATTTATCGCTGGCCACATCACAAACCATCAGTTCCGGCTATATTAAATCGTCATTGCTGTCCTATTTTACAAGGGCGAACTACAATTACAAATCAAAATACTTTTTTACCGGAACCTGGAGGGCCGATGGTTCGTCGAAATTTGCCGAAGGGAACAAATGGGGCTATTTCCCGTCATTCGCGCTTAGCTGGAGGGCTTCGGAAGAACCTTTCGTCAAGAATTTAGGAATATTTGACAATTTGAAAGTAAGGGGAAGCTGGGGGATCACCGGCAACCAGGCCATCGACCCTTATGCCACCTTTTCGAGTTTGGCGGGGGCAGGCTATTCCTACACCACCAGTACCTATTACCCCGGATATACGCCCAGTATCCCTGCCAGCACCAATCTGAAATGGGAAGAAACCGAGCAGTTCAATATAGGGCTGGATTTCGGTTTTATGGACAACAGGTTGTCGTTTTCGTTTGAATATTTCAGGAAAAACACGACAGATTTGTTGACCGAAAGGCTGATCCCTTCATACAGTGGTTTCGGAGATGACGCCAGCATTACGCAAAATCTGGGAGAAATTGAAAACAAAGGTTTTGAGGCTGACATAAACATTGTCCCGATTTTAAAAGCGGATTTTAGCTGGGATATCAATCTAAATTTCTCGACCCTGAAAAACGAAGTGATCAGTATCGGTGATCAGGAGCGGATCTTCGGAGGCACCTATGGCAGCGGGATCATGGAAGCCAGTCCGTTCGTTATTATGCCCGGCTATGCGCTTGGCTCATTTTGGGGGTATAAGTTTCTGGGGATCTGGAGTTCCTCCGAACAGGAAGAAGCACTTAAATACGGCTGCCAGCCCGGAGATTCGAAATATGAAGATGTGGATGGCGATTATACAATCGGCGCGGCAGACTATCAGGTAATAGGAGACGCCAATCCCGATTTTACATGGGGGTTGAACAGTCAATTCAGGTACAAAAACTTCGAACTAAATATTTTGCTCCAGGGAGTTCACGGCAGGGATGTGCTCAACCTGACCTATGCCTCGGCCGCTACGATTACCGGGGATACACGCTCGATCACGCTAAAAGAAGCTGCCGACTATTGGACCCCGCAGAATGAAAACACCATTTGGCCCAACATCAAAAGCAGTACCAACAGAGACTATTTAAACTCATCGAAGTGGATACAAAATGGCAGCTTCGTGAAGCTGAACAACGTTAGCCTCGCCTATACCATTCCGCGGAATGCTGCAAAAATCGGCGACATTAAACTTTTGGTCAGCGGTCAAAACCTGCTGACTTTTACCAACTATAAGGGCTTCGACCCGGAAGTTTCTTCCACAGGTGAACTCGATACCGATTCGGGATTGGACTTTGGCGTTTACCCGCTGCCGAAAATAATTACACTCGGTGTCGCACTTGATTTTTAAACTGAAATAATAAATAATCATACCATTATGAAAAAGATCATATATTCCTTGTTTGTAGTGAGTTTGTTTTTTTCTTGCTCCGATTTTTTAGAAGAGGAAAGCAGGGGTTTGCTTGCTCCGGAAGCATTTTATCAGAATGCGGAAGAGCTCGATTTGGCCGTGACCGGCATATACCACAGAATAGTAAATACGGCTCAAAGTGACCGTGTGACAGCCGCTACACTCGGCGGTCAGGATCTCGCCTCGAGGTTTAATTACTTTCAGGAATATGACGTTTTTAATCCGACCGGGGCGAACAAAGAGACCGGGGCATATTGGGCCATGCTGTATCAGGTAATCACGGCTTCCAACGACTTAATCCTGAACTATGAAAAAGCCGATGCAACGGAACAGGAAAAGCAGGAGGCTGCTGGCCAGGCTTATTTTGCAAGGGCATACAGTTACTTTACCCTTGTGCGAATATGGAACGAAATACCGTTGTACACGGAAAACAAGCTTACGTATGAGGCTGAAAAATCTTCACCAAAAGAAGTTTACGATCAGATTATAGAGGATTTGAAAAATGCGGAACTAATGCTGCCCGAAAACTGGTCAGGCGTGAAAGAGCATATTGGCTTTACGAGCGGGGCGGCAAAATCACTGTTGTCCTATGTTTATTTGTCCATGGCCGGATACCCGGTAAAAGACGAATCCAAGTATGCGCTTGCTGCCGAAAAAGCCAAGGAAGTAATCGACAAAAAGGATACGTATGGATATGATTTGATGAGTAATTATGCCGATCTTTGGAAATACGAAAACAACAACAATCATGAGATCGTATTCGGATTGTTCCACAATGTAGATTACAGGAAGAGTTATCGCGCTCCTTTGGGCGCCCAGCCCAAAGAGTATGGGGGCTGGGATGTTTATTATGCTGAGATCAATTTTTATAACGATTTCCCCGCAGGCCCCAGGAAAGACGCGACTTTTGCCTCCGAATTTCCAATGGAAGATGGCTCTGTTTTGGACTGGACAGAAACCTTGCAGGCGCATCCGTATTACAAAAAATACTGGGAGGTGGAAGGCTTTGACTGGAGCGAACCATGGGAATATGTCGGGTGGAAATCCGGCCGCACGAATGTGGTATTGCGCTACGCCAATGTGCTGCTGATCTATGCCGAGGCACGGGCGATGGCATCTTCCGCCGATGCTCCGGCCTATGATGCGATAAACCAGGTGCGCAACCGGGCAGGATTGCCCGACCTGACAGAAGGTCTGAGCAATGAAGCTTTCCGCGATTCGGTGGTGCTGGAGCGTTCGTGGGAGTTTGCCGGCGGCGAATTTGCCATGGCCCCCTGGTACGATTTGGTCCGCCTCGAAAGGGTCGAAGAAGCAGCGGCCGACCGCCATCCTTCGGAGTTGCCAATAGTCAGTATGCCCACCAAAGAGGATTATTTCGCACCATATCCCGAATCGGATGTATTGCTCAACCCGAACCTGGATCAATAAAACGATCCATCCGACAGGACGCCCGTTATAGGCGGGCCTTCGGACAATAAAAAGGGCTAAGGAAAATCCTCGCTTGAGGAAGAAAGGCAGGTGGAGCTAAAGCGCTTCGCCTTCCTTTAACTTATTCATTTCTAATCAGTAATTCGAGTTTTATATGAGAGATGTGCTTAAAGCTTATCTGATTCCCGTTTTGTTCTTATGTTCCGCAAACGTTTGGGCGAAGGATTACCATGCTTCTTTCTTTGGCATAGAATCAAACGGGACCACACTAAACACAAATTCGATCCAAAAAGCGATCGACTACATCCATGAAAACGGAGGAGGCAGGTTGGTATTCTATGTCGGGAGGTACCTGACCGGTACGGTCAGCTTAAAATCCAATGTAACCATACACTTGCTTGAAGGCGCTGTCATTACCGGCTCGGTAAATCCTTTCGATTATAAAAAAGAACATGGCCGCAAGGCTTTGGTCATGGCATATGAACAGGATAACATCGGGATTACAGGAAAAGGTGTTATAGACGGGCAAGGTTACCAACTGGCAAACAACATCATCTCCATGGTCCACCGGGGCGTACTTAAAGATCCGTTGAACAACGACAGGCCCGGCGCGCGGCCGACAAATATCTGGTTCAAAAAATGCTCGAACATCAACATCAGCGGTATTACGCTTACAAATCCCGCAAACTGGACCCAGGGCTACGATCAATGTAAAAAACTGTCTATCGACGGCATTACCGTAGACAGTAAAACTTACTGGAATAACGATGGGCTGGATGTAATAGACAGCGAAGATGTGGTCATATCAAATTGTTACATCGATGCTTCGGACGACGGGATCTGCCTGAAATCACATGCGCCGGAATTCCTTTGCAAAAATATTAAAATCATGAACAATACGATCAGGTCAAGTGCGAGCGGAATTAAATTCGGGACAGCCTCGCATGGAGGATTTAAGGATATTGAAATTACAAACAATACCGTATTCGACACCTACCGTTCCGCAATAACTTTCGCAGCGGTTGATGGCGGCATCGTCGAAGATGTGGTTGTTGATCACCTGAAAGCGGTCCATACCGGGAATGTCGTATTCCTTCGCATTGGAGAGCGGCAAAAAGGTAAAAAGGGCGGCATGAATAATATCCGCATTTCGAACGTGTATGCCGAGGTCCCTGCCACCAAACCCGATGCGGGATATAGCTACGAGGGACCGGTCGAACATCTACCCCGCAATATCTCGCCTGCCTCCGTTGTCGGTTTGCCGGATGCTCCAATTTGCAACATAAGCTTAAACAATATAGAAATTCACTATCCGGGAGGCGGAAATCCCGAATATGCAAAGGTGGGATTGGATGAATTGGATAAAGTGCCCGAGTTACCCGGTAGATACCCGGAATTTTCGATGTTTAAAGAACTTCCTGCCTGGGGATTTTATGTCCGGCATGTGAAAGGGATCGCGTTTAAAAATATTTCGCTGAGATGTGAAAAGGAAGATTACAGGACGGCAATTGTAATGGACGATGTTCACAAGGCTAGCTTTCAGTCGATCCGTGTGAAAGAACCCGGGGCGAAAAAAGATCCGATATATTTTGAGAACTCGACAGATATAGAAATTGAATAATGATTGAATATAGATTCATATACTTGCTGGCGGTCCTATTTCCGATCGTTTCATGCAATACGATCCCCTTAAAAACGGAAAAGGATCCGATAGATTTTGTAGATATGTTTATCGGGACGGCAGGAGACTACGGGCAAAATGACCCGGCGGCCTGTGTCCCGCACGGCATGGTCAAGCTGTGTCCTGACAGTGACCCGCCAAATCACGCGGGTTACGATTACGAACAACCCCGCATCAGCGGAATCAGCATCAACAGGATTTCCGGGGTAGGAAGCAGAGGCAAGGGAGGTAGCTTGAGTATTAAACCTTGCACCGGTTCATACGAAGATGAAGTAAGAATCATCAAAGGATCGGAAAGAGCGATCCCCGGCTTTTATGAAACAAAGCTTGACAATGGCGTGCACGTCCGTCTGACGGCCACAAATAATATCGGGCTTCAGGAGTACACCTTCCCGGAAAGTCCAAAAGCATCATTGGTGGTGAACCTGCACGCGTCGTTTACCGAATTTAAGGAAGCGAGCTGTCACACGTTGTCCGACAGAGAGATTTACGGGAAAGTCGCTTCAAAACTCGGGGCCATTAAACATTTTGTTCAATACTTCTACATCAAATCCAATGTTGCATTTGAGGATATAAAGAAGGATTCAAACCTGGTTCACCTTGTTTTTGCGGAATCGCCAAGCCATCCCGTAGAAATAAGGGTAGCCATATCCGGCATTGATTGGGCCACTGCGGTAAAAGAGCATCAGGCGGAAAGGCGGACGTTTGAAGAAATCAAGGAAGATGCCTTTGCTCGTTGGTCCGAACAGTTGTCAAAAATTGAAGTCGAAGGGGACGAAGAACACAAAACCATATTTTACAGGTGCTTGTACAACACATTTTTAACTCCTGTAGATGTGACTTCATTGGATGGGAGATACCTTGCCGGGAACGGTGAGATAAAAAAGACCGATGGGTTTAAATACTACAGTTCCTGGTCCACCTGGGATACTTACAGAACAAAATTTCCATTGATGAGCATTCTTGAACCCGGCATTTTTAAAGACGTTTGCCGTTCTCAGGTCGAATTATACAAAGCAGGGAAGCCGAACTATTTTTGGGCAACCCCTACCGTCAGGAACGATCATTCAATCCTGATATTGGCGGACGCATTATCCAAGGAGGTCAAAGATTTTGATTTGGAAGCGTGTTATCCTGAATTGGAACGAGAAGCGGAAGGTTTGCCCTACGGAGATCCGGGGAGTTGTATGGAGTCTGCTTACGATCTGCATGTGTTGGCGGAGATTTCAAAGTCGTTGGGAAAGGAAGATAAGCATCGTAAATATATGCAACTTTCCGACAGCATCTGGAAAACCGAATGGGAAGCAAAATTCAGGCAGATTGTTCCCGAAACCTTTGATACGGTACACGGAAGCGGATTATACGAAGGTACGCTTTGGCAATACCGATGGGCAGTCCCGTACGATATTGAAGGATTGATCGAAATAGGCGGGGGAAAAGATACTTTGGCAAACCAGCTCGAATATTTTTTTGAGAATAACCTTCACAACCATGGAAATCAGCCGGCGATTCATGCCCCGTTCCTGTTTAATTATTTCGGGAAGCCATACCTCGCACAAAGGTGGGTGAACACCATCCTCACCAAGAAAATGGTGCACAGGTATGGCACACACGATAAATTTCTTCAACCGTTTATCGGTAAGACCTATAGGGCCGAACCCCGGGGCTTTATCCCCGAAATGGACGACGACGACGCCACGATGTCGGCGTGGTATGTATTTGCGGCTATGGGCTTGTACCCCTTGAAAGTGGGCGAACCTGTCTATGAGCTGACTGCCCCGATATTCGAACATGTCAGATTAAATCTGGATAACGGCAAGACGTTCAAAATTACCTGTAAGAACTTTTCATCGGAAAACGTATACATACAGTCGGCGACCTTGAACGGAGCGCCGTACGGCCGCGCCCGGATAAGTCATCGCGATCTTTTAAACGGTGGCGAATTGGTCTTCAAATTGGGGGATAAACCAAACAATACCTGGGGAATCGACGAACCCTAATTGTGAAATGGTAGTATGGAGATGGAAAAGAAAGAACGGTTACAATCGCTCGATATCTTAAGGGGCTTTGACTTGTTTTGCCTGGTTGCTTTTCAACCTGTATTAAAGCGGTTTCTTTGGACGGTCGATTCACCGTTTTCAAATTGGCTTGCATCCGGGTTCAGCCATGTTCGGTGGGAAGGCTTTGTTTTTTGGGATCTCATTATGCCGCTGTTCATGTTTATGGCAGGGGTATCCATGCCATTTGCTTTCAAGAAATATTTGGGTTTTAAGCCCCGGATCTACAAACGAATATTCAAGCGTGTTGTCATCCTTTTCATTTTTGGGATGATGTGTCAGGGGAATTTACTGGCATTCGATATCGATAAAATCTACTTTTATTCAAATACACTACAGGCAATTGCAATAGGTTACCTGATCGCGGCAATTTTCCTTTTACATCTTGAACAAAAAGGACAGATCATAGCCACATCTGTTTTGTTTGTTTTGTATTGGACCGCCCTCACCTTTGTAAAAATGGACGGGGGATGGGGCGGAAATTTCAATCCGGACACGAACATTGCAGAATACATTGACCGCATGGTATTGGGGCGGTTCCGGGACGGTTCAAAAGTCACCGGTAGTGGTATTGATTATGGCACCTACCGTTATACATGGATTATAAGCAGTCTCAATTTTGGGGTAACGGTTATGACCGGGGTATTTGCAGGGCAGATACTAAAGAGCGGCCTCTCCGGGATAAAAAAGGTACAATGGCTTGTAATAGGAGGGGGCCTGATGATTTTGACAGGCCAGCTTCTGAGCTTTCAAATGCCCATTATAAAAAAGATATGGTCAAGTTCCATGACACTTTACAGCAGTGGCATCTGCTTCTTGTTAATGGCGCTTTTTTATTACGTGGTGGACTACCTGAAATACGACAGATACCTCAATTGGTTAAAGGTGTACGGTATGAACTCAATTGCCGCTTACATGATTTTCGAAGTGTTTGATTTTCATTCAATCTCGGAAGCTTTGTTTCATGGTACTGCCCAGTTCCTTGGGGCTTATTACAACACCCTGATCAACCTGAGCAATGCTTTAATACTGTTTTTAATCTTGTGGATGATGTACAAGCAAAAGAAATTTCTGAAAGTATAGCTTCAACTTGAAGGTTTCCGCGGATCAGGTTAATTCTGTTGTAAACATTTTAAAATCAATGACTTACAATTATGGCTTTTGGATTTTACGCATGGGTGGTGAATCGTACCGGGTAAAATGAATGCCACCGGAGTGTTGGAAAAAAATAGTGGTTTATAAAGAACTGTAAAAATGTTAATGAAAAGAAAAAGAATTCTTAAATCAATCCGCGCAAGTTCAATGGTATTGATCCTTGCTCTTGTGATCGATCATCAGACATTATCAAATCCGTACAATATTCTCGATTTTGGAGCAAAAAGGGATACGGCCTTTTTAAGTACTTCTGCTTTTAATCTTGCAATAAACGAATGTTCCCGATATGGGGGAGGACGTGTAATTGTTCCCGCCGGTGACTATAAATCAGGGACAATCATCTTAAAAGATCACGTTGAACTGTATTTGGAACCCGGAGCAACCATTTATGCCAGCGACAAACATCAGGATTTTCCCAGGCAGGGCCAACAGGAATACCGCTCATTAAAAGATGCCGCCGGCTGGTATTCCCTGATTTTTGCTGCCGGAGCGACAAACATCTCAATTGCAGGCAGCGGGACAATTGACGGCCAGGGAGCGAAACAGGTAAGGCGCCCCGAATGTCTGGGGGGTGACCGGGACGGACGCCCCAGGAATATCCTGTTTATTTCGTGCAAAGAAGTTACGGTTAGAGGAATAAAACTGGTTGGTTCGGGAATGTGGAACCAGCACTATTTGAACTGTGAAGATGTGTTGGTGGACAACATCAGGGTTTATAACCACAGCAATGCGAACAACGACGGCATTGACATTGACGGTTGCAGACGGTTTATATTGTCCAACAGTATCATCGATTCGGATGATGATGCCATCTGTTTGAAAAGCACAGGGCAGGCCCCTTGCGAGGATATTATTATTACAAACTGTATTGCAAGCAGTTTCTGCAACGGCATAAAATGTGGCACGGAATCAACCGGCGGATTCCGGAATATAAACATCAGCAATTGCGTGATAAAACCTTCAATCAATCCTGACCGGCCGGGTGGTGTAAAGTTCAGAGAAGGGATAACCGGGCTTTCCCTCGAAATTGTTGACGGCGGCACCATGGAGGGTGTTACGGTAAACAACTTGATGATTGAAGGGACCAAATGCCCAATTTACATAAGGCTGGCCAACAGGGCGAGGAAACACCGTGACGATGCCCCGGAACCACCTCAGGGTAAAATGAGGAATATATCCATCAGCAATGTTACGGCCTATAACTGTGGGAACTATTCCAGTTCAATAACCGGTATCCCCGGGGCGTACATCGAAAACATACAATTGAATAATATTAAAATAGTCCATAAGGGAGGATTGAAAAAGGGGGACTATCTGGCATCCATCGAGGATGTGAAAGAAGACATTAAGGGCTACCCGCAACCGACCACCTGGAAAAACCTTCCCTGCTGTGGCTTATTCATCCGCCATGTAAAAGGGATTACAGTGAACGGCTTTTCGGTAGATGCCCTGCAACCGGACCCAAGGCCGGTTTTTCTCGCGCATGATGTCGACCAATTAAAAATCAATCATTCGGTTATTGGAAAGAATTGTTCTTCAGGGAAAAAACTTATTACTTACAAGTAACGATTGTTTATGAATATAAAGGTAAACATGAAATACGGCAGATTCCTTTTTTTTGGAATTATTGCTGTTTTTAACGGGTGCATGCATGATGCCCAATCAAGAAGATGGTCCGTCGTGACCGATCAAAGCGGTATTGTAATCAAGGCCGGAATATTGGAGCAATTCATCCCATTACCCGGGACAGACACCACCGGTTCCACCATTTATGTCCGCGGGGATAAACCTGTAAAATTCCTGGACGGGGATATTGCTTTCACCCTCAAAAAGGCCCGGCCGAACAAAGAACCCGAAGGTATCCGCTACAATGCCGAATCCTCATCCGATAAACCAGAAAGAATCTTGTGGACAGATTCCATAAGGGTTTTCAAAAATAGGATAGCCGGCATGAAGGGTGATCGACGCTTTCGTATTTCTGAACCGCAGGACGACATAAAACGGGTGACGGTAACCTGTTTTTCCAAAGACATCAAAATATTCCTGGAGATAAACTATGAAATTTACAGAGAGCACCCGGTAGTCCGAAAATGGGTGGAAATAAAAAACCAAAGTGACCGATGGTATAAAATATCGGATTTGGTTTTACAACGGTTGGAATTGTCCGGCGGAACGCCCAAAACAACCTTGCTGACGCCTGCCTCCCGCGAGATTGCCCCCAGCGTTGTCGCATTCAGCGACAGCGCTGCTTCTTCGGGACTTATCGTGGCAAATGAAATCCCTTCGAAACTCAGGGAATTGTCGACAGATGGCACGAACGGCTACAACCCCGAATATTTTGAATGGGTAATAGGACCGGGCGAATATTTCCGATCCGAGCCGGTTTTTACCTATGCCTTCTCGGGAGAAAGCTTTCCTACACTTTCTGCCGTATCCACCTCTCTGGACCGCGCGGTCGAAACCGCTTTCCGGGTATTTATGGATGAATACATTTTGAAACAGGTTAAGAAAAACATTGCCCCCGTATTCTGTACATGGACAAATTACAATGCAAATATTAATGAAGACAACATGTACAAGGCAGTCGATATTGCCATGCAAATGGGCTTCAAATGTTTCCAAATTGATGCAGGTTGGTCGGATACGGGTGATGGAGACGGATGGGCGATCACGAACCCCAGACCGGATACCGACCGTTTTGGAAATTTGAAAAAGTTAAATAAGTATATTTTATCGAAAAATATGTTGCCGGGTATTTGGTATTCGGTTTTTATGAACGAACCGCGGCTTAATAAGCCTGTTCCGGAGCCCGTACTGTTTAGTTTGCCGGAGGTTAAAAGAGATGGCGGTCTTGGTCTGAGTTTTTGCTACGATAAATCCAGAGAAAAGTATGTAAATGATTTGGTTACCTTGAACAAAGAGTTCTACGCAGGTTATTATAAACAAGATTTGAGTAATATATGCTATGGCGATTTTGCATATGGACACGAAAGCCGGACATTAAAGGAGTCTTATCTCAGAGGTTTAAGAGGCTTGTTCCAAACCCAGGATCGAATACATGAACACGCTCCGGATGCATGGCTTCAGTTGTCGCATGAAATATATTGGAGAACGCCCGGGCCGCCATGCGATATTGCCGTATTGAAATATGCCGATTCATACCATACCGCGCCAAATGAGTATTGGGGCGCAGGAGATAGAAAAAAGTTGGTTGACCCTTCATTTAAGTTCAATACGGATGATATCATAGAAGCGCTTTTGACAGGAGCTTTCCGGGCACGAAAACTGTTGTATGCGCACCGCGCACTTCCTTTATCAAGAATCGAAGTATTTGGTGCGGTAACAACCAATATAAACGGCAGCCTCACCCCGGAAATAATTGACCGCCAGATTTGCAGTTGGCTGATGGGAGCGCCCATATCTTTTTCAGGAGATCTGACTTCATTGACACCCGGGAACGTTGCGCAATACCGGAACAGGTTCAGGATGCTGGACAACCTTCAACGCAGATATGGTATATACCGGTCTTTCCAGTTTAGCGGTGTGCCCGAACCCACCGATACCGATTGGCATTGGTGGGGAAAACTCAACGGCGAAGGCTGTGGAGTGGTGATCGTTTTGAGAGGAGGTCAGGGAGAAGCGCACAATAAAATTAATATTCCATGGGTAAATGCCGAAGCAACATATAAGTTAAGAACCCTATTTGCAGGGAAAGAGATCGGTACTTACACCGGGAAAGAACTGCAGCAGGGAAAGGTTCGGCTTGCCTTAAACAAATTTGGGCAGGAAATAATCGAGGTATCGGCAAACTAAGGAAAAGTGGTACCCGCATAAGCTTCGAATGATCTTTGCATAAGGCCAATAAACGGTTTATAGGCCGAAATATCGTTAAGCGTGTCTTTCAGGCTTAAACCAGCTTTAGAAAGTGACCTGCCTCAGCCGGTAATTCTGCAATTTCACCGGATCGATCCGGCCTGCCCGAATGTTGATTTTCTTAGCGACATTTTATTCCGGCAAGCTAGGTATCTGTTTGGTCCGGCCGTTCCAAGGCTTTATTATGTCCGTTTTTTTCTCTTATTTTACAAACATGGTTTAGCACCGATCTGGCTATGAGGACAAAAAAGTTTCATTTTGGATTTAACACGCAGGGATCAGACATCATTAAAGCTCATGAGCATTCGGCAAGACAGGAAACGCATGAAAAAGACATATGGAACGATTTTAAACATGGCAGTGATTCGGCATTATCGTATATCTATAGGAATTATGTAAATCAATTGTTCAATTACGGTTGTCAGATCGTCGATGATGATGAGTTTATCAAGGATTGTGTTCAGGATTTGTTTATGGATCTTATACGAAGCCGGAAGAACCTGGGAAACGTAAACTCGATAAAACACTACCTGTACGTATCCCTTCGAAGGAGAATTTTCAGGAAACTGAAGAAAGAAAAAAGCTACATGAAGGACGAAATTAGGGGCAGGCCTGAAGTGCAATTCGAAATTATAAGCTCGCCTGAGACCAAGATGATCGAAGAACATCTCACCGTCAAAAAACGTGAACTGATAGAAATGGCCTGTAAGAAGCTTACGGCAAAGCAGCGAGAGGCGATTTTGCTTTATTTTTATGAGGGGTTCACCTACAAGCAAGTTGCAGAAATAATGGGTATGGGGAAAGTGAAATCGGCCAGAGTGATGATCTACAGGGCCATTGATGCCCTTCAATCGTCTTTGATCAATGCAAGGGATCTGTTGTTTTTTATGCTGCTGTGCATCGGTTATTTGTTTCTTTAGTTACAAATTCAGAATCACTTTATTCTACATTTTACTTGCTTCCGGGCCGGGGATCCTTTTATACCATAATTCCGGATGGCAAATTCGGAATCGCCTGAAATAGCATAGAAAAGATTTGGCATATCAAAGGTTATTGACCCGTCTACCCATAGCCGATAACGGAAGACGGCCCGGGCTCCGGACGCCGAGGCAAAGATTTAACTCAAACTTCCGAATAGCTTCGTTTTTTTTGTAGCCACTTTTAAGAAGCCGGTCTCTTATTAATTAAAGTCAATTGACGAATAATCCATGCGCGATCTTTTGAGAGACGAGTTTTTTATAAAATTGATATGTAACCCGGATGAGGACACCAGGCATTATTGGCAAAGGTGGCTGGAGAGGCATCCCGAGCGAAGAGAGGAATTTGAACTGGCACGACAAACGGTTCAATCCGTTAAGTATAAAACGGACAGGAAACTATCGGAGGATGATTACGACCGGATGTTTATGCGGATCAGAGCGTTTAAGCAAGAACTGGATGAAAGAGCTACTTCAGGTCGTTTCCCGGAACAACGCGATAAACGACCGGTATTCTTAAGAGCAGCCGCAGCAATTCTATTTCTTCTTACTCTTGCTGTTGGGGCTACTTATATGATTTCGAGAGATGCCTCTGAAAATGTTGCCTTAAACGATGTTGAATGGGTAGAAACTGTAGTTCCCGCAGGAGCAAAAAAAACGGTCAGGCTGGGTGATGGAACAATAATAAGGCTCAACGCAGGAAGTAGCATTGCCTTTCCGGAAAGGTTTGGGGCCGATACCCGACCGGTAACATTAAAAGGGGAAGCTTTTTTCGATGTTGCCAAAGATGAAAACCGGCCTTTCATCATCAAGACCGGTGACATTACCACCAAAGTACTGGGCACCTCTTTTAATATTCGTCATCATGAGGAAGAGGAGCATATTGAGATCGCGCTTGTTTCCGGCAAAGTTCGGGTAAATGATGCGCTGGGAAATGAAATGTTGCTACAACCTGCCGAAATGTTGGTTTATTCAAAGAGCACGCAGACGCATCGAAAGAGCGGATTTGATGAGAAGTTGATAACAGCCTGGCAAGACAATATACTTGTTTTTGAAAAAGCATCCATGCGGCAAATCAAAGACAAGCTGGAACGATGGTATGGGGTTGAGATCACGCTGGCGCTTAGCAGACCGGTTGCCGGCCATTACAGTGGTGAATATCATAATGAACCCCTCGAAGTGGTCCTGCAGGGGATAGGTTATGCTTCGGGAATTCATTATTCAGTTGATCATAACAAAGTAATCATTAAAAATTAAACCTATGAAAAGAATAGATACAAGCTAAAAAGCCGGCCTAAAGAATAAACCGGCTTTTGTGATCACAGGTGTCAGATCTCCCAATTAGACACCCGAACGATCCATTTAATCAGTGTGTAATTAAACATTCAAAACTATGAAATTTAAAATACTAAGAAAAATCTTAGCCATGACAAAATTTGGAATGTATGGCTTATTGCTTCAATCGCTTTGTTTTGGTCTGTTAATAGCCGATCATGGTTTGGCGCAGCAACAGAGCATATACGATGTTTATTTGTCTGTCGAAATTGATGATGGAAAACTGGTGGAAGCCTTTCGGGCGATAGAAAAAAAGACCGGCTTCAATTTCACTTATAATGATGCCGTGGTCAATGAGAACAGTACGGTAAGTCTCAGCATGGCAATGGAATCGCTGGCCGATGTGCTCACGGAACTCTCCAAAAACACGAATTTAAAATTCAAAAGAGTAAATCAGAATATTCATGTGAGCAAGAAACGTATGTTTGAAAAGCCTTTGATCGAGGTGGCAACTATGCTGCAGGGCATTACCATTACGGGTAAGGTCATTTCTTCCGAAGACAATGAAGGCCTCCCCGGAGTAAATGTGGTCGTGAAAGGAACTTCGCAGGGTACGGTCACAGATGTAGAGGGTAACTATTCGCTGGAAGTGCCCGAAGGAGAATCCACATTGGTATTTAGCTCTGTCGGATATATACAGGAAGAAGTAGTGGCAGGAACTCAGACCGTTATCAATATCACCTTGGTGCCTGATATTACTTCACTGGAAGAAATTGTAGTAATTGGTTATGGCACCCAAAAAAGGAGTGACGTTTCTGGTGCCGTATCATCGGTTAAAGGTGAAGATCTTGAAAAAGCACCATACAATACGATTGTACAATCCCTTCAGGGAAGAGCCACCGGTGTTGATGTAAAAGCTGCTTCAAACGCTCCTGGTGGAGGAATAAGAATTAGAATCAGAGGGTCAAATTCCATTAATGCTTCCAGCAGTCCATTATACGTAATTGATGGGTATCCCATTGACAATATAAACACAACACCGGCAGGTGCTGGGAATAATGCGCTTCCTGTTGATCCGTTATCTTCAATTAATCCTAATGAAATAGAATCAATTGAGATTCTGAAAGATGCTTCTGCAACTGCTATCTATGGAGCGCGGGGAGCAAATGGTGTAGTAATTATTACTACAAAAAGAGGGTCTGAAGGCACAGCTAATATTGATTTTAGCTACTCTCTTGATGTCTCAAATGTGAGGAACAAGCTTGATTTGGCCAATGCAATGGAGTTGGCAACTCTAACAAATGAGTGGGCAACAAACAATGGGCTGGCACTTATTTATGATGGAGTGAATAAACCGTTGCCCGAAGAACTTGGGGAGGGGACAGATTGGCAAGATGAGATCTTTAGAACGGCTCTTACGCACAATTATACCCTTACGGTATCTGGCGGTACACAAAATACAAAGTACTTTGTGTCGGGTAGTTATCTCGATCAGGATGGAATTATCATTGAATCAAACTTTAAGCGCGCAGGATTAAAATTCAATGTGGATCAGAAAGTAAACAACAAGATAAAGCTTGGAGTAAACTTAAGTGCGAATAGATCGGTAAATGATGCGGTTCCCTCGGATGGTAGTGGTTTTAGAAATGATACACCGTTATGGAATGCGCTTGCTACAACTCCTGTGATTCCTGTGTATGATGATGAAGGTAATTATCTACACAACCATGATGAATCTGTTAAAATTCTGGAGAATCCTGTTTCTATAGCCAAGACAAGAACAGATATAAATTACACAACCAGAATTCTAACGACGGCCTTTCTCGATGTCGAGATATTGAAAGGATTGACATTCAGAGCTAACTTTGGGGCTGATATTGTGAACTCTAAGCGAAATGTTTATATTCCAAATACTGCTGAAACTCAGGCATTGCCAAATAAAGGAGTAGCCTCTATAGGCACTTTACAAAGCTTTGATTGGCTATCGGAATACACACTAACATACGATAAAACTTTTAATGTTGATCACAAATTAAATGTACTGGCCGGCTATACCTGGCAATCACGTAATACCGAATCTGTTTTCAGCCGAACTGATGATTTCTTTACCAATAAATTGGAGTATAACAATTTAGGTACGGGAGCCGATCCAAGGCCATCACAGAGTGGTTCGGTAGAAACAGGACTTATATCTTATCTGGGACGTATTAATTATATATTTAGAGATAAATATATAATTACCGGAACGATTCGGAGGGATGGCTCTTCAAAATTCGGATCTGACAATAAGTGGGGTGTTTTTCCATCCGGAGCAGTCGCATGGAGAATTGGAAATGAGAATTTTTTAAAGAATTCAAGCTTTATTACTGATTTAAAACTGCGTACAAGCTATGGATTTACTGGGAATCAAAGTATAGGCCCATATTCATCCTTGGCGCTCTATACAACGCAACGTCCGATATTGGGAGCTGCTCCAGTGATTGGCTTGGTGCCAAATAGAATACCAAACCCGGATCTCAAGTGGGAAAAAACCGCTCAATTCAATGTAGGATTAGATGCTGAGCTCTACAAAGGCAAGCTCTTCTTTACCACCGAATATTATGTGAAACAAACAGATGACCTGTTGCTAGCTGTGACCATACCTAACCAGTCAGGTTTCAACTCATCTTTACAAAACATTGGTAAGGTAGAAAATAGGGGTTTTGAGTTTAGCATTGGTGTCAATATTCCCGCAGGAGATTTCTTATGGAAATCAGTGTATAATATGTCATTCAATAGAAACAAAGTCATTTCCCTGGCGGAAGGTACGGAAGAATTGATCTTCGGAATTGGCCGGGGTGAATCGGCCCAAGGCAGGGCCATAGCACGTCCCGGAGAGCCATTGGGCTCATTTTACGGATACCGATTTGAGGGAATATGGCAGACTGAAGAGGAGATCACCGAAGCAGGAAACACTGTTGGTGGTGTAAATAGGCCCGGATTACCAAGATATGCAGATTTGAATGGTGATGGCTTCAACAGGAATAATGATGATCGTGAGATTATAGGAGACCCAAATCCGGACTTCATATTTGGGTGGTCAAATGATTTCTCCTATAAAAACTGGAACCTTCATATCTTCGTCAATGGTAGCCAGGGAAATGAAATTGCTGATCTGAATAGGATTGGTCTTTTAGCCCAACCTCAAAAGCATAATGTTTACAAGGTTGTTTACGATGAAAGATGGCAGGGTCCTGGAACAAGTAATACGATTGAAGCACCATTGACAAATGCGGGAGAATGGAAGAACTTTAGCGATCGAGATGTGTTGGATGGTTCTTTCGTAAGAATGAGAACTATTAATTTGTCTTACAACATTCCAACGGACAATGTTAACTGGTTGCGTAGCGCTCAGGTTTACATTGCCGGAGATAATTTGCTCACCATAACCAATTACACGGGATTCGATCCGGAGGTTGATTTATATGCCACAAGCAATGTGCAAATGGGTGTAGATAATGGTGCATATCCAGTAGCCAAAGTTGGCCGTATTGGGGTGAAGTTGGGGTTCTAATAAAATTAAAAAAAATATCAATCATGAGATTTTTAACAAAAATTAAATTGCTGATTAGCGTAGGTATATTAGTATTTGGTTGCCAGGATATCCTTGTTGAAGATCCTCCCAGTAACATTAGTCTTCAAAGCTTTTACCAGTCTGAGGATGATGCGATCACAGGATTAAATGGAGCATATGTTAATTTGTACAGTGTCTATGGACATAACTCATCCATCTTGTATGGGGAGTTAAATGCCGATAACTTGACTATATCGCCCATTGTACCAGATGCTTTTGCGTGGGATAATTTTACGTATAACAGTGATGTGGCTGGAAGTTTATGGGCACAATGCTTCTCAGGAATCAACAGAGCCAATGAAGTAATTAAATACACGGCAGATATTGATTTTGAGGCCGGAAGAAAAGCCGATCTAATTGCTGAGGCCAAGGCTTTAAGGGCACTTTACTATTTTCAGTTGGTTAGGCCTTTGGGAGGTGTTCCTATTTACGAGGAGCCGACAGTTGGCTTTGATGAAATCTACAATCCAAGGAATAGTGAACAGGAAGTATATGATTTGATCATTAGGGATTTGAATGATGCTGTGAATGAGCTGGCGTCCACTAGCCTTGCAGGTAGAATCAATTCAAATATTGCAGCCAGCATGTTGGCACGAGTATATTTATATACAGGTGATTTTGCAAATGCTTTGAATATGGCAAAAAAGATTATTGGTACTAATAGTTATAGGTTATTGGCGGATTACGCCAATGTATTTAAGCCGGATTATAACAACAGTGCCGAGCATATTTTTCAAATTCAATATCTCAGTGGAGAGAGGAATAACCAAATGGGGCCATCATTTGGCCCAAGAGCCCCTGCAGGACCATATAACGGATCTTTCTGGGCGGGAACGACTGTCCCGGGAAATTTTGCTCCTTCTGCGGAGTTTATGGCAGATAATCCTCAATCATATAGAAGATCGGCCACTATTGCTGACAGTTATGAGCATATTGATGGCGTGACTGGAACCATTACAATGCAAGAAGTGTATGATGGCGCATTTCCATACTACATCAATAAATTTGATGACAGACCTGCAGAGCTGCAATCTGGTGCAAATTTCTCAGTTATAAGATATGCAGATATTCTGCTAATTGCGGCCGAAGCTTCCAATGAGGTAGACCCCGCTGGCAATGATAAATATACATGGATCAATATGGTAAGGGCTCGAGCGAGAAATGGTGTCGACACAGACTTGCCAGATCTGGTAGGCCTAAGTCAAGATGAATTCCGTGAAGCGGTATTGGAGGAACGAAGATTTGAATTGGCCTTTGAAGGTGAGCGGGCATGGGATCTAAAAAGAAGAGGACAGTTTTTGGAAAAAGTAAGGGCTCAAGGGAAAAATGTCGAGGATTTCATGGTAATGTTTCCAATCCCGGACAGACAAACCGTGCTAAATACCAATCTGTCTCAAAACGACGGTTGGGATTGAATGAACATATCGGTGGAGCTGTAATTAGTTATCCGACACAGGTTTAATTCCCTGTGGCTTGCCTCGTACTTATTATCTTGTGGCTGGATGTCACAAGATAGTAGGTACATTCGCAAGAGTCATATTGTAACGGTATTGTTGTATCAAATAGTTAGCAGTGGGAAATACCGTAGCGCTGTAATAAGTTCTGAAGTTGATCAGGCGATCTGCGAAACATATTCAGTATTGAGCAAAGATATGAGACAAAGTTTCTGAAAATCGGCGCAGATGAGGATCATGTTCGTTTCCTAGTTCAGACCGTGCCGGACTATAGTGTCACAAAGGTTGTGCGAGTAATAAAAAGCATAATAGTCCCAGAGGTATTTTCTAGGTGTCCAGAAGTGAAGGCGCAATTTTGGGGTCGAGAATTATGGGGTAAAGGATGTTTCACAAATACGGTAGGCCAACATGGTACAGAAGAGAAAATTGCTAATTATGTCAGATCCCAAGGGAAAGGGAAGGAATACGGAAAACTGAAAGGTAATTAAATGATCAATTCGAAATATTTTAGTAAACATTGCCTCAGGGTCTTACCCCGAGGTTGTTTACCGGAAAAGAAAGAACCGGAGGAATTCTGTGAACACAGGAAATTATTTAAGAAATAGACCAAAATGCGAGGAAAATTACTCAGTTTACTATTTTTTACACCTAGCATTACAAACTGTACATTAAAGGAGGACCACGACAAACAACAGATGCTCACCGAAGTAGGCGATGAAGCAATACCATCTGAGCATGGATGGGGTGTATCCGTAATCGATCGCTGGGAGACCATCATGAAGAAAAAGAATCCGGAGACTTTAGAGTATCTCATGGAGTTGGCGAAAGAATCACATAAACAATAAATAGTATAGAAATGAAACATATTACAAAAGCAATAGCGCTGTTGCTGTTGATTAACCTCTACATTGGCTGCCAGCCAAAGAAGCAAGAACAAGCTCTGAAGTCGATTACTAGCTCTGACACCGATAAAATGGCCTGGTGGCACGAAGCACGTTTTGGCATGTTTGTCCATTGGGGCCTGTATTCGGTGCCGGCAGGTATTTACAATGGTGAAGAAATCGGTGGTATCGGCGAATGGATACTGAGAAATGCGAAAATCCCAATCGATACCTACAGGGGCTATGCCGGTGAATTTAACCCCACCGAATTCAATGCGGAAGAATGGGCCGCATTGGCAAAAAAAGCGGGGATGAGATATGTGGTCATTACCTCAAAGCACCACGATGGGTTTGCCATGTACCCCACAAAAGTTTCCAGTTGGAACATTATGGATGCGGCACCCTATTCAAAAGATATTATCGGAAGTGTTGAGAAGGCATTCAGGGCGCAGGGGCTTAAATTTGGCCTTTACTATTCCCAGGCACAGGACTGGTTCCATCCGGGTGGAGCCATTCGGCGTGCCCGGCCATGGGACGAAGCCCAAAAAGGAAACTTTGATACCTATTTAAGTAAGATCGCATTGCCCCAGGCTACCGAAATACTGGAAACATATCGTCCCGACATCCTGTGGTGGGATACCCCGGACCAAATGACCGAAGAGCGTATTCAGCCTTTTCTGAAACTGGTAGAAAAATATCCCCGTCTTATTACCAATAACAGGTTGGCTCATAGTAAGGCGTATGGGGATTTTAGTACACCGGAACAGCACATCCCGGCGACAGGTATGGACACTAACTTCGAGGTTTGCATGACACTGAATGATACCTGGGGGTATAAATCCTACGACAACAACTGGAAATCATCCGAAGAACTCATTGCCAAACTGGTTGACATTGCCAGCAAAGGGGGAAATTTTTTACTGAATGTAGGGCCTGATAAAACGGGTAAGATCCCGCAGGCTACCGTGGAAAGGCTTAACGAGGTAGGGGACTGGATGCAGGTCAATAGTGAATCGATCTATGGCACCACAGCCAGTAAATTTGCATGGTTGCCATGGGGTCGGACGACTACAAAAGCTGGCAAAAAATCATCTGTTATTTATTTGCACGTGTTTGATTGGCCGGAGGATGGCAAGCTGGTATTGCCAGGTTTGGAAAAAGAAGTGTTATCTGCCGAACTACTTAAAGATCGACAAAAAATAGCCTTTACTAAAGAAGCGAAAGGGAACTATGTATTTTCTGTTCCAACAGAAGCGCCAACCAAAGCCGTTTCCGTGGTAAAAGTAACGATAAAAGGAGCACCTAAAGTAGGCTATCTCTACCCACAGCAAAAAGAAAATGGGAATGTGGAGATATTGGCTAATCAGTTAATGATTCACAACAAATCGTACAATGCCTGGCAACAAATGAAGTTAGAAAAGATAGAAGGCATCGATGTAATTAGGAATTGGCACATGAAGAGAGATTATATTGAAGCAATTTTTAAGATTAGTAAACCGGGAACGTACGAGGTGGCATTTACCTGTAAGGTCGAAAAAGAAACGATGCTACAAATGACTGTGGACAAAGACGAATCGAAGGAAATCCGATTGGGAACTTCTAAAGCCATGCAATCTCAAAAGTTGCATACAATTACTTTTGACAATGCCGGCGAACACAGGATTATTTATAAGCTAAAGGACGATGGTGCTCCTGTCGAGTTATCGAAAATGGTAATGAAACCTGTTTTATAGTTGTACAAAAAACTGAAATAAAAAATAACATTAAATCAAAAATTTAGGAAAATCTAAGACAATAATAATTATGAAAAAAATATCGTAATTATTACCGCCTGTTTCCTGTTTACAGGAACTTTTACGTCCTACGCTCAGCAAAAGCCCGAAAAGGATAAATGGTGGTACGAGGCACGTTTTGGCATGTTTATTCATTTTGGTCTGTATACCGTGCCGTCCGGTGTTTATAATGAAGAAATTATGGGACGCAATTGGTATGCCGAATGGATTCGTATGCAGGGTAACTGGCCCAATGGCATTCCTGATGAAGAATACAGAGACTTCGCAAAACAATTCAATCCCGGGAATTTCAATGCTAACGAGTGGATACCCCAGAACTGCAGCGGAAGTTACTTCCGCGGTTTTATCGAGTTTTTTCCAAACCGTGGAGTTCATCCGGATCAAAACCGAAATTAAGTTCCGTTTTAGAGGGGCGAACCAAGTTCCGCTTCAGAGGCGAGGAGGCAACTGAT
>JAKSDO010000291.1 GCA_022360055.1 Cytophagales bacterium | reverse complement strand
TCGATATTTTTAATGATTTTACTTCTGGTTTTAACCAGCACATCAAATGCACAGCAATGGTCTGCCATAAAAAGCTATAAAGGGGAAGAATTGAAAAAAATAGCCATGCCTTTAGGTGGTATAGGAACCGGTAGTGTTTCAATTGGAGGCAGGGGAGATTTAAAAGATTGGGAAATAGTAAATCAGGGTGCGCTGGGATGGAAGCCGGTTTTTAACTCCAGCTTTTCATCTATAAATATTGCCCCGTTTTTTGCTATACATACCAGAGATCATAAAAACAATACCCAAATCCGCTTACTGGAAGGGCCACTATCTGATGAAAACCTGCAAGGAGATTGGGGAAGTAATGAGCTAAATAGTGGATTTCCACGTTTTGATGAAGGGGAATTTAAAAGTGCCTATCCCCTCGCTCAAATACAATTAAAAAGTGAACAAAGCCCGATAAAGGTTAGCTTGAATGCATTTAACCCAATGATTCCGGGTGACACTAAAAACAGCAGTATCCCAGTGGCTGTATTAAAATATGTGGTACACAACAGAACAGCAGAAGAACTAGAAATCACTGTTTGTGGTGTAATCCCCAATTTTATTGGGACAGATGGTTGGGGAGGTAGTTCTTCGGGCAATAAAAATACCTTTAGAAGCCAAAACGGGATATCTGGTGTTTACATGGAGAATGTAAACAAAGATACCATCAGTGGCAAATGGGGTACCATGGCCCTTGTAACTCCTGCTAATGAAGGAGTCTCCTACAGAACTCAGTGGAAATCCGATTTGAGATGGAGTGGCTCCCTAATTGATTTTTGGGATGATCTAAATGATGATGGGCGCTTGTCTGATCGTACGGAAGGGGGAAAAACATATCCGGGAAATAAACCTGCAACCCTCGCGATTACAGATAACATACCTGCCTTCGAGAAAAAAGAATTCGTGTTTATACTCACTTGGAATTTCCCATATCGGGTTGGATGGGAATCTCAGCCCGGTGTTGACCATGAGATTATAAAAAACCACTATGCTACCGTTTATAAAGATGCCTGGGATGTTGCGCTTGATGTGAACGAACGATATGAGTATTTAGAATCAAAAACTCTGGAATTTGTAAAGGCTTTTACCAGTGCAGACATTCCCAATATTTTAAAAGAGGCTGCTTTGTATAATGTTGCAAATCTGCGCAGCCAAACAGTATTCAGAGATCAGGACGGTTATACTTTTGGCTGGGAGGGGACGGGTAGTGTACAAGGTACGACTTTAAACCCCAAAGGTGCGCGTTCCGGATGGGGGTTTGGCTCATGCACGCATGTTTGGAACTATGAAGTAACCACTCCATTTTTGTTTGGGGATGTTGCCATGAGTATGCGTGAGGTAGAATTCAAATATGCCACCAACCCGAAAACAGGAATGATGGCACACAGGGTACGAATTCCTGTAAAAACAGCAGTGCAAAAAACAAAATCGGCAGCTGATGGGCAATTGGGCTGCATTATGAAAATGTACCGTGAATGGCAGTTGTCCGGAGACAATGTAAAACTAAAAGAGTTATATCCCTTTGTTAAAAAAGCATTAGAATTTTCATGGGAAGAAAGTAAGTGGGATGCTGATGCCAACGGTGTGCTTGAAGGGGAACATCACAATACAATGGATGTAAATTACCTGGGACCAAATCCCCAGATGTCCACATGGTATCTGGGAGCTTTGTTATCTGGAGAAAAAATGGCACTGGCTATGAATGATAAGGGTTTTGCCAAGAAATGCCGTGCTATGTTTAAGAATGGCAGCCAATGGGTAGATGACAACTTGTTTAATGGTAAATATTACATCCAGAAGTTGCCAAAACCTGTTGATTATCAGGTTGGGGAAGGCATCTTGGTAGACCAGCTTGTGGGGCAGTATATGGCGCATGTTTGCGGACTGGGCTATTTATTAAAAAAAGAAAATATCGAGACTACGCTAAAAACCATTCGCAAATACAATTGGAAAGATGGTTTTAACGATCACCTGAGTACTTTTAGGGCTTATGCAACCGGTAACGAAAAAGGCTTGATAATGGGGTATTACCCCGAAGGAAAGCGCGAAGCACGTCCTTTCCCGTATTATTCCGAAGTAATGACAGGCTTTGAATATAGCACTGGTGCTCATATGATATACGAGGGGCTATTGGAGCAAGGGTTGGAGATTTTTAGTGCTGTTAGAGATCGATATGACGGGAAAAAGAGAAATCCGTTTAACGAAGGTGAATTTGGGCACAGGTATGGAAGAGCTATGGCTTCGTGGAGTGGGATACTGGCTTATACAGGATTTGAATATAGCGCTGTAGCGAAAATCATGAAGTTCAATGCTATGGAAGGTAACTTTTTTTGGTCGAACGGATATGCTTACGGTACTGTTAAGATTTCCGAGCACAATAATAAATATACTACCGACATAACAGTGCTTTCCGGCAAACTTGCACTTAAAGAGTTTCATTTTAAGGACGCGAATACATTAAAGATGAATAAAGAACTTGAAATAAACAGTGGCGAAACGTATAAATTACCTCTGAAATAATTGATTACGGTTAGTGACTTTCAGATATTGGGAGTGATGAATATTTAATACCAAGCAGAATTTACTAGTAAAATGGATGATACTAAATAATGTCAGCAAGAAACTCGGAGAAATCTCAAAGTGACTGATAAAAAATGAATAAGGAAAAACAGGCTAATTAAATATAGCATTTGCCTAATACATAATTAATATTCAACAATATGAGTAACACTAAATTTTTAACAATGGCAATGTG
>JAKSDO010000246.1 GCA_022360055.1 Cytophagales bacterium | reverse complement strand
AACGGAAAAATAGAGTTAGAGCCAGGCAAGCATTTAATTACCGTGGAATACATGCAGGCAGGTGCCGGAAAAGAGTTTGAATTGAGTTGGGACGGTCCCGGCTTTGGCAAAGAAATTATCGATTTATCCAGGATTTATCCTGAAGTGAAATAGAATTATAAACGCATGAAAAACATTATCCAGTTATTCGTATTGGCGCTTTTATTTATAGCAGTTTCTTGCTCCGGGCAAACCGAAACTCAAAAGATTGATTTTGAAACGGTGTGTAATCCAATGGACATAAGTTACCAATGGACTCTGAACCCACCCAATGGACGAGAAGGGGCTGATCCTTCTATTGTTCTGTACAAAGGTTCTTATTATCTTTTTGTATCGGTAAGCAAGGGATATTGGTATTCTGAAGATTTAAAAGATTGGCACTTAATAAAAACAGATGCCATACCTACCAATTCTTATGCCCCTTCTATCGTGGTTATCGATGATGCTTTGTATTATATCACATCCACCGGAAAACCGGGGAAAATTTATAAATCTACCGACCCAAAGAATGCCAAATGGGAAGCAGTTGCTGATGAATTTCAGTATAGTTGGGACCCATTCCTTTTTCTGGATGATGACAAAAAACTTTATCAAACGTGGGGATGTTCTGATAGAGACCCTATGGAGGGAGTAGAGCTTGACTACCACAACAATTTTAAACCTGTTGGTAAGAAAGTAAACTTGTTGGAGCAAAACAGAAAAGAGTATGGTTGGGATAACCGGGGAGAGTACAATACCAATTACGACCATAATGCCGCCATTGAGGGAACCTGGATAAATAAGTACAAAGGAAAATATTACTTACAGTATGCAACTCCCGGAACGCAGTTCAGAAGTTATGCCGATGCTGTTTATATTTCAGATAATCCTTTAGGGCCTTATACAATAGCTAAACACAACCCATTTTCTTACAAGCCGGGAGGATTTGCAACAGGAGCAGGCCATGGAAGTACTTTTAAAGATAAAAATGGGAATTATTGGCATTTTGCAACAGTTAGTATTTCTGTAAGACATAGATTCGAAAGAAGGTTAGCCATGTTTCCTGTTTTCTTTGATGAGGAGGATAACATGTGGTGTGATACAAGATTTGGCGATTATCCGATGATAATACCGAATAAAAAAATTGAAAGCTCAGCAGAGATATTCCCGGGATGGATGTTGCTTTCATACAATAAAAAGGTAAGTGTTTCTTCTGCCGATGAGATGTATCCTGCATACGACCTTAACGATGAAGATATCAGAACAGCCTGGTCGGCAAAAACAGGAAATGATTCAGAGTGGGCCAGTATCGACTTAGGAGAGACGTGCAACATCAATGCGATACAGGTAAATTTTGCCGAGCGTAACACAAATGGTTACCAGGAGAGAAGTGATAAACACGTACACAAGTATATTATTGAAGGTTCAAACAATAATAAAGAGTGGAAAATATTGGTTGATAAATCTGAAAACAAGACCGACAATTCTCATGTTTATCTTCAACTTGAACAAACCGAGCATTACAGATACGTAAGAATCAAAAATATCCAGGTGCCAAGCGGAAACTTTGCATTGGCTGGATTCCGAATCTTTGGAAAAGGAAATGGTAAAGCTCCTGAGATGGTTTCTCTCTTTGATGTTAGACGAAATGCAGTAAACCGAAAAACTGCAAGAGTTAAATGGAAAAGTGTTGAAGGTGCCACAGGATACAATGTACGATTTGGATATGCCCCCGATAGATTATACAATGTTTATACGGTTTACGACGATAATAATGTTGATGTGAATGTTTTAAACACAAATCTTGATTACTATTTCGCCATAGAAGCTTTTAACGAAAATGGAATTTCAGAGATGACAAAACCAGAAAAAATTGTACGAGAATTTACGGCCCATCAGTAGAAAAAAAGAAGAGGTAAATAAAATTACCATGATTAATGAATCTTAGGAAGAATAGATTTTTAGATACTCAGATATTGGGATTTTCAGACAATTCCAAAATCTGAATATCCAGTTTCCCGGGAATCCGAAAGTCTTGGTTCTAAATTATAAACAGATGAAGAGAATAAACCAACTATTAATTATTTGCCTGTTGCTTATGCAGGGGCTGTTTGCTATGGGACAAGGATTTAAAAATCCCGTAATCCCCGGTTTTTATCCTGACCCAAGTGTGTGCCGGGTGGGTGATGATTATTATCTTGTTAACAGTACTTTCCAGTTTTTTCCGGGAGTACCCATTCATCACAGTAAAGATTTGGTGAACTGGAAACAGATTGGCTATGTGTTGAATCGTCCCTCCCAGTTAAAACTGGATAATGCACATTACGGGGTAGGTATTTATGCCCCAACAATACGATATTATGAAGGGACTTTTTACATGATTACAACCAATCTTAGCGACAGGCTTAACTTTGTTGTATCTACCAACGATCCCACAGGAGAATGGTCTGACCCTGTGTGGCTGGATGTACCATCCTCCATCGACCCGGACCTTTTCTGGGATGATGATGGTAAGTGCTATGTAACTACCTCAAAAGGTGGTAATTATGGCAATAACATTTGGTGTACCGAGGTTGATTTAAAAACAGGAAAACAACTTGCCAAACCCAGGATGCTGTGGAACGGAACCGGGGGACGTTGTGCAGAAGGCCCTCATATTTACAAAAAGGACAACTATTATTACCTCCTGTTGGCCGAAGGAGGAACAGAATATGGTCACAGGGCCACTATCGCACGTAGCCGCTCATTATTTGGCCCTTATGAATCAAATCCGGCAAACCCTGTGTTAACCCATATGAATATTGGTGGCCAGAGTCGGGGTATCCAGGGTACAGGCCATGCCGACCTTATCCAGGCTCACGATGGCTCATGGTGGGTTGTTTTTCTCGGGTTTCGTCCTCAAGATGGCCGATTTCATTTGATGGGAAGGGAAACATACCTTTCTCCTGTACGATGGGACAAAAATGCCTGGCCTGTGGTGAACGGCAATGGGGTAGTTACAGAAAACATGGATTGTGAGACGCTTCCACAGGTAAAAGTTCCGGCTTTGCCCAATCGCGACGATTTTAATGAGCCTGCCCACCGAATGGAATGGAATACGCTCTGTCGTCCGCATCCCGAAAAAATTACATTAAACAAGCGTAAAGGGCACCTTCGTTTGTATGCCGATACCATTACGATGAACGAGTATGATTCTCCAATATTTATGGGAAGACGCCAACAGCACATCAAATTTCGCGCAACTACTGCTTTGGATTTTAGCAATCTTAAGGATGGAGCAGAAGCGGGCATAAGTACGTATATGAGCAAAGATGCCCGTTATGATTTGGCGGTAGTCTCACGAAACGGTGAAAGTTACCTGCAACTGACTTATCATCTTTCCCAGATGCACCACCTGGAAAGGGAAATAAAATTGAAAGGGAAACAGGTTTACCTGCGCGTAGAAAGCGATAAAAAAAATTACCGGTTTTATTATTCTTCAAACAATAAAGATTATGAGTATATGGGGAGTATGCATGTAAAATACATCAGTAAAGAAGTAGCCGGTGGCTATACAGGAATTTACATCGGCATGTTTGCACAAACGAAGAATGATAATGGTTCTTATGCAGACTTCGACTGGTTTGAGTACAGTGGATTATAGAAATGAATTATAAAAGTTAAAATGAAACAATTTAAATATACACCTTACCTGGTGTTTCTTTTGATGTTTATATCAGGAAATATTATTTATGGGCAAGGCAAAAAAAATATAAGCATCGAAACAAATCCGGAGATTGAATACCAGGTAATTGACGGGTTTGGGGCTTCAGATGCCTGGCGTGCCCAATTTGTTGGAAAAAACTGGCCAATTGAAAAGCGAAACCATATAGCCGATTTGCTGTTCAGCCAGGAGTTTGATGACCGGGGAAACCCCAAAGGAATAGGATTGTCTCTCTGGCGTTTTTACCTTTCTGCCGGTTCCGCAGAACAGGGCGATTCAAGCCTTATCGGGAGTAAAGAAAACCCTTGGCGCAGGGGAGAATGCTTTTTATACGAAGACGGTTCGTATGATTGGAGCAAACACGAGGGGCAGCGTTGGTTTTTGAACGCTGCAAAAGCCCGTGGTGTTGAGAAACTGCTTGCCTTTACCAATTCGCCCCCTGTATTCTATACTAAAAACGGACAAGGATTTGCTCCAAAAGGAGAGATTCATTTGAACCTGAAGCCGGGTCGAATGGATGATTATGCAAAATATATGGCTGATGTAATGGAGCATTTTAATAACAAAGGGATATTTTTTGATTACCTGAGCCCAATTAACGAACCGCAATGGAATTGGGATGGCAACAGTCAGGAAGGTACACCTGCTTTGAACGAGGAGATGCATGCCTTGGTCTTGTACTTATCTAAAGAATTGTCTTCGCGAAATTTAGAAACAAAAATCGTTATTGGAGAGGCAGGAACCATTGGGCACGCAGCCATTGATATGGAGACCCTGGGAATGCCCTTACATGGTCGCGACAATCAGGCGACATTTTTCTTTGGGAAAGAATCACCCTTTCACATCGGGGATTTACCCAATGTAGAAAAAACCATTTCTGCACACAGCTACCATTCTGTTTGGCCTGTCGATTATCAGGTGCAAAACAGAATCCTTGTCAATAGTGCATTGAAACAAGCCAATCCTGATTTAGGCTATTGGATGAGTGAATATTGCATACTACAGGAGAATGATGAAATTACAGGAGGTGGAAAACGTGACTTGACCATGAAAACTGCCTTGTATGTTGCAAGGATTATGCATCACGATATGGTACTAACCAATGCCAAATCATGGCAGTGGTGGACCGCAATAACCCAAATGGATTTTAAAGACGGGCTGGTTTACCTGGATGATGGTTCGGAAGGCGAAACAGGCAAAATGGGCGGAAGTATCGAAAGCCTTCGCTATGATGGAGTGGTTCGTGAAAGCAAATTGCTGTGGACGATAGGAAATTATTCAAGATTTATCCGCCCGGGTATGGTTCGGGTAAAATGCGAACTGGCAGAAGAGCAGTCGGCAGAAGATGGGCTGCTTGCATCGGCATATAAAAATCCGGCGGATGGCAGTTTGGTATATGTTTTAACAAATCTATCTGAAAAGGAAATGACTTTGGATTTTGGAGGGAATACTAAAGCACAAACCTATACCACAGATAAAAAACAGAATATGGGATTCTCTTCGCAAAAGCTTAATAAGGTAAAAATCCCTGCACGTTCGGTAGTTACTGTT
>JAKSDO010000230.1 GCA_022360055.1 Cytophagales bacterium | reverse complement strand
CGTTCAATGTATCTGTTTTCCAACTTAAATAAACATCAGATACTTTTCCCGTAAAGAATTCTTCCCTTTTGGTTTCACACCATGCTGACTGGTTGCTTTTGAGATTCTCATCAAAAAATATCAATCCCCAAGAAAGATAGATAATAAGCACTACGAATAACACCAGTACGAAAAATTTCAATTGAGCATTTCTGATCATGGCTCATCATTTTTCTTAGGAAATAATAAATTGGTTTCGATCTGTATCCCACCTCCAGAAGCATCTAGTTCTGGAAGACCTAATGAAAAACCCTCGAAACTCCCTCTCCAAAGAACTGTTGTACCATTCCTGGTAAAGCCCTTGAAAGTTCCACCAGTACTTAAGCCAGAACCAATAGAGTAAGAAATACCTGGTCCTGAAAAACTTTCCAAAGTAGGAATCTTGAACTGTAGCCTTCCCCTTAAGCGGAAGTAACTTCCGCAACTTTTATGTCGTTTCCGGATAGGAAACCTCTTCTGGCTTCGATGCGGAACTAAGTTCCGCACCAGTGGATGGGTTTGGTAAAAAAATAAGTATTGATTAAAAATAACATTATTTATCATACTGATTGATATTTAGAGATCGATTGCATCTTACCTACCCTTTTGTGGTGGAGGTGAGTGTTACTTAATTCGGTTGTTTACGAGCAGGAGCTGGCCTTGATGAAACAGGCCATTTGCTCCTACAACTGCTTTGCTGGTCAGATAAAGGATCCGGCCGTCTTTTGCATCTATGATAAAGTAATTGAACAGTGTTTTTCCTCTTCTTTGAGCACGAGCTGGAATGACCCATGCATAAGCGTAATTGCCGTTTTTTTCAAGTACATACTTCTCATGCCGGGTTACATCTACCACTTCAACCTGATAATCATAGAATTTATCAATCGTTCCCTTTTCAATGGCCTTTTTCAGACCCTTACTCAGTAACGGCTCCGGAATTAAGAGGGTCTTATTTGCCAGTTCCCCGGTCCTGCCCTTTACATACTTTTTTAACCGGGAAACTCTGGTCAGGTCTTTAGCAACTGCATCCTCCAATTGATTTCGAAGGTGTTGGATCATAAAGGTCACTGAGGTCATTGAAATACCAATAGCCGGGAAATATGAGCATGCAATTTCCTTTTTCGGACTTGCAGCCCATTTTATAGCCAAAGCATTTGTCTTATCTACCTGAGAAATATGATACGCCAGGTCATGTGGACTGTTGAATCCACCGGATGGATCAGGAGAATAAAAATCACCCAATTTATAATTTCTCAATTCTACAGTTTCCAGCAAACAATATCCGGGGTCCTTCCTTCGCTTAAGGTGTTCGGCCTCATCTTGCGAAATGTATTCCACATTTTTAGAATAGCTCCACTCATTTTGTATCGCTTTTTTCAGATAGTCGTTAAACATATCAACACTTTGTTCATAGGCCTTTAATTCCTCCGGCTTTTTGGCAAGTTTTTTTATTGCTTTTTCATCTTTTTCCATCAACACTACCATCAGCGTATTATTTTTAACAATTATTGCATCTTCTTTATCCGAAACAAAATGTTGTGCATCCGCCACAGCGCATTGCAAAAAAACGGCGGTCAGAATGATTAAAAAGTGAGAATTTTTCATGATGTATATTTATTGGTTTTTCTTATTGACAGTTCTTTTTTTAGATGTACTCTTTGATCTTGTATTCAGATGATCAAGGTTTGCTCAATCCACCTTTTGGCCTAAGATGCAGCTCATGCTGTGTAAAAAATATCAAACAAACGAGCGTTAGCGCCATTTAATGATGGTTTCTCAAAAGTCCCAATTCACTTTCCGTCATCACGCTCCGCACGCAATGCAATCGCGCACCTGTTGAGGAGGTTCATTACAGTTATTTCCACTTATCGCAATAATTATCTTTACAGCTAATGATTATATAACCCCAATCTGAAAATGCATCAGCTTTTCCACTTGCTCTGCAGTTTTATTATCCTTTCTCTTACCGGATTGCAAATCCTGATTTTCATTGCCTAGCACAAGTCACAGACTTGCCCTAGGTGGGAGCGTATAATATCATTCCCTTAGTCTCTTGACAATATCTCAAGCTTTCTACAATACTTCTTTAGATAATGGTCTTGTAAATACCTCTATCCATTCAACAGTTGCAAAACTGACAACATGCAATGCCTCCTGGTTTCGTATTTTATACTTTATACTCATTGATAGCTCCTTGTTTCATAGTCCGGGTTATAAACCCTGCCTCCCATTGTTTGGCACAAGTCACAGACTTACGCAAGATGGGGCCAAACTCGATATCGACGATAACATTGACTGGTACGAAAAAAAGCAAACCGGACTCGGGGACAGGTTTTACCAACAAGTCAAAGATTCCATTAACACCATCAAACTAAAACCTTATGCTTTCCAGGTAAGGTACAAAGACACAAGGGCCATTCCCGTAAAAACATTTCCTTTCACCATCCATTACACCATTGATGAAGCCAATAAAATTATAGCTGTCCTCTCTGTCTTTAAAACCCCACAAAATCCTGAAAAATGGAAGAACAGGACTTAGCAGGTATCTGATCAGTACTATACTTCTTGATATGAAAAAACCACCAGCCTCCCAGTGGCTTTACTTTTATCCTCCTAATTTTGTATGCCTGATATTGAAATATTATTAGAATATCCACCAAGCATTTTAAGTTCTATTTTTGGATTTCTCCATTTATAAATATCACAAATGATTCATCTTCCATATCAAAAATACCAGACTTTACTCCACATATTTGTGAAATATAACGTGCGAACCAAGCAGATAAATCATGCATGTGATCATTGAAAGATTCTTCTATACTAAGTTCTGTCTCGACTTTTAATCTATATGAAAATCTGCTATCTTCCTTAGATTCCTCTAGCCAAATTTCAAAACCTAGAGATTCACATGTCCCTGATAAATTATGCGGAGGTTCTTCATCTGTATCGAATGAAAAAGGTGGCAAAATAAGTCCCTTACAAATAGTTTTTGCTAAATCTTGAATTCCTCCATTAAAACTCAAATAAACATTAGCCTTCGCTCCAAATACTTCCATGTTAAATCAATTAGATGGCTTAAACTTTATAGAGAAACCTTGTTTATTGGGCTTGAGCCCTTCAAAACCCGGTGTTTCACTCAAAATTTTCCTAAACTCAACATCTGCCCTCACATTACTACCAAACTTTTTATAAAGTTCATCACTCTCAATCCAAAAATCGACATCAAAACTATTTAGATCAATTGGATCTCCAAATGTACTCTTATTGGGATTTCCAACTTTCCCTGTTTTAAATGAACCTGTATAACCTGCCTTTAAATTCGGGTCTAGTTTTCTGTATTTTGGCAACAAATGTGTTTCTGCCAAATCATCAAAAGTAGACTGCAAAGATTTTAATTTAGGCGTTCTTACTGCATCATCCACCAGATTAGCTCCGTTGGAAACAGTACTTTTTCCAAAGTTCATGCCTGGCAATGCAGTAAAAAGTAAAGAATAGGTTCCTACACCAGATAAAATCAAATCATCCCTTGTAACCCCAAGGTTATTTAAATGCTTAGGCCCAGAACCAATTTTAAAATCATATGCTGTTTTAGTCCCTAGCACATAAGCTTGATCAAAAATATTGTACATCAAAATTCCACTACCACTCAAAAACGGAGGCAAATCATCACCAGCTAAATAATTCTCAACGTGTCCAGCCCAATTTACAGGTGGCGGACCAATTTCTGGTTGATGAACTTCGGTTTGTACGGGCATTGGAACATACCTAGGCGAACTTGAATATTCAGAAGGGGCATAAAAAGTCATACCACCTTCACCGTAGGTCACTTGAAGCGCTTCTAAACCATCTAAATCAATCGCTTCAATCGGTGTATTGTTAGCGAACTGATAAGGCGTTAGCATTGGATAACTTGCAGTGAGAGGATCAACAGATAAAAACTTCCCGATCTCCGGATTATAGATCCTGAAGCCGTAGTCGTAATGTGTTTTCCCAAATTCCCCACGCTGGTCTTTTTCTTTTGCATTGAAACCATAACGGTAGTCTATTGCATTAAACGTCCGCCCGGGCATTGTCGAACCGAAAGGATAATAATCCGATGCCGAAACGATTGTCGCCGTAGTCGAATCGTTTTTCATATGGATATTGTCCGTTACCACAGCCAGCACATTCCCCAGATGATTGGTCAGCTCGTAATGCTTGTTGCCCAGATTGCGTGCGCCTGCTCCGTTGCCTCCCGTATACATGCCCAACCTGCTGCTTCCGTAGATCGGCTGGCTTTTCAACGTGTCATTTTCGTACATGGCCAGCACATTGCCGCTCGCGT
>JAKSDO010000201.1 GCA_022360055.1 Cytophagales bacterium | reverse complement strand
TTCTGTAACCCTTGAGTGTAGATTCTTTGATCTGAGTCTCTTCCTTTTCTCTTTCAAGTTCACCTTCGACATACTCATAAAAATCATTGGTTTGAATTTTACCGGTAATACCTCTATAAACATCCTTGATCTTTTTGAACGTGATGGCCTGATCAGTTCTCTCCAGTTCATCGATGATGTTATCGACCTTTACTTCCTGTCTTCTGATGAATGAGTTGATTTGGGTATAACCCTTAGTGCCAGGCTTGATCCGTTTGAGCTTAGGGTCATATTGATCGACACTAATTTTTCTACCCAGATTCAAATAGTTGTTCTTACGATTTAAGGTGACCCTTAGCGTAAGAGGTATTGTTCCGTTTTTCGAAACGTATCCAGGTCGACATTCAAAATTGATGCTTACGTTCATAATGCAAAGGTCAAAAATTAGTGAACAATTAGTGAACAGAATTCACGAATATTGAATTTATCTCAACAATCGCTCCAAAGGAATAGCCGAATTTAGCGTTTAAGAGGGTTTTTGGAGATAAGTCTTTAAATGGATAGATAAAACGAACGTTTAGGAAACTCCTATTCTATCCATTGAACTACGAGGCCATATTTTTGGTCTGCAAAAGTAATTAAAAATTATATCACTTGGCAATCGACACAATAGGAATTTAGCTTAACTGCAGAAGTATTAATCATTTTATTGCAATAGTTATTCTAACTGCCTTTCTTTGCAGTTCGTTCTTAACGTCTTGTCTTATTGAGAAAGGTGGAGGGACTGGGCCCTGAGAAACCTTGGCAACCTAATGTGATTTGCATTGTGGTGCTAACTCCTACCCAATCGGGGAAAATAAGTCGGAAAAAACATTTCAAATCTCTTCTGACTAAGAAGAGATTTTTTTTTGATTATATAACATGCATAGACATTTAAAACTTGGAATTTTTGGCTTTGGTATTGTCGGTCAGGGCCTGTATCGCGTATTGGAAGAAACAAGAGGAATAAAAGCTGAAATCTTAAAAATTTGTGTAAAGGATAAAAATAAAAAGCGTTCGCTGCCGGCAAAGTACTTCACATTCGAAAAAGAGGATATCCTTGAAAATCCGGATGTCGATGTCGTTCTGGAACTCATTGATGATCCCGAAGCAGCTTTTGAAATCGTAAAGACTGCCATGCAAAAAGGAAAAGCCGTTGTTACTGCCAATAAGAAAATGGTGGCAGATCATATGATTGAATTATACGAAATGCAAAATGACTATAATGTTCCATTGCTGTATGAAGGCGCATGCTGTGCCAGCATCCCCATCATCCGAAACCTTGAAGAGTATTACGACAACGATTTGCTAAGCGCCGTAGAAGGGATATTCAATGGATCCACAAATTATATTCTCACCAAAGTTTTCTCCGAACAAAAATCCATTCCGGAGGCATTGGCAGAAGCACAAAACCTGGGATATGCCGAAACCGATCCTTCGCTGGATATCGAAGGATTTGATGCCAAATATAAACTCTGCATCATACTCACACATGCCTTTGGACTATTTGTGGACCCATCCGACATAACGAATATCGGAATGCATAAAATCTCTGATTTTGACATAAAAATAGCACGCGAACGCGGTTTTAAAATAAAGCTGGTGGCCAAGAGCCGCAAAATAGATGATAAGGTGGCCGCTTTCGTAATCCCTCAATTTGTAAGTGAAAACAGTGAGCTTTATAAGGTTGAAAGAGAATTTAATGCGGTTATCGTCGAAGGTGCATTTTCCGAACACCAGTTCTTCATTGGAAAAGGAGCAGGAGGATATCCTACAGGTTCGGCGGTCCTTTCGGATATTTCGGCGCTCACGTACAACTATAAGTATGAGTACAAAAAAATCCAACAAGCTAACGACCTGAACATATCTAGCAATATCGAACTGAGTATTTACTTAAGATTTAATAATTCTACTTCAATTGATAAAAAACTTTTTAATTCCATTCTTGAAGAATATAAGGCCCTGGAAAACCAATATATAATCGGGAAGATAAACTTCGGTAAATTAATAGAATCCCGCTGGGCTGATGATCCTGAAATTAATATAATACTTTTGGAAAACAATGAAACCGAAAATTAGCTGTTAATATGCCTTCGGCTCCAGGTAATTCGGATAAATCCTTAAATGTTGCTCTTTTACACGGTTCAGAATAGCATTCCTCAGTTGTTCTATATTGGTCCTTTTGGTTGCTGATACGTATACAACATTATTGTTATCCCCATTCATTAACTTCATTCCTTTTATCTCGTGAAGAACATCACCTTCAACCCTCATTTTTTGATCCGGGTAGATTTGATCGATTTTATTGAATACGACAATCTGAGGTTTTTCTGCGGCTCCTAACTCAGACAGGGTTTGGTTTACTACATCCATCTGTTCGCGATATAACGGATGAGAGTAATCGACGACATGTAATAAAATGTCGGATTCCGAAACCTCATCCAAGGTAGATTTGAACGATTCAATCAAATGATGAGGTAGTTTCCTTATAAAACCCACCGTATCGGACAACAAAAAGGGGATCTGATCAATTACAACTTTTCTAACCGTAGAATCCACTGTGGCGAAGAGCTTGTTTTCCGCATGTATTTTTGATTTCGATAAAAGCGCCATTACGGTAGATTTTCCTACATTCGTATATCCGACAAGTGCCACCCGTACGATCTTTGATCTTGATTTTCTCTGCGTAATACTTTGCTTATTTATTTTTTCAAGCCTGCCCTTAAGTACATTAATTTGATTCCTGATATTTCTCTTGTCGGTTTCGATTTCCTTTTCACCGGCTCCGCCTCTGGTTCCGGTTCCACCTCGCTGTCGTTCCAGGTGCGTCCAAAGTCGCGTCAATCGCGGCATTAAGTATTGGTATCTGGCCAGCTCCACCTGTGTTTTTGCCTGAGCAGTTTGAGCTCTTTTCAAAAAAATGTCCAGAATTAAAAGGCTTCTGTCATAAATTCTGCATTTGAATATCCGCTCGAGATTTCTAAGCTGTGATGGGCTCAGATCATCATCAAAAATAACCAGATCTATTCCATAGGATCTGACATACTCCTTGATTTCATCAACTTTTCCCTTTCGGACATAGGTACCGGGTTCGGGGCGTTCCATTTTTTGAGTAAATCGCCTGATGGCCTTCAACCCTAACGTACTTGCCAAAAACTCCAATTCATCCAGATACTCATTGATTCTACCCGCATCCTTAGAAGAAAAAGAAGCGGCTACCAATACTGCCTTTTCATTTTTTGCGCCTGTTGCTATTATCTCGTCCATTTACCTTCTGAAATATATCTATACCAATATTTAGTTTAGAATTGAAACGTTTTTTTTGATATGTACTATAATACTTAAAATGACTTTTTTTACTATAGATTAAAATAATTTATTTTTTTACTTTCGCCCCTGAATTTTGTATAGATGATTTAATTTTTTTTCTTGAACTCTGCCTGTATGAAAATAGCTATAGTTTTAAACACTTCCTGGAATATCTACAACTTCAGAAAAGGCCTCATCAATGCTCTGATGGACAAAGGTAACCAAGTTATTACAATAGCTCCAAATGATCCGTACAGTTCCAAATTGTCGAATATGGGATGTGAGCATATTCCGGTAAAAATGGATAGCAGAGGAGCGAATCCGCTCAGAGATTTTTTATTGATTTTGGAATTGTACTGGATCTACAAAAAAGCTAAACCGGATGTAATTTTACATTACACCATAAAGCCAAATATTTACGGCACAATCGCGGCAAGTTTTTTGGGGATTCCGGTAATAAACAATGTTTGTGGGTTAGGGACAATGTTTCTTAAGGATAACCTGGTTTCCAGAGTTGCAATTACGTTGTACAGAGTAGCATTCAGGTTTCCCAAAAAAATCTTTTTCCAAAACAACGACGATAAAGCGCTCTTCCTCAAAAAGAGGATCGTTTCAAAACAGGCTTGCGGCCTCCTTCCGGGATCGGGAATTAATACCGATGATTTTTCGGCCAGCCCCAGGAATCGCCATGGGAAAAAGTTTACGTTTCTTCTTATTTCAAGATTGATCTATGATAAAGGTATTCTTGAGTATGTCGAAGCTATTAATTCGATGAAGGATCAAGGTATCGACGCCAAGTTTCAGTTGTTGGGTCAAATTGACGAAAAACACAAAAGAGGGATTCCCGCAAGTGTTGTTCAAGAATGGATTGAAAAAAGTCAGGTCGAATATCTCGGTACAACAGATGATGTCAGAACATTTATTGAGCAGGCTGATTGTGTTGTGCTTCCATCTTATAGGGAGGGTACACCCAAGACGCTGCTTGAAGCTGCAAGTATGGCCAAACCAATTGTTGCGACTGATGTCCCAGGTTGCAAAAACGTGGTTATGGATGGAAAAAACGGATACTTATGCAAAGTAAAAGATTCCGGTGACTTAGCTGAAAAAATGAAATTGCTATACCATCAAAAACCATCTACTCTTGAAAAAATGGGCAAATTTAGCCGCGCTTATATCAAAGAGAGTTTTGAAGAAAACATAGTCATTGGTAAATATCTATCAGCTATAGATAAAATCACTCTATAACATTGGAAGTAAAGCAAACAAGTATTGACGGGTTACTCGAAATCAAACCGACTCTTTTAAAGGATGACCGCGGATGGTTTTTGGAATCATACAACAAGGATAAGTTTGACGCACTAAATTTGGATCTTGATTTTGTTCAGGATAACCTTTCATTTTCAAAAGCCGGAGTAATTCGCGGGTTGCATTTCCAATCCAGCCCCTATGGACAGGGAAAGCTGGTAAAAGTGATTCGAGGCAGGGTCTTGGATGTTGCGGTGGATATTCGCCCGGATTCTCCCACTTTCGGACGATACGACAAGGTAATCCTAACTGCGGAAGAGCAAAATATGTTTTACCTTCCGGAAGGTTTTGCTCACGGATTTTTAGCCATCGAGGATTCTTATCTTTTTTACAAATGCACCAAAACCTATAACAGAGATTACGATTCAGGGATCTCGTTTAACGATCCGGACTTAAATATTCATTGGAACATTGAAAATCCGATAATCTCCGAAAAAGACAAAAATCTCCAGTCATTTCGGGCATATAAATCCGCACTGGGATTGTGATATAGCAATATTATTTATCTTTGCTACAAAAAGGCACTTTGAAAAGATTTTTTATCAGAATATTCTTTGTACTGCTTTTAGGTATTTCTCTTAATTCATGCAAATCTTATAAGCAGCATTTAATGTTCCAAATAGACGAAGAAAAGGATCTATCATATATTTCTACAGAGATTGTCGTTGCTGAAAAAAACTATGTAATACAACCGGACGACCTCCTGGAATTAAGGGTATACACCAATAAAGGGGAGCGCATTATTGATCCGAATAATGAGCTGCAAATTCAACAAAATCAAAACAGGAAGGAAGAAATCCGGCCGGAATTCTTGGTACTTGAAGATGGCACCGTTAAATTTCCAATGATCGGTATAGTGAAGATTGTTGGGATGAAAATCAACGAAGCTGAAGATTATCTGGAGAAAAAGTATAACGAATATTATCAGGATGCCTTTGTTCGTCTAAAGTATCTCAACAAAAGGATCATCGTTCTGGGAGCTCCCGGAGGCCAGGTAATCCCACTGGAGAATGAAAGCACATCTATAATCGAAATCGTGGCTTTGGCCGGTGGGATTGATGAAAGTGGGAAAGCCCATAACTTGAAATTGATCCGGGGTGACCTCCACGATCCGGAAGTTTTTTTAATCGATTTATCTACGATCGAAGGTACGCGAACATCGATGATGAATGCTATGCCGGGAGATATTTTATATGTTGAACCGACAAGAAAAATTGTTTCCGAAGCCTCAAGAGACTTTATGACCGTTTTTGCGATATTTGTCAATGCGATCACATTAGTCGCACTGATAGTAAGCATTAATAACAGTAAATAAGAGCGGAATTGGATAATCAAAAACATATTGATATAGATGCATCCGGTTCTGGAATTGAAAGCTTAGACACCGATAAGCTCAAAACGGTTTTTAGAAAAAGCTTGCCCGTTGTGATTGCGGTCTTAATTGTATCCCTGAGTATTTCTACAATTGCGATAAGATATACCAAACAACTTTTTCAATCCAGTTCGGTATTACAACTTGATATTAAGAGCGAGGCCAAAGTCCTGGGGTTTAAGAGTTTCGATGAGGACATAAATAATTTGGCAAGAGAAATTGAAATTATAAAATCAAAACTTTTCCTGACGAAAGTAGCCGAAACCTTAAATTTTGACATTAGCTATTATCAATACGGGGATGTATTGTTTGAAGAGCGATATAAAAAATCTCCATTTAAGGTTGATGTAATAAATTGCGCTCATCAAATAAAAAATCGCCCTCTTGATCTGAAAATCATTGACAGCTCTACGTTCAATATGAAATATACATATGGAGAGCGCACAGTTGACAGAACTTATAATTTCAGTGACACCATCACAACCGATGATTTGAAAATTGTTGTAACCCTCACGAAAGAGTATAATCCTGAAATTGATAACAGATATTTTTTTACGATAAATACCGTAAGTTCGACCTTAAATTATATCAATAAAAGCTTAACCGTTGAACCTCTTGATTTCAAAGCAAAAACGATCACAATTTCATTCAATGATCACAACAGGCAAAAAGCCCATGACATTGTGCTTGCAATAGACACTTTATACATCTACTACACTCAACTTGAAAAGAACAAAGCCAACAATCAAAAAATAGATTTTCTCAATGAGCAATTAAATCAAACAGAGGAGAAATTAACAGAATTAGAGAATTACTTTGAAAACTTTACGATTGAAAACAAAACTACTGACCTTAGCGCCAATCTTTCGAAAACAATATTACTGTTGGAACAGTTGGACTCTCAACGTTTTTCAATTCAACAGAAAATAAAAGCGTATGATTTTATATATGACCAAATCAAAAACAGTAACAATAAGCTTGATCTGAATCCGGCGGACGTATTTGCTTTGCCCACCAAAATCAGACAGGATCTTGACAAGCTTAACGTGCTTTATCAGGAAAATGAAATTCTTCTGAGCTCATATAAAGAAAATACGCTGGCTTATCAGAAAAAAAATCAGGAGATAAAGTTCCTGAAAGATCAGGTAACAAAGTTTATAGAATCCTCGGGGAAAAAACTGTCTGAGAATCTCGATGAAATTAAAAGGAAAAAATACAAACTCGAATCCGAATTCGTCGAACTTCCGTCCAAGAGAACGGAATACAGCAAAACCGAAAGATATTACAGCCTCTATGAGGAGTTTTACCTGTCTCTAATGAAGAATAAGGCTGAATTTGAACTCGCCCAGGCTGGAACAGTAACCGATTATAAGATTCTTTCATCTGCCTCGATGCCATCCGAGCCTATTTCTCCAAGCAAGATCATCTATTATGGAATAGGGGTTATTTCAGGATTTATTATCAGCTTCCTCTTTGTAGGTATCAGGTATTTGATGCACAATAAAATTACCAGCCAGCAGGAGCTTGAAAAACTATCTTCCGCATTTGTTTTAGGGACAATACCATTTTACTCCAAAGACAAAGCTGCAGGAACAAGACTGGTCGTAAACAACAACCTGAAATCGGAAATAAGTGAAGCTTTCAGAACGATTAGGACAAATCTTGAATTCCTTAACGGTCACGATAAAAAACCAATAATAGCAATTACAAGTACGATAAGCGGCGAAGGAAAAACGTTTGTCTCAGTAAACCTGGGAGGAATAATAAGTCTTCTAAAAAACCGAGTCGTACTTGTGGATCTTGATATGCGAAAACCCAGATTTCATGAAGTATTTAAAGGAACGGATCCCAACAAAGGCCTTAGCACCATATTGATCCGCAAGCATGAAATAAATGAGTGCATTCATCAAACAGAACTTAAAAACCTTGACTATATCCCTGCCGGGCCCATTCCTCCAAACCCTTCGGAACTTGTCTTAGGTGGAAGTTTTGATGAAATGATCGATTATTTACAAAAAAAATATGATCTGATAATTATTGATACGCCACCGGTTGGTCTTGTTACAGATGGAATACAAGCACTAAAAAAAGCAACTATCCCAATTTACATTGTAAGGGCGGATTTCTCTAAAAAGGTATTTGTAAAAAACATTAATAGAATTGTCAGGATTCATAAACTTAAAAACCTCTCGCTAATTCTCAATTCTCTCAAGAAGAAAGCAAACGGGCATTATGGGTATGGAAAGGGATATTATGAGGATGTTCCACCTCAAAAAAGAAATAAACTGATTCGCATATTTCAATCCTGAAATAAGCTATGTTTGGTATTTTTGGCAAGAAGCAGAAAGACATCATTTTACCCATTTTGGTAGATATTCATTCGCATTTACTCCCTGGCCTGGACGATGGAGTAAAATCGATTGAGGAGACTATATACATATTAAAAGCGCTGCATAAATTGGGCTACAAGAAGGTGATCACCACTCCGCATGTGATGAGCGATTACTATCCTAATGGTACCGCAGATATATTGGGCAAATTGGCCCAGGTAAAAGAAAAACTGATTGAAAGAAAAATAAAAATACAGCTTGAAGCTGCGGCGGAGTATTATTTAGATGAAAATCTGATTGCAAAATTAAACAATCAGGAAAAACTACTGACTTTTGGTCGAAATTACCTTTTGTTTGAAACATCTTTTTTTAATAAACCCACCTTTCTTGAAGAAGCTGTCTTTATAATGAATGCGCAGGGCTATCAACCCGTACTGGCACACCCCGAACGATACGTGTATTTACAAAATGATATGGGGCAGGTCGATAAGCTTAGAAATATGAATCTTTTCTTTCAAATGAATATGCTTTCCTTGACAGGGTTCTATTCGAGGGATGTAAAGAAGTTTGCCAAAAAACTCATGCAGGCCGACTATATTGATTTTATGGGCACTGACTGCCACAATGCCTATCAGGTAAACGAACTGATAAACAAGGTGAACCGGATAAATATAAACCTGCTCCGGTCAAGAAAATTATTAAATCGATCCCTGTTGTGATGCAATATTCAAAGCAAATTTTAATATTTTTGAATCTGTTTTTCGATATTATTTTTTTTCACTAATATGCATGCATTGGTTTTGCCATAAAATTATCGTTAATAATGGGTGAGAATTTTAAGAGAAAGGACGAATTAAATACTTTAATTAAGAATTTTGAAAAGCAGCTAAAAAACCAATCCCTTGAATTTTACCAAATTGAAGAATTTGAAGAAATTATTAACCATTATGTCGAGCTAGGCAAAAACAAAATGGCTCTCAGAGCCTGTTCAATCGCAATAGATCAGTACCCTTACTCCACTAATCTAATGATTGAAAAATCGCAAATACTATCTGCACTTGAACGATATGAAGAAAGCCTGACTATATTGGACAATGCTATGGCTTTGCAGCCCAACGACCCTGAAATCTTTACGTTGAAGGGCAATATCTATCTTGTTCAGGGCTTGCACAAAGAAGCGATTTACAATTATAAAAAAGCAATGCCGTTTAGCGAGGAAAAGGCCGATTTATTTTATCAGATTGGTCTCGCATATCAGAATGCGTTTAAATATCAAGTGGCCATTGAGCATTACAAAAAAGCGATTGAGATTGACCTCAATCATGAAAATGCGCTCTACGAGTTGGCTTATTGTCTGGATATTACCGACCAGCTTGAGCACAGTATTTCATATTATAAAAAGTTTATTGAGCAGGATCCGTATTCGCATTACGCCTGGTATAATCTGGGAATAGTCTATAATAAGTTAGGAAAATTTAATGAGGCTATAAATGCCTATGAATATGCAACATTAATTGATGAAAATTTTGCTTCAGCTTATTTCAACTTGGGAAACTCCCTGATGAGCCTTGAAAAATATACCCGGGCTGTTGACGCTTATAAAAAAACACTTGAAATAGAAGGGGCCAGCGCCGAGACATATTGTAGTCTGGCAGAATCATACGAGAAACTTGAGCATTTTGATCTGGCGGTAAAATATTATCAAAAGGCAGTGAAAATTGATTCTTTCTATGATGAGGCCTGGTATGGCGTTGGGAAATGCCTGGCCGCTCAAGACAAATGGTATGAGGCTATCCATTTTTTAAACAGGGCACTGAAACTGGACTGTGAAAATTCGGACTATTGGAAAAAAGTCGCTGAGGCTGAATATCATGTGGGCAACCTTGTCTCCAGCCTGGATGCCTATGAGGAGGCTAGCCTGCTGGATCCCGATAATGTGGAAATAATACTTGATTGGTCCTTAGTATATTACGAACAAGGTGAATATGAAAAAGCCATCGATATAATTGTGCACGCTCTAAGTGATATTCCTGATGAAGCTGATCTTTATTATAGGGCCACAGCCTATCTGCTGGCATCCGGAAAATATAAAGAAGCGTACAATCATCTTGAAAATGCCCTGATTCTTAATTTTGACAAGCATATTGAGCTTTTTGAGTTTTTCCCAAATTTAGAAACTCAAAAAGCACTTTTTAGAATTATAGATCAATTTAGAAAAACGAATAAATGAATTATTTTTTAAATGAAATACCACAGCGGACTGAAAAACCCAGAAAGGTCGGCCTTACCATGGCTATGGATAAAGGATTGAGCATCCGGGAGGTGGAAGACTTTGTTAATGTTTGTGGTAATTATGTCGACATCGTAAAATTTGGATGGGGCACATCCTATGTCACCCCCAACCTGAAAGAAAAAATCAGTATTTATAAGAAAGCCGGTATACCGGTATATTTTGGAGGCACTCTTTTTGAAGCATTTATTGTCCGCGGGCAATTTGAAGATTATGTCAAAGTAATTGAAAAATACGAACTTGAATATGCCGAAGTATCGGATGGCAGTATCGACCTTGATCACGAGGTAAAATGTGATTTTATTCATAAGCTTTCTCAAAAAGTAACCGTATTGTCTGAAGTCGGGTCCAAAGATGTAGATAAAATAATACCTCCCTACAAATGGATTGCGCTTATGCAGGCAGAACTTGATGCCGGCGCATGGAAAGTAATTGGAGAAGCCAGGGAGAGCGGTAATGTCGGCCTTTTCCGGTCGAGCGGAGAGGTAAGATCCGGACTGGTAGAAGAGATTTTAACCAAAATACCTTTTGAAAATATTATTTGGGAAGCTCCGCAGAAATCTCAACAAGTGTGGTTCATAAAACTTCTGGGAAGTAATGTTAATCTTGGGAATATTGCTCCAAACGAAGTAATACCACTTGAAACAATAAGAATAGGATTGAGAGGAGATACATTTAATCATTTTCTAAGTTAAAGCCGGTATCTTTTTCAATTTCCGAAGAATTGTGCCATCATGAAAAATGTTAAGGAATACATATTGCTTTTTTTGAAAGGAATGGGCATGGGTGGCGCGGACGTCGTACCCGGTGTCTCCGGAGGAACAATTGCATTTATTACCGGGATTTACGAAGAATTGCTCAACAGCATCAAATCATTTAATAAATCTGCAATCGAACTTCTGCTCAAGAGAAGATTTACGGATTTGTGGCAACACCTGAATGGGAGATTCCTCACCACACTGATAGGTGGCATTTTTGTAAGCATACTTTCATTGGCCAAATTGATTCATTTTCTGCTCGACCATCATCCGATCCAGCTTTGGTCATTCTTTTTCGGGCTTATTATTATCTCCGCCATTTTTGTTTCCAAAGAGATTAAACAATGGAAAATCAAAGTAATCATTGCAGGAATGATAGGTATAATCATTTCATATTTAATTACCGATGCTACACCATCTACAACTCCGGATAACTATTTATTCATATTTATTTCCGGAGCAATTGCTATCTGTGCTATGATCCTACCAGGCATTTCAGGAAGCTTTATACTGCTCATTCTCGGGAAGTATGAATTTATCATTGAAGCGCTTAAAGACCTGAATATATTGGTGATTGCCGTGTTTGGGACCGGTTGCGTCATCGGACTGCTCAGCTTTTCAAGACTGGTATCCTGGTTATTGAAGAAATTTCACGATCTAACGGTGGCTTTTCTAGCGGGATTTATGATTGGATCTTTAAATCGAATATGGCCCTGGAAAGAAACGATCAGTACGAGAATTGATAGAAAAGGAGAAATTGTACCATTGGATCAACATAACATATTGCCTAATGAATACCTTGAAAAAGTTGGAGAGCCCCTTGTGCTTCAGGCACTGTTGTTTGCCTGTGTCGGGGTATTGTTGATTATCGGGATTGATAAAATCGCCCAAATAGTAAAAGAAAAAAATTGATAAGTGAAAAAGCGCTACGGTCTTATCGGATATCCATTAAGTCACTCGTTTTCCAAGAAGTACTTTGAAGAAAAGTTTCAGAAAGAAAATATTACTGGCTGTCAATACGATCTTTTTGAGATCCGCAGCGTTGCCGGAGTAGAGGAAGTTTTTAAAATTGAAAATCTTCAGGGTTTCAATGTGACGATTCCATATAAGCATGATATCATGAATTACATGGACAGCATTGACCACAGCGCCCAAAAAGTCGGGGCTGTCAATGTAGTAAAAATTGAACCTACCGGAGGAAGAACAGGGTATAACTCAGATTACTACGGATTTCGAACATCATTGGAAAAGTGGATTAAGAATTTTCACGGAATAAAGGCATTGGTGCTTGGTGTTGGCGGTGCGGCAAAGGCTGTCTATGCCGTTCTAACCGACCTGTCTATTTCTTATTTAAAAATATCGAGAGATCCGGGCAAAGGGGATCTTACCTATGAAGAACTTAAAAAGGAAGATAGAGTTTTTAAAAACCATCGACTTATCATAAACACGACTCCATTGGGTATGTCGCCACAAATCAATTCCAAGCCGGACCTGAATTATTCAAAACTTAACAAAGATTATTTTATGTACGATTTGATCTATAATCCGGCCGAAACCAAATTTTGAGCGAGGGCAAAACGTTCGGTTCGACTGTTAAAAACGGTTTGGAAATGCTGGAACTGCAAGCTGAAAAATCCTGGGAAATCTGGAATTACATGGAATCCATGAGATAATTACACAAATTGTTTTGCTCAAGTGACTTAAACCAAGGTTTTGATGCCATTTCCAAATTGGACTCTATATAATAGGAAACTCGCAGAGGTTATTTTTTAATGAGTTCAATATCTTTTCTAAATCTATTAATCAGCTCACGCTCATAACTCCTCAACCCATCCACCGAATCGGCGATCTTTTCAATTACTTTGATAAATTTCCGCTTCAGTTCCTCATCGAAATCACTCTGATTGTTCTTAATGGCAAACATGGCATCTTTATATGCCTGTTCGATGTTGGGAGAAACCCGCTCATCTAGAATTGAAAATCTGTTTTTCGCTAACCAGGCGCTTTTACCCAATTCAGCCTCTATGGTTCTATTGAAAGCATCCTTTTCTTCCTGCTCCAATGCTCCATCTGCGAGCGCAATTGAATAGGCAAGCTCCGCTAAAGCCTGTACTAGAACAGTATTTATTGCCATATGAATTATTTTTTAGGGTTCATGCCTGATCTTACGACTTTTATAACAAAATAATATGTGATTCAGGTAATAAAATATAGAGCATCAAGACCGCAAAAACTAATCAAAAGAATTATTTTTAATGTTTATTTTGCCAATATGAGTTTTCTACTTACAAGCGAATATGAACCCACAGGGGATCAGCCACAAGCAATATCGCAGCTTGTTGATGGCTTGGAGATGGGAGAGCCTGCCCAAACCCTATTGGGAGTTACCGGGTCAGGTAAGACCTTCACGATGGCTAATGTAATCAAAAAGATCGATCGTCCTACGCTTATCCTGAGCCACAACAAAACTCTGGCAGCGCAATTGTACGGGGAATTTAAACAATTTTTTCCGGAGAACGCCGTAGAGTACTTTATCTCATACTATGATTATTACCAACCTGAAGCTTATATACCGAGTTCGAATATTTATATCGAGAAAGATCTCTCCATAAACGAGGAAATTGAGAAGCTGCGTCTCAGCGCTACCTCTTCCCTACTCTCCGGCCGGAAGGATGTAATTGTTGTGGCCTCCGTATCATGCATTTACGGAATTGGAAATCCTGAAGAGTTTGGGAAAAATGTGCTGCATCTTCAGCAAGGCGATATTATTTCGAGAAACAAATTATTATTTAATTTTGTAGACATTCTGTATTCACGCTCGGAAGTGGAGTTTAAACGAGGAAATTTCCGGGTAAAAGGAGATACGATAGATATTTTCCCGGCATACGCTGATCTTGCCTTTCGAATTGTATTCTGGGGCGACGAGATCGAAAATCTTCAGATAATAAATCCCGCCACCGGTAAAAAAATCTCCGATGAGAAACTCATAACGATCTATCCGGCAAACCTATTTGTTACCGGCAAAGACGTAATCGATGTTGCTATTCGCGAAATTCAGGATGATCTGCTTGTTCAAATCGATTATTTTGAAAATGAGCGAAGATTTCTTGAGGCCAAGCGAATAAAAGAGCGAACAGAATTCGACCTTGAAATGATACGGGAACTCGGATATTGCTCCGGGGTAGAGAATTATTCACGTTACTTTGATAGGAGACAAGCCGGGAAACGACCATTTTGCCTTTTGGACTATTTCCCGGACGATTATCTCTTGATCATCGATGAAAGTCATGTAACCGTTCCTCAAATACGGGCGATGTGGGGTGGTGATCGATCGCGAAAAATGAATCTGGTTGATTACGGTTTTAGATTGCCAAGCGCCCTGGATAACAGGCCGCTAAAATTCAACGAGTTTGAGGAGCTTTTAAACCAGGTGATATTTGTAAGTGCTACACCTGGAGATTATGAATTGCGAAAATCCGAGGGCGTCGTCGTCGAACAAATCATCAGACCCACCGGATTATTGGACCCTATAATAGACGTGCGACCGAGCTTGAACCAAATCGATGATCTGTTGGAAGAAATTGATGAACGGGTGAAAATGGAAGATCGCATTCTTGTCACAACACTTACAAAACGAATGGCTGAAGAGCTCACAAAATATCTTGACCGCGCCGGAGTAAAGTGCCGATATATTCATTCGGAAGTTAAAACATTGGACAGAGTGGAAATACTCAGAGAACTCAGGCTTGGGATTTTTGACGTTCTGGTCGGTGTTAATTTATTGAGAGAAGGTCTCGATCTCCCGGAAGTTTCCCTGGTAGCGATACTTGATGCGGATAAAGAAGGGTTTCTGCGAAATCAACGATCTCTTGTTCAAACGATTGGCCGGGCGGCTCGAAACATCAACGGGAAAGTGGTGATGTACGCAGACACTATTACAGAATCAATGCAAATAGCCATTGATGAAACCAACAGACGCAGAAGGATCCAGACAGACTATAACAAAGCCAATGGTATCGAGCCAAAAACAGTTTTAAAATCCAAGGAAGCAATTCTTGAACAAACTAAAGTTGCGGATTCTAAAAAAACCGGGAAAAAATATTATGTAGAGCAGGATTTACCCACAATTGCAGCAGATCCTCTGATGGAATACCTGGATAGAGATCAGCTTAAACAACTGATGGAGCAAACAAGACAAAAGATGGAGCAGGCTGCAAAAGATCTTGACTTTATGGAAGCTGCCAGACTTCGGGACGAATTGTTTGAATTGGAGAAAAAATACGGGAACTAAGAGTTAACCCGAAAAATTCACGAAACCTGACGCCGGTATTGGCGAGCTGTTTCATAAGGATGCTCCTATTATCGGCTGCTCCGTTCCGGATGATTCAACAGAACACTTCAATAAGATATCGAATAGATGATCAGGTGTTTCACTACAGGTCCTTGATTTATTTCTGTCGAGCTTGCCGGATTTATCTTAACCAGCCTTTGGGATCCATCCCTTTCAGCTATTACAGGTTACCTGGTCTTCAGCTTCACACCTTTCAAAACATCCGTTTCCCACAGATCAAGCTCCGAGGATAACCTGGAAACCATGACCTCTTCAAGATTTACCAGATTGATTGTTTCGGAAATATCGGTACTGAGATCATACAACTTGGTCGTATCATGATCCACAATCAACTTCCAGTCTTTATACCTGGCTACCTTCTGATTTCCATACTTCCAAAACAACGACCGGTCCGGCAAAGATCTGTCCTCTATCAGAAGGCGTGTAATATCCGTGCCGTCAAATTTAAAATCCTTTTTTGTAGCAACTTTGGACAAATTGACAAACGTAGGGAAAAAATCCATACTCAACACAATTTCATCTGTGACCGTTCCAGGCGCGATATATCCCGGCCAGACAGCTATGGCAGGCACCCGGTGGCCCCCCTCCCAAAGCGTCCCTTTGGTACCTCGCAGGTTTCCGTTATCTCCAATTTTGCCAATTCCTCCATTATCTGAACAAAAGAGCACCAATGTTTTTTCTTTTAGATTGTGCTCTTCCAGTTTATCGATGATTTTTCCGATTCCTTCGTCCATGACCTCAATCATTTCCCTGTAGGCAGCCTTCTTATCCCGCCTGGTTCCCTGACTTGGTATTTTGCGCCTGGGATATCCCGGATATCGATCTGCTTTATCGTTTCTCCCCTGAAAAGGATAGTGAGGCGCTTCATGCGCGACATATAAACAAAAGGGTTGATCCCTGTTTCTCTCAATAAACTCCATGGAATAGTTTGTGATCAAATCCGTCACATATCCCTTTTCTTCTATTTTCTCCAGATCATGCCACCAATCCGGGAAGCCGCCCTGGTCCACATGAGAATGATAATCAATGTTCCCGCTTACATAGCCCCTGAAATAATCAAAGCCCTGGTAAACGGGATTGTATTCCACACGATAACCCAGATGCCATTTCCCAACGATCCCAGTAGCATAACCCGCACTTTTCATATAATCCGCAAACGTCAATTCGTCGATATCCAACCCTCTTTGCCTGGTTTCGTTTCTTGGATCAGCATAAATTACGCCTTCCAACCCGCTTCTTTGCTGATACCTTCCTGTGAGCAGTGCTGCCCTTGTCGGGGAACAAACCGATCCGTTAGAATGAAAATCTGTAAATTTCAATCCTTCCGAAGCAAGCTTATCCAGGAATGGAGTGCGGATATCATCGTTCCCGAAACAGCCGATATCTCCATACCCAAGGTCATCGGCCATGATCAGGATGATGTTTGGCCGTTCAAAATCCCGGGGAGTACAAGCGTAGATGAAAATGATTGCATAGATAAATACAATGTTAAAAAAGTATCGATTTTCTTTCGTGCGCATAATACAATTTATTCTCTTTGAATAGGTTTTTCCAAAAAATCCGTGGCAACCATAGAGGAGTTTTTTCTTAAGATTCCCGCTTTTAATTGTTCCTTTATTTCTTGCTCTGCCGAAGATGTCAACGATTCTTCTGAATAAAACAATGCCGCATTATCTATTCCCGCGTTTTCCGAAAACTCAATTACCTCTCTGTACGGTTTGATTGCACTTAGAAGTTCCGGGAAAAATTCAATAAACCCCCAGATCCCGATGAAACAAAGCAACGCTCTGATGTAGCCTTTCATAATCATATCAAATTTGTGATTTCCGGAAAAACAATGTAAAACATCAGATAAGCCATTAACAAAGTAAGCATCAGATTAAAACTCTGACCACAAACATATAATATCAACGGTTTTCCTCCTGCAAATTGGTTTTTCAGCTCTTTGAAATTTACCGAAAGACCAATACTTACAAATGCCAGACAAAACAGCCAGCCTCTCAAATCCTTTGTAAAGCCACGTATAACGCCATGATCGATGAGCGCGTAGGAAAGCTCTTCGGATAATAGGGCGTAGAAAGCAGAAAACATTATCGAGGCTCCCAGAAAACCGAGTATGAATTTCGGAAATCTCTTCCAGATTTCCGAAGCCCTAATTTTTGTCTTAGAAGTATTCTCCACCCTTGAAGCCCAATAAAATGCCACTCCGAAAGCAATTATTCCAATGAGTACATTTTGGATCATTTTAATCGTAGCTGCCACATTCAACGCCTTATCACCCAGAAATGCGCCCGCCGCTACCACAGCTCCGGTCGCGTCGATCGTTCCGCCAATCCAGGCGCCCCCCAAGATCTCCGGTATCCCGACAGCGTTGATAAAAGCTGGCATGACTATCATCATAATCGACGTGAAAACCATTGACAACCCGACGGCGAGTGTGAGTTCTTCTTTTTTGGCATTACAGGCCGCCGCCGTTGCAATTGCGGCTGAAACCCCGCAAACCGACATGTCGGCACTTATCGTAATATTGAGCGTTTTGGATCCGATTTTCAGAACCCGTTGACCAAACCAGAAAGTAGTTATCAAAACAACCGGTGTTACTACCCAGGAAACAAATATCCCAGGCAGGCCGATAGCCATAATTTTGCCCAATAGTATTTCCGCTCCAAGTAAAACTAACCCTGTCTTAATATAATATTCTGTCTGAATGGCCGGTTTGAGCCAGGCCGGCGTGCCAATGGTATTGCTTATGATTAAACCAATGAGAATCGCCCAAACCGCATAACTGATGCCAAGGTTTTTCATATCTGTTTGCACAGCGAGGGTGTATGAAAAAACGGCAAGAATAAATACTCCCCAAAAGGCAAGAATAAATTTCCGGTATTGATACCCCATGAAATATGCGCCCAATCCAAATATTGCCGCAATGGACAATCCAAACAGGAATAAACTTATAATTACGTTGTATCCTTTCGAATTGATTTTCTTCTCCAGACGCTTAGAATTATCATAGGCTGCTTTCCAATTAATTGCGTCAACCGCCGCTTCCCGGTTTAATAGATCGTTTTTAAATGATTCACTACCGGCTATTTGTTCAGATTTCCGAGCCTTTTCTTCCAGGATTTTAAGGTCGCCTCGTAAAATTTCCAGCTTTCTGTACTTCTCCTGAATATGGCGTTCTTCACTTTTTAAAAAAGCATTTAAGGGATTTCCTTTCCACGATTTTGGCTTACTTAAAAGCTTCCTTATACGTTTTCCAATGGAGGTATTCGCACCTGTAAGTTGAGCCGTTTTTTCTTTTGCCTTGTAATATTCAACGGAATGAAATGGGACCTCTGTCAAAACCTGAGATAATCTTTTATGATTACTTTTTACTTCCTCTCCAATGGATTGCTGACCAATAATAATGTAAATTATTATCCCTGTAAGCAGGAAGAAAGCACCGAGCCATATCGCCCAATAGTCTTCACTTGTAACTAGTTTGGATTTCAACGGACCATTTATTTTAACCTTCAAAAATGATCAACAATAGTACAAAAATGTTGTTAAAAAATTAAGAAGGCATTTTCAATCTGGTTTTGTAAATTTGCGGCTTGTTAAATTAATAAACGATTAATGATATACCCAATCGTAGCTTACGGACATCCGGTATTAAAGAAGCAGGCGTCAGAAATAGATAAAAATGAAGTTGATGTTCGGCAGCTTGCCGAAGATATGTTTGAAACAATGCACAATGCGCAAGGTATTGGATTGGCTGCACCCCAAATTGGTAAAAGCCTTCGAATGTTTATTGCCGATGCCACACCACTGGAAGATGAGGAAATTGGAGATTGGAAACAGGTATTCATAAACCCGGAGATTATCAATGAAGATGGCGATAGCTGGTCTTTTGAAGAAGGTTGCCTGAGTATTCCAAATATAAGGGAAGAAGTTATCCGTCCTGAAAAATTAAAGATTCATTATTTTGACGAATACTGGAACGAGTTCACGGAAGAATTCGACGGAATGCGCGCTAGAATTATTCAACACGAATATGACCATATTGAAGGAATATTATTTACAGATCATCTTTCCGCATTTAAAAAAAGGCTCCTGAAAAGCAAGCTTACAAACATAAGCAAGGGCATTACCAAGGTCGATTACAGAATGACTTTTCCGGCCAAAAGATAAAATTACGGTTGTATGACTGAAAACGAATAGAACAAAAAAATGAATTGAACACACTCCGGACAACATTTATACAAACCGATCTTTTCTGGGAAGACGTCGATGCCAATCTGGCCATGCTCGAAGAAAAAATCTCCACCGTAGAAAATACAGACCTGATAATTCTACCTGAAATGTTCAATACCGGGTTTTCGATGGAGGCAGAAAAACTGGCTGAGCCAATGAATTTTAAAACCTTCCGATGGATGAACCAAATGGCCAAAATGAAGAACGCAGCAATTTGCGGAAGCTACACGGTAAGGGAAGCCACCCAATTTTACAATAGACTGTATTTTATAGAACCTTCAGGGGCGTTTGACTTTTATGATAAACGGCATCTTTTTCGAATGGGTCAGGAACATCAAACCTATACCCGGGGCAGAAAGAGAATGATCCGAAATTATCGGGGATTTAAAATTATGCCATTGGTTTGCTACGACTTAAGATTTCCTGTTTGGATAAAAAACAGGTATGACAAAATTAAGCATGAATTTGACTATGATTTATTGATTTTTGTAGCCAACTGGCCAGGGCCGAGAACAGATGTCTGGAATGCTTTACTAAAAGCCAGATCTTTGGAAAATCAATGTTTTACCATTGGCGTAAACCGGACAGGATCCGACGGCACCGGGATTGACTATAACGGACATTCGGCATGTTATGATTTTAAAGGGCACGCAATAAACGAAATCTCCGAACAACCTGTCATTCAGTCCGTCGAACTTAACCCGGATGATCTGAATTCTTTCAGAAAGAATTTTCCGGTCTTTCTTGATTGGGATGATTTTGATATAAATGTGTAAGGAATCAATCCGAAGTATATAAGGCCGGGAAGAAAACCGCAGTCACATGTAAGGCTTGCCATATGACATCGCTTTGGAGACGGAAGTCTGAAGTTCTAAATCACAAATTTTGTTTCTCAATCGCGGGGCCCTCTTACTCCTTGTTCCACATTTCGCGTTCTATTCTCAGGCATCATATGCAATTTCAGGAAGTGTGGAAAACGACTTGAACATCTAAAACTGAATTTATATGGAGAATAGAATGCCGATTATCTTCGAAAACAGCCGTAAAGCTCTCAATCTATATGTGGCAGGAATGAAAGTACTTACACCAATCGCAAAATCAAATCAACTCCACTACTGTAATACCGGCTCCGCCCCGGTCGGCATGCTCATCGTAACAGGCTTTTACTTCTTTATATGTTTTGATTTCTTTCCTTAACACTTCCCGCAAAATACCATCTCCCTTGCCATGAATTATCCGAATGTTTTGCACTCCGAATAATATGGCATCATCCATAAATCCGGTTAAGGCCACGAGCGCTTCGTTCGATCGTTTTCCTCTCAAGTCCAAATCATGCGAAAAATTCGCTTTTCGAGTATTTATATCAATTCCTTTTATGGAAGAAGCGTTTTCTTTTTCAATTTTCTTTACTGCCCCCTTCGATATTTTTTCCAATCGATTCATCTTAATGATAGATTTGAGATCGCCAAAGAGCACTTCAGCATCCTTTTTTAAAATTTTCACGATTTCTCCAAAGGATTGCTGCCCTTTAATCCGCACCAGATCTCCTACGACTATCGGCCCGTCGATTACTTTAACATCCGCTTTTCTCGTACGGATTTTTTCAATGTTTATCTTCTTTTCAAATTTCTTAACCTCTTCTCTTGATTTTTTGGTTGCTTCCTTTTCGGCTTTATTTTCCTTTATTTCCCGGATAAGTGTCTCTACTTTTTGATTGGTCTCTTTTAGTAAATTCTTAGCCTCTCGCTTTGCTTCATTCAAAATTTCTCTTTTCCTGTTTTCTATATCACCTTTCAATTCACTATAGCTTTGAATTGTTTTATCTAACTTCATTTTCTGATTTTCAAACCTCTTATTCTCTTCCTCATATCGCTGTTTTTCATCTTCAAGCTCGGTAAGCAACCGGTCCATTTCCACGGCATTGGTGCCGACCTTCTTTTTTGCCGATTGAATGATTTGTTTATCCAATCCAATTTTTCCTGCTATTTCCAGCGCAAACGAACTTCCGGGTTTTCCAATTTCCAATTGATAAATCGGTTCCAGTTTTTTTACATCAAAACGCATCCTTCCGTTGACCAAACCTTCCTTTTCATCGGCGATTTTTTTCAGATTGTTGTAATGGGTAGTTATGATGCCATGACTTTTTGATTTTGCCAATTGCTCAAGGATGGCTTCTGCAATTGCACCTCCAAACTGGGGATCGGTTCCGGCACCAAATTCATCTATTAAAAAAAGAGTGTCCTTACAGGCATTTTTCAGAAAGAAATTCATGGATTTTAAATGTGAGCTATAGGTGCTTAAATCATCATCCATGGATTGCTCGTCTCCGATATCTATAAAGATACTTTTGTATAAAGTGATCCTGGAGCCTTCCAAAACGGGTATGGGGAGGCCGCATTGATACATATATTGCAACAACCCAACCGTTTGCAAGCACACGGATTTACCCCCTGCATTTGGCCCGGAAATGAGCAATATCCGTTTCTGTTTATCCAGGTGAATGTCCAGAGGAACAAGCTCCTTTTGCTGTTTTTGCAGTGCTCTTTTCAGGACCGGATTCACAGCTTGATGCCACTCCAGTTCCCCGTATTTATTTATTTCGGGAATGGCGGCATCCAATTCGGAAGAAAGCTTTGCCTTGGCATTGATGAGATCTATGATTCCCAATAATTTGCTTCCGCCGGAGATTTGATCAAATTGCGCATTTATTCCTTCGGTGAGATCTGTCAGTATGCGAATAATCTCCCTTTTTTCCCGGTAAGAGAGTTCCCTGATATCATTATTTATATCCAGGACTTCGGACGGTTCAATAAATATTATATTCCCCGAGGCGGAGGCATCGTGAACAAATCCCTTGAAGCTTCGCTTATGTTCCGCTTTTACCGGGATAACAAGCCTTCCGTTTCGGATCGTTAAGGAACTATCTTCAGGAGATATTTCCGATTTTTTCGAATCGCGCATGATTCGATCCAGCGTTTTTCGGGCTATTTGTTCGTTTTTATATATTTCAGATCTGATTTTTCTAAGCTCAGGTGATGCATTGCTCCTGATTGCACCCTTTTCGTCAATGCATGAATCGATCTTCTTTATTAAAATCTGGTCTACCTCAATTTTTTTGGCAAGCAGCGAAATTTCGGGATAGTATTCTTCTTTTTCTTTTAGAAAGTTTTGCCATAAGTTCAGTATTTCTAAGGTTTTATAAATACTGACAACCTCATGGATCTCTAAAAAAACACCTTGGATCTTTAACTTTTCTAAAATCGGATCTACTTCGGGATAGTTTAACGATGGAATTTTTTCTCCCATTTCCAGCATTTTCATGTAAATCCCGGTCTGTTTGATCAACTTTTGGACCAACACCGGATTTGATGAAAATTTGATTCTATCGACGTTGTATTTTCCCCGTTGCCCTGCGCAATGCTTTTTCAGCAATTGGCGAATTTTGTCGAAACCCAACTTTTCCTCAATATCTTCCGGATAAAGCATAACTAATCCAATTACTCATCTTCAGCGGGAATTGTGCTGGTAGCCAATCGTTCCTCAAGGCTCAGACTATCGGCTATTACTTCGTAAATCTTGGTGAGGCTGTTTATATCATCCATATAATACTGAAAACTCATCCTGTACAGCGAGTCATCCATATTATGTTTTTCATACAGTAGGTTTTCATAATACTTAAAGACTACTTTTGCAGAATCTTTTTTAAGTTTTAACTCTTTTATTTTCTGTTCCAAAACATACAGATCTTTGAGAAAAACAGCCACCTGTTCTTTCGTATACAGATTCTTCGGATCTTTTGCTTTTTTCTTTGTGCAGAAGGTGCAAAGACAAATAAGGAGTATTAAAAAAAACTTTTTCACGGATGAAAATTACTCAAATAAGTTCTAATTTTAAAGCCAAAATCTGTGCCAATGAGGGAGTTGGTAAAAAAGCTGAGGAAATATCAAATTCAAATCAGAAAAGCAATAAATAACCAAATGCAAGGTGACTTTCATTCGGTGTTTAAAGGCTCGGGGCTTGAATTTGACGATGTGCGATCCTATCAATACGGGGATGATGTACGAACCATTGACTGGAATGTATCGGCCAAAGGACACGGAACTTTTGTAAAAACCTTTAAGGAAGAAAAAGAACAGATCGTTTTTTTCTTAATTGATGTAAGCGCCTCTCAGGAAATCGGCAATCCCGGTCAGCAAAAAATAGATATTGTAAAGGAAGTTTGCGGGGTACTTTCCTTATCGGCCGTACAGGAGCAAAGTCAGGTTGGGCTTATTTGTTTTTCTGACAGAAAAGAAAAATATGTAAAACCCGGAAAAGGAGAAAAACACGCTTTTCGATTTATTTCGGATTTAATGACCTTAAAACCTAATTCTCTCAAAACGGATATCGGCAAATCTATTTTATACGCTTTGAATCTGATCAAAAGAAAGAGTGTGGTAATCATGATTTCAGATTTTATCGATGAAGGTTATGAGCATAATCTGAAAGCCCTGGCGGCTCAGCATGATTTGGTGGTAATTCATATCAGTGACATAAGAGAGACCCAGCTCCCGAGATTGGGAATCGTACCCCTATTGGATAAAGAAAGCAAAAAAACAATCTGGACAAATACAAGTTCGTCCGGATTCCGAAATAATTTGAAAGGGACATTCGAAGGAAATCAAAATAACCTTGAACAATTCTGTAGACGGCATCAGGCCAATTACGTCAATGTTTACACAGATGAAGATTACGTCCCAAAACTGATAAAGCTATTTAGAGTTAGGAATAAATCAAGGAAAATTGCTTAGAAAAAAAATAGCATTTATAGTCTTAGTATTTTTTAATATTAATTTCACACCGGCTCAACGTATTGAGCCAAACGGCTCTTTCCTCGAGAACGAAACAAAAATTGGCGAGGAAATTACCTTTTCACTTTCCGTGAGATATGATAAAAAACTTGATATTCTTTTTCCGGACAGCTCCTACAACTTTGGAACTTTCGAATACAACTCAAAAACCTACTTCCCTACAAAAACAGATAGTACGCAAAGTTTTGACAGCGTAGTCTATAACTTATCTACATTTGAGATCGATTCGATCCAATACCTTCAATTGCCTGTATTCCTAGTTAATAATGAAGACAGCTTACTATTTTTATCATCGCTGGATTCGATACAACTGATACATGTCGTACACGAAATACCTGAAAACCCGGAATTAAAAGCAAATACTGATCTGATAAATATTCCAAGGCAATTTAACTACCCCTATTATTTAATTGGATCCGGAATATTGCTTTTTATTTCATTTATGATTGCCTTGTTTTTTGGGAAACAATTGCTAAAGGCCTGGAAGGTTTATCGATTGAGAAGAGCCCATAAAAAGTTTATCGGGAAATTTTTTAATCTAATGCGGGACAGCTCGAGCAATAATCCGACAAAAACACCTGAACATGTGCTGGCTTTTTGGAAAAGATATCTTGAGCGTCTGGAAAATAAACCTATTTCCAAATTAACTACCAAGGAAATCCTGGTTTTGCACGGCAATGGTCAATTAAAAGAAAACCTTAGCGCAATCGACAAGAGCATCTACGGTGGAGAAAAAGGATCCGACCTTTTTGCCAGCTTTGACTACCTCATGAAGTTTTCGATAGAGATTTATAACCAAAAAATAGCTGAAATAAAAAAAGGTTGAACTTATGCCTGATGTAAATAACTGGTTTTCCTTATCCTGGTTTTACCCATCTACATTTCAAAATTTCAGTTGGGAATATAAGTTTTTCCTGATGTTTCTGTTTTCGATTCCTGTGATCTATATATTGAAATGGTTATTTAATCTAAGGCTAAAGCAGAAGCTGACCATTGCACTCCCGGAGAGAAAACTGAGATCAGACATAACCAGTTTTCTCAGATTTATACCCGACCTGATTTTTGCGATGGTGATTGCCCTTTTAATTGTTACACTTGCAAGACCTCAAACCAGCAATGAAAAGGTGGAGCAATGGACGGAAGGAATTGATATTATGCTTGTTATAGATATCTCCAGGTCCATGACGATCCAGGATTTCAGACCCAATCGATTGGAAGCGGCAAAACAGGTAGCCAAGGATTTTATTGCCGGTAGATTCCAGGACCGTATTGGTATCGTAATTTTTTCCGGGGATGCTTACAGCCTTGCGCCGCTCACCACCGATTACAAATTATTGAATACGTATATTGACGAAATCACTTTTGAAAAGATCGAGGCTTCAGGAACTGCTATTGGCAGCGCATTAGCTGTTGCGACAAATCGAATGCGGGAATCCGACTCCAAATCCAAAGTGATCATCCTGCTCAGTGACGGAGACAATACTGCCGGCAATATTGATCCTGAAACTGCAGCAAAAATTTCTCACGCCTATGACATCAAGATATATACGATTGGTATCGGAAAAGATGGCAGGGTACCGACCGGAAAAAATGTTTTCGGTCAGACGGTTTACAGTGAAAACACCCTTGATGAAACTACATTAAGAAAAATTGCCGAAATCGGAGAAGGTAATTTTTACAGGGCTTCGGACAATAAGGCGCTGGAAGATGTGTTTAAACTCATTGATCAGTACGAAAAAGCAGAAATAAAAGAAAGCAGATTCAAGGATACCACGGATTACTATCAAATTTATCTCAAATGGGCCATCTTATTCTTCCTGACCTGGGTGGCGCTTAAGTCGACGTTTCTGAGCAATGTTCTTAAGGATTAACCCATAAAATCTCCGGAACCATATTTACATTTCTTGTATTTCTTATTGACTTTTGTCTTCCAAAACGGACCGTTCTTAAGCAGAATCATAAACTTTACACCAAAGTTGTGCCACCACCTCGAAAAGTTATTTTTATTCGGAGGCTGACCTTTTGGGACGGCGAGATACAGAAAGCCCATTTTCATGGTGACCTCTTCAAAACATAAATTTCCGGGAAGCGTATTTTTTGTATCGTTGGTAACTATATACCTGATCTTCTTTTCCTTTTCTTTCTGTTTTTTGGGATCCGGTTTGGCATCGATCCGGGTATTTGGCGTAGGGAAAAAATCATTATCTATTTCCTGTGCACTGGCTATGCCTGCAATAGCTAAATTACTAAAAAGCAAAAGGTAAAGATTTCTTAAAAAAATTCGCCTCATTCTTCCAAAAACCGAATGAAGCGAAGATAATAAATTATCATAAAGTTTTTCTACTCCACACTAAAGCTCATCACTTATTATCTGAAATCCTTGTTCAAAATTATAAAGCGTAAGTCTTCTCAAATTAAAATACGCAATCCAAAAATCTTCCAACGACTGAATGTACCGCGCTTTTGCTTCATCTTTTTCAGTCAAAGCGATATTCATATCCGTAATGGAAATTTTACCGATATTGTATCTGTTTTTGGTAATGTCATAGCGGCGCTGAGCGATTTCATCAGCCACTCTGGTAATCTTGATTTGTTCTTTCAGCATTTCAAATTGTCTCACCTGCGTCAGCACTTCCTCGTCGAAATTGATGATATCCTGATCCACGGTGTATTGAACAAATTTCTGGTTGGCCTCGGCTGTTTTCACTCTGGATTTTCTTCTTCCCCAATCCAGGATGGGTATTTCAAATCCGAGCTGAACGATTTGCTGATCCTTAGGGTTCTCGTAAAGGTCTCCGATAGGCGCATTATTTGCCGTTCTGTTGGTCAAACCAAATCTGGCAAAAAGATCGGCCTGTGGGCCTGTATCACCTTTAGCTTCGGCAATGGCGGCATCAGCTTCCAGCTTCCTTCTTTCAAAGGCGATGGATTCGGACCTGTTTGTTCGGGCATGTACAAGTGCTGTTTCCTCATCGACTATAAAATCAGGAATTTCCTCAGGCAGATACAGAGTTAATTCGGATGCCTCGGGAAGTCCCACCCATGTTTTCAATCTCAGGGTTCTTGTTTCTATGTCGAGCATTGCCTGTGCCACCTGCTGGCGGGAGTTCATCAACTGCAGCTCGAGCTGCAACAGCTCGTTTTCAGCGATCTTACCGAGATTGTATCGCCCCTGGGCAATTTTAAAAATCGTGTCGTTATTGGCCACATTCTTCTCAGCAATCTCGAGATTTATCTGAGCAAGCATCAGATCGAAAAACCGACGTGTCGTATTTACGGAGATGTCTTCAAGATTTTCGAAGTATTCCCTCTCAGACTCCTCATATCGCAGCGGTTCTATCCTCTTGTCCCATCGCAATCTGTTGTATTGAAAAAGGGGTTGGATCAATCCGATTTCCAACGGTGTGCCACTGTATTGATGATATTGCGACAAACCGTCAGATTCCAGAAAGTTATCAAATCTGTTGATGCCCGAATTCAAAAACAACATGGCTCCGGTGTAAAATATTGGTTGCTGAAGGCTTAATCTAAGATCGGAATTATTGTTTTGAACAGGCCTGAATTCGATGGTTCCATCCGGTTGGGTGACGGGACTAAATGATCGGTTATAGGCCGGGATGGTTCCATTCAATCCCAGTTGAGGTTTATAATTTGACTTATATGTCTGGAATTGCCAGTACCGGTTTTCACGGGTGGTTTCCGCTTGCTTGGAAGCGATCGATTGCTTCCGGGCAATATTAATGATCTCATTCAGGGTATACACCTTTCCAGCTTCCTGAATGTCTTGAGCGCTGATGTTTACTGCGAAAAATAGTGCAGTAGCAAGTCCTAAAAATTTTATTCTATTCATATCGTAAAGAGGTTATCGGGTCCTGACTCGCAGCTCGTCTGGCCGGGGTAATTCCGAAGATTAATCCCACAGTGGCTGCAACGCCAAAAGATAATAGAACTGATGTAAATGTTATTATCGTTGGTATTTCTGCAAATCTCGAAACTAGCATAGCAAGTATCACGCCAAGAATAATACCTATTAATCCACCGGTGATGGAGATCATAACGGCTTCAAACAAAAACTGGGTAACAATATCTTCTTTTTTGGCTCCAAGAGATAAACGCAATCCAATTTCTTTGATCCTCTCCAGCACCGAGGCAAGCATAATGTTCATTATTCCGATTCCTCCGACCAACAAGGAGATCCCTGCGATGGCTCCAAGCACAAAATTGAAAATCTGATTTGTTCTCTGCTGCTGCTTCAACAGCAGTTCGGGGATCGTAATCTGAAAATCAATGACTTCATAATGCCTTCGTTCCAGGACGCGGGAAATGATCTCAGCAATCGGGTTGAGAAGCTCTGTCTCGGCAACTTGTACGACCAGCTTGTCAATTTGATGATAATTCACGGGGGTAGTGGTTTCTTCTTCTTCGTTGTTCCCCCCAATCACGAAAAACCTTCCTCTGCTCACGTTATTATTCTTTTCCAACATGGCCTTCGTAACCAATTCTCTATTTTCATACCTGATCAAAACAGACTTGATCGGCACGTACACATCCATATTGAAATCTCTTATCCCCAATTTTGCGATGCTGGATTCTGAAATAATCCGCTCCTTGAGGACGCCGATAATTGTTAACCAATTGGGTCCGCATTTGATCGTTTTGCCAATCGGATCTTCGGTCGGGAAAAATTTCGTTTGAATGGACTTGCCAATGATACATACCGGAGAGCCCTTGATTAGCTGCTGTTGATTAAACATCTTTCCCTTTGAGAGTTCAAAACTCGCGAGGTCAAAATAACTCGGCTCAACGCCGACGAGTTTGGCGGAACGCCGGACACCATTTTTAATAATGTAGGTCTCGAGGACAATTTCAGGGCTAATGGACTGGATCGAAGGTACAATTTCCGATATTGCCTCTACATCCTTTAATGAAAGACCTGGTGAAAACTTCTTTTTTTCTTTACCGGATGTAGCATCAGTTTCACTCAGGTTTTCTTCGGTTTGTTCTATTATCGGCTCAATTACAATATTATTTACACCGACAAGCTTTATTTGCTCCAGTATCTCTTTCTGTGCTCCGTTACCAATGGCAAGCATGGCGATTACAGCAGCAACTCCAAAGATTATCCCCAATGCAGTCAGGACAGACCGCATCTTATTTGCAAAGACCGCTTCAATTGCTATATAAAGATTTGCCAATACCCTTTCAGACATTTTGATCTTATTTGGTGATCGGGATTTAATTTATCTGCTTGGTTGCCGTTGAGCGCCTCCCGGTCTTTTTTGTCCGGATCCTCTACGTTGCTTGAATTTTCTCATCTGCTCTTCGGTGACCTCCCTTGTTGTCCCGTCGGGCAGTGTTATTGTTCTGGTCCTGGGCGCACTTGCTTGCAGTTCATCTTCTTTCTTCATCCTTTTCCCGTTTAATTCCGCCAGCATGGAGATCTCCGCATCCTCCATGCCGGAAGGAACCGAAAGATAAACTCTGTCGCCCTTATTCAAACCGAGTTTAACAATTGCCTCATTTGCATTTGTCTCGCCTACCTGAATTTCTTGTTTGGTTGTTTTTAACCCGGACCTTTTATATACATAGGCAATTGTATCATCTTTGCTATGGAGGCTTTCCAAAGGAACAAATAAAGCCGAATCCATTTCATTTACAAAAATCTTATTTGAAGTGGTCATGGCGGGCCTCAGAAGCGGATCCGAACCCTCAATTTCTATTGTTGCTTCAAATACTTTTGAATCGGAGTTCGGGCTTTGCTCGCCAACATTTGCAACCTTTATTACGGTGCCATTTAGTTTTTTATCGGGAAAGGCGTCCAGCCCGATTTCAACTTTCTGTCCCGAGCGGACTTTTCGCACATCCACTTCATTTATGTAGGTCTTGGATAACATTATAGAAAGGTCGGGTAGTGTGGCAACCACCGGATCCCAGGTATGAATTTGTGACCCGGCCTTAATCGGTTTTCCATCAAATCCCTTATGATATATGACCATTCCAGGCTCCGGCGCCATGATTTGAAAGGACTGGACCAGCGCAAGCATGGCATTGTACTCATTCTGCACTTTTCGACGCTCGGCAGCTACTTCAGTCATTTTTGCCTTGTTTTGTTCAAGTTTGATTTTATAGTTTTCCTTGGCCTGTTTGAAGGCTCTTCTTGCTTTATCAAGGTCAATTTCCGCCTGTTTTATTGTAGCGGGGGGCTCAAATTGAGATTGGTCCAGATTTATTTGTTTTTCTTCCACCGCGTACTCCAGATTGATTAATTCATCCCGGGCTTGTCGCATTTGCAGGGTAGTATCCAGCTGATCCTGAATAAATTGAGACTGTTTTTTTTCCAGATCGATCTCTTTGTCTTGAAGCTTCGAATTAAAATCCGATTGATCCAAGGTGGCAATCCAAGCGCCCTTTTCTACAACCGTTCCTTCTTCAATTATGTCCTGAATACTCACTTGATAAACCCTGAATTCTCTGAGCCTCGAAGGGCCCATGATTTTTACGGAATTCTTTGCTTCGAGCTCTCCTGTGGTGGTAATATCGACAACAAACTTCCCATTCTTTACAGGCACAATTATATCCTTTGTGTCTGACTTATCAGAGACATTGAAAAATAGAAATCCCGACACAATGATTGCTGCAAGAACAAGGCCAATTATTATTTTCTTTTTCATCAATAGGCGCTTTAAATTCTAATAATAACTGCTTACGCAACTTTTAAAATTGGCTGTAATTATTATACAACGAATCCATTCAATTTAACATATCAAACCTACGCAGAGAATCTGTAGAATTTCTGATATTTGTACGAAATTTCTCAATACGCAGCAAATATAGAAAGATAGATGTGATGAACGCATTTTTTTAAAGGATGGATGGAAAATTAATGTGAGTAAAATAAGGCAGTTGTTTGTTGATCAGATATTTGAAAGTAGCATGAAGTATATAATAAGTTTTGTATTAAGAAAAATTCCAAGAAAATATATCCAGGCTGTAAGCCAATATTTCTTGCGAATAATCTCAATATTCTATTCTGGAGATAACGTAGAATGCCCAATCAACGGAAAGACATATCGCAAATTTCTTCCCTATGGAAGACTCAAATCCAGACCGAATGCTCTGTGTCCCAGCTCACTTTCATTGGAACGTCACCGGTTGTTATGGTTATTTTTGAAAAACAGGACCGATTTCTTTTCCGAGCAAATCAAGCTATTGCATATTGCCCCGGAGCTATGCTTCATGGATGTCTTCGAAAAAATGAAAAATATAGAATATGTCACAGGTGATTTGGAATCTCCATGGGCTAAAGTAAAAATGGATGTTTTGGATATTCCGTTTCAGGAAAGCTCATTTGATGTTGTTTTTTGCAATCATGTCATGGAACATGTAGAAAACGATATACGAGCAATGTCCGAAATCAACCGGGTTTTGAAGCCGGGAGGTTGGGCGATTATTCAGTCGCCCGTCTATTCATATTTGGCAAAAACATTGGAAGATCCTTCCGTTACCTCCCCCAGGGAACGGGAACGGATCTACGGCCAGGATGATCACATGAGGAAATACGGAAAGGACTATGGAAACCGATTGAGAAAAGCTGGTTTTAAAGTGACAGAGGAGAACTATCTGGATGAATTGAGTGCGGAAGTTAAAAGGCGATATGCCTTACCGGAGGAGGAAACCATCTATTTCTGCGAGAAGCAAAGGGCTGACAACTAGGCGCCGGCACCTAGTCATAAAATGTCTTTTGGTAGGCGTGAAATTCTGATTGTCCGAAAATCATCCGCTTGATAAATCCTTTAATGAATCCCAACCCATAGCCAAACAGTTGGACTATTGACGCCCAAACCGAAAGTACTCCGATCCACGGATTTTTAGTGCATTTTGTTGCATTTGCAAAAATCAACAATAAATATAATACCGTAGGATAAAGCGCCCAAGTCTCTTCCCGGTAAATGGCGTGTGGAATGGACAGTACCTGATAAATAACAAATACAGCCGGGAAAAAGTGTGGCAACTTCAAAGATCCGGGGTGACGTTTGTATAAGTTGATTCGCGCAATGCCCGAATTAAAAACCTGCTTAAAGAACTTTCGAAAATCAGTCCTTCTTTTATGAAAAACATAGCATTCCGGGATCAGTATTGTTTTGAATCCATACTCAAATATCCTGATGCTCAAATCTATATCTTCGCCAAATCTCAGCTTTGAGAACCCTTTGGTTTTCTCAAATACTTCTTTGGAAAAACCCATATTGAAGCTTCTGGGATGGAATTTTTCAACAGATTTCCTGCGGCCTCTAATCCCTCCGGTTGTTATCACGGAAGTCATTGAATAGCTAATTGCCTTCTGAATCGGTGTAAATGAAACATGATCTCTGTCCGGCCCGCCGTAAGCATCCGCACGCTGTAAGTTTGATCTTAAAACCTTAATGTAGTCGGGGGGAATGACGCAATCGGAGTCAAAGAAGATAAAAAAATCCGATGTGGATTGTTTGCATCCATAATTTCTTGAATCGCCGGGCCCGGAGTTTTGTTTATAAAAATATTGAATATCCAGCTTGCTTTTGAATTGCGCTACCACGGAATCCGCGGGCTGTTCAGACCCATCGTCCACAACAATCACATCAAAATCATCATCTGACTGATTTACAAGGCTGTCAAGTAGTTCTTCCAGCTCATCCGGACGATTAAATACGGGAATAATGATTGATAAATCAGAGGCCAATCTTATCTATAAGTAAATATTCGGAACTTTTCTCATTGGCCATGGTGTACATTTCTGCCAGGAACCCGGCAAGAAATAGTTGAACACCGATAACTATCGCGACCAGCGCCAGATAAAAAAGAGGTTGATCTACCACATCCCTGAAAGGTTGATCGGCATAAATGCTCCACACTTTTTGAAAGATCAGATAGCATGTAATTATAAATCCGGCGATGAAAGACAAGGACCCGAACGTCCCGAAAAAGTGCATGGGCTTTTTTCTGAACTTCGAAACGAACGTGACGGAAATCAGATCCAGAAACCCCGTGATAAAACGCTCAAACCCAAACTTGGTAACCCCGTATTTCCGTGCCTGATGCCGAACAACCTTCTCTCCTATATTGCTGAATCCGTGCCATTTACAAATCACTGGTATATACCGATGCATCTCTCCATAAACATTGATGTTTTTCACAACAATATTCTTGTAGGCTTTCAGTCCACAATTAAAATCGTGAAGCTTTATCCCCGAAATTATCCTGGTAATAAAATTAAAAAACCTCGAAGGAATAGTTTTACCTATCGGATCATGTCGCTTTTTTTTCCATCCGGAAACCAAATCATAATTGTCTTCCATGATCATTTTGTACAGCTCCGGAATCTCGTCCGGGCTATCCTGGAGATCCGCATCCATAGTAATCACAACGTTTCCCGATGCATGCTGAAATCCCACGTTCAGGGCTGCTGATTTTCCATGGTTCCTGTTAAATCTCATTCCTTTCAAACTGTGATTATCTATTGATAATTCCTTTGTCTTAGCCCATGTGCCGTCCGTACTTCCATCGTCGATCAACAAAATTTCATAAGTAAAGCCGTGCTTTCTCATCACACGGCTTATCCAGTCATTCAGTTCAGTTAGCGATTCCTCTTCGTTATATGCGGGAATAATAACTGAAATATCCAACTCTTTTAGCATCAATTATACTTCTAATGCAGGATTTGACTTTTTAGTGAAAAGGGAAACGATTAAAGAAAGTATAAATCCAAAAAATATAAATACGATTATAGCTATGCCGAATATAATCTCAGGACTGGAAAATTTGCCAGCCATTTCCATCGCCTGCTCTATCTGAGCATCATCTAGCCCCTGCTTTTCCATGGCTTCAATTTGCTTTTCCTGGATCAAAGTCATCATCGAATCGTCTACAAACTTTATATAGAGATAAGAAAAAATACTCGACAATACCCCGGATACGACACAAATTAATGTACCGATTCCCAATCCCTGTCCAATACTCATAAATCCATCTCCGCCTCCCTTAAACGCCTTATGGGCCAATACGATTCCTACAATCAAAAAAATGTAGTTCACGGAACCCAGCCAATTGTTAGCCGCCTGACCGGTAAATTGTAAGGTCATACTATAAACGATCATAATGAGACCAATGATAATTCCATACCTCAGTCCGACTTGCGAAATAGTTACTTTGTCTTCCATAATAAAAAGTAGTTAGTTGTTTATTTTCTCAAAATTACGGCAATTATAATCGTTAAAAATAGGCCAATAATAGATTTTTTCAAAAAGTCGTCCAGCGCTAAGTCCAAAGGAGTTGTTTCTTTTACACCGGCAACTGCTTCTAAATAAGTAGCTTCGTCCATTGTATCTACCAGGTTTTGCCTATTTTGTTTCAGGAGTTCGGTACGACCTTCAATATATTTAGTGGTCAATTCCGGGTCAATTATTACAGTCATTATATAAATAAAAATTGCTGAGACAAGGGCGAGCGTCAGGTATGTAACTACGCCTGCGGTCATACCCTGCCAGAAATGAAGCGCTCGATTATTATACCTGTCCCGAAATTCTTTTAAAGCAAAGAATATAAAAATCGCCAGGATCAACATATCGATCACCTTTATATTCACCAGCGGATCCAAATCCAGAAAATAGAACATTAGAAATAGAAACATGACGACACCGCCACCAAGGATGCCATATCTAAGAGGTACTTTTACCAGTTTTCTATTCAGAGGATGCAAGGCCATTAAAAGTCATTAAAAAGCCATTTTCCATTATTAATCACTCCTATTACGCATCCTTTGAGCCTCTGTCCCAATAATGGAGAATTCACCGATTTTGAATAGTTGGAATTTGTATCATAGGTCCACTCAAGATCAGGATCGAAAACCGTAAGATTGGCCCTTGCGCTTTCCTTTATCTCAGGTATGGCAATATTCAAGAGATTTCTTGGATTCACTGTAAACTTTTCAATCAGACTGGAAAGATCCATCCCATTTTGTTTTTGCAGGACAATTGGCAAAAAGGTCTGCAATCCCAACATGCCAAATTCAGCATAATCAAACTCCAGTTTTTTCGACTCCTCATCCTGAGGAGTATGTGACGATACAATGACATCAATCTGATGATTGATCATGGCCTTTTCCAAGGCTAATATATCTTTTCTACTCCTGAGCGGAGGATTCACCTTGTAATTGGTATCATACTCCGAGAGCAGGGTATCCTCAAAAAGCAGGTTATGAGCAGCTACATCGCAGGTGACCCTGAGACCGTTTTTCTTTGCCTTAATAATTTGTTTTACGGCCTGAGCAGTAGAAACATTGGCAAAATGAATCCGGCCGCCTGCATACTTCAAGAGCTCGATATCTCGCTTGATCATAATATCCTCCGCAAGTCCGGGCATCCCCTTTAATCCAAGATAAGTCGATGTTATTCCTTCGTTCATCGTTCCAAAGGCTGTCAGATATTTATCTTCCGGTCGATTGATCAATAGTCCGTTAAATTTCTGAAGATATTGAAGTGTCTTCAGAAGAATATGCGTATTCCAAATTGGATTTTCTCCATCTGTAAAGGCAACGGCTCCCGCTGCATGCATATCCAGAATTTCAGTAAAATCTTCCCCTTTACATCCTTTTGTCACTGCGCCCATCGGAAAGATCTGAGTTACACGCTTCGAATTATCGGAGCACAAATAACTGACATCATTTTTCGATTCTATGCATGGCCGGGTATTGGGCAACAGCGCCACTCCGGTAAATCCACCGGCGGCGGCGGTTTTCAGACCGGATTTCAAGTCTTCCTTATGTTCGTTTCCCGGGTCGTTGAAGTTGGCGCGCATGTCAAACCAACCGAGGGATACGTGAAGGTTTTCGCCCTCAATAATCTTTGTGGCGGACGGCTCGTCTTTGCCAATGGATTTAATAATACCTGAATCTGAAATGAAAATATTTAAGGTTTTATTGTTGTAGGGAGATCCTGCACACAGGATCTTGGCAGATTTTATGAGAATACTCATGCTATAAAAATCTAATTAACAAGACTTCAGCCAGTAAAAATAACAGAGCCAATATTATGGCATATTTCCATAAAGGTACTCCAAATTTATTTTTTTTAACCTCATTTGAAAAATTGTCTGCATCATTTACTTCAAAAAGTGTCGCATTATCAAAACCGGAAAAGAAAGCTCCATATTCGGAAGGCGGGATTTGCTGCAGGTAAGATTCTGCCTTGTCCAGGTTAAAGGCTAAGGCTGCCCTCGCTTCTTCATTTAAGTTCAAATTATAAAACCCCGGATTTAATGTATGCTTGGGCAATTCAAGGATGAGCTCGTTGGCGCGAATCCGTTGATCGGGTATAAGTTCAATCCGGTCATTGACCAGGGAGAAAATGTCCCGTTTTTGCAAACCATCCAGCTTCAAGTTGATCAATGCATCATTTATGTTATAATAGGGCTTTTCAAAACTCCGCTTACTCATCGCTGCCAATCGGTACATTACAGGCACAAACAAAGCATGACGGTCAAAATTTGAATATTCTTCTACCAATGGGGCGGCCATGATAAATATGGTCCCGTTCCTTCTGAAACCTGAAAGAAAACTTAAATTGTTTCTCAACTTCAGGAGATCCATCTGCTGACCACGCCAACTCAATACAGGTAAAGCTTCCGGCATTTCAATCCGCTCATTTACCGCTTCGAAAACATTTTCATAGAAAGGATCCGCAAGATCGGGCACGGATAATTTTACCCTGGAAGTATCATTTCTTATCAATGAAATTGCCGGGAGGAGGGCCCCGTAAGAATTGATATCCGGATTTTCATCAGGGATAATGAGCAATGATCCGTTTTGCTCAATGTAGTTATTCAGTTCCAAGGCCAGCGAATTATCTACGCTTTGAAGACCGTTAATTATCACCAGATCAAACTGTTGAATCAGGCTGTAATCGATATTTGAGGCGCTTTGAGATGTAAAACTAAACAGATTGGCATTTCCGTAAACCTGTTCGATAGGGGAAACCACTTCACCCTTTTTAATTTCCATGATGCTAATCTTATTCTCCAGCTTCAAAACAAAGTAGAAATCATTATCAAATGTAACCGGGTAATCTTCGAAATTTATCCTGCATTTGTTCACGTCTTTCAGGTTATAACTTATATCAAACCCAAATTTTCCAGAACCGCCGGCTGGAATATTTAAGGTAGAACTCGCAGTTTGTATCTCATTGATAAATAAGCGAATCGGCAAGTCTACCGCATCCTCAAATCCTGAATTTTTAACTTCTACGGACAATTGATTTTTCCCATTGGTAACCAGAAAAGGATTGGCCAGATAGATGCTGTCGATAAAGACATTTTTCGTCGCCTCAAACAAAATCGGAGATATAAATATCTGATCTAAGGAATCAATTTGCAATTGCTCCAAACTTCCTGCGGTAGATTTTTGAAAATCGGAAATTATAAAAACATCCTTTGCTTTTCGGGTCTGTTGCAGCGTCGGGCTTTGTAATCTGGCATATGCCTCGGGTAAAGTCCTGGAAATATTGCTAAATTTCAATTCGGTGAGTAATTCCTCGATTTCAACTTTGCTTTTTAATGTATTGGAGGATGGAGCAAACTCGTTGGTTACGAATCTATAAGTCGTGTTTGTCGGATACAGCTCCAGAATTTTACTTACAAAATCCACTCCCAAATCCAGGCCGGAAAGATTGCCTTCCACCTTGTTTGACATGCTGAAAGAATTATCCAAATAGATATATACGCTTTCGGTCCGGGGGTTTTTGTCCGTGCCGGGCAAGTAAGGCTGCGCAAAAGCCAATACCAGGAAAGCCAGAAACAATAGCCTGGAAAATAAAATTAAATAGTGCTTTACTTTGAGCTTCTGATTAGTGGATTTTTTAATGTTTCTCAGAAACCGGGTACTGGAAAAATAGATCTTTTTCGACTTTCTGAAATTAAAAAGATGAATGATAATGGGAATGGCAAGGGTAAAAAAACCGAATAAAAATTCTGGATAGAGAAATTTCATTGGCAATAAATGTAGTAAAGAATCCTCAAAACAATCTACCGTTTACTTCAGACAATTGCATGTAATTTCATATATGATGTTCCATCATCCCTGCCGGATTCCGGTATAATTGAAAGGTGTTATTTCTTTCAACTCATTTTTAATCGCACCGCTCACTTGTAAGCCCTCAATAAAACGCCAGATGCTTTCTTTTGTTATTTTTTCACTGATCCTGGTGAGATCTTTAAGCGCTTCAAATGGTTTTGGATAACCTTCTCTGCGCAATATGGTCTGAATTGCCTCCGCAACTACGGCCCAGTTTTTTTCAAGATCGGTGAGCATCGTCTCCTCATCCAATTCCAGTTTATTGATGCCTCTGATCAAAGATCTTATGGAAATTATGTTGTGCCCGATGGGGACGCCAATATTTCGTAATACGGTGGAATCCGTAAGATCTCTCTGAAGGCGGGAAACAGGAAGCTTTGATGCCAAATGATTATAAATCGCGTTAGCCATTCCAAGATTGCCCTCTGCATTTTCAAAATCGATCGGATTTACTTTATGCGGCATGGCAGATGAGCCAACCTCATCTTTTTTTATTTTCTGCTTAAAGTAATTCATCGAAATATATTGCCAGATATCCCGGCTGAAATCAATTAAAATGGTATTCACCCTTGTCAATCCCTGGAAGAGCGCCGCCAAATTGTCATAATGGTCGATCTGCGTTGTCGGATAACTCCTCGCCAGGCCCAAACGCTCTCCGACAAATTTATCCGCAAAAGCATTCCAGTCAATATCCGGATATGCCACCACATGCGCATTCATATTGCCGGTTGCCCCTCCGAATTTTCCGGAAAACGGAACGGCGACCATTTGCTCGAGTTGTTGCTCCAGTCGCTCAATAAAAACTGCGATCTCTTTTCCCAGCAGCGTTGGGGAGGCCGGTTGTCCATGAGTTCTGGCCAACATCGGAATATCCACCCATTGAGAAGCTTTGTCTTTCATGAGATTGATGAGCTCCCGGAAGAGCATGCCCACCTCCACCATGGCATCTTGGAGAGACATCGGAGTAGCCGTATTATTTATATCCTGTGAGGTCAATCCAAAATGGATAAATTCCTTGTATTTTTCCAGTCCGAGCTTATCGAATTCTTCCTTTATAAAATATTCAACAGCTTTTACGTCATGGTTTGTAACACCTTCAATCTCTTTAACCTTTGTTGCATCTGCTTCCGAAAATGAGAGATAAATATTTCGAAGCTCATCAAAAGCTTCAGACTTAATCTCCTTTAGCTGAGGTAGTGGAAGCTCACACAGTGCAATAAAATATTCGATCTCTACCTGCACGCGATATTTAATCAGGCCAAACTCCGAGAAGTATTTTGCAATTACGTCAACCTGTTTTCGGTATCTGCCATCAATTGGGGAAATGGCTGTGAGCTTATTTAAATCCATAGAATCCTGTTTCAAAAAACAAGTTGCAAAGGTACGTATATAGCAGTTTTTTTCCTCAAGTTTCCACTATATAAATTAGATATTCCGGGATTTCATCCAAATCTCGTTTGAGGCATTGAAATCGATATATGACTGTCTTTGCATCCTTTTCAAATTTGGATGCCTGAAATATGAGTGATTTAATCTTCAAAAGGATGCAAGGAATTAGCTGGTGGGTTAGCTGGCTTTTCTTTTGTTGGGTTACTTATAAGTATCAAATTAAATGTATAAATATGTGGTATTCCTTGGAATACGAAAAATAGTATCATAGAATTAGTTGATCAAAGTCAGCTTTTTTTGAATTAAATTATGCTAAATTTATTGTTAACAAATGATGTAACAATTGATAATGTTTTCAGTTCAAATAATTACTTATTAAAAATTTAACATTTTAATGTGCCAAATTGACTAATATTTTGATAATTTAGTTTGGACTGTTTACATTGTAAATATTACATTTGATAGACTTGAACTACCGACTAATCAATTAACAGGCATAAATCACTTTTAAAGACTTACAATGGCAGATGTAATTTCAATTCGCCCAAGCAAACCTAAAACCAAATGGGTTGCTGTAGAACCAAACACAAACAATATCATTTCAGAAGGAGTAAAACCAGAATCTGTAATCAAGAAAGCTGAGAAATCTGGTAAAAGCTACGCAATGGTTTTCATCCCAAAAGAGAATACTAATTACGTTTTCTAGATCTATTTTTTTTATTTTTTAGATCTGACATTATGCCACGCGCAACCTATCCATTTATGCAACTGCATGAAGGTGCGAGGCTTAGACCATATCTGCCTATAGAATGGTATAACCCTCATGAGAATAAAACATTTATAGCCTATAGTTTAGCTGATACAGGTGCAGATTCATGTGTTTTGCCAGGAATAATAGCAACCCAAACAGGTCATAATGTTAATGGCACTGGAGTTCTAAGTGAAGTCTCTCAAGGGGTTGGTGGAGTAAATGTAAGAACATGGAAACATACATTTAGGATTAGGCTCAAAGATCTTAGTTTTCGAAATGTATTTTGGGAATCAGAAGAACAGCTAATCGATTGTGTAGAACATAGCAATATTCCCCCATTATTAGGAGTGGCGAATTTCCTCTCAAACTTTATAATAACATTTGACTACAAAAACAGCTTAACTATTCTGGAGTATTGAGAGGTAATGGTGGGGATAGCATTTAGATGATATAAGATTATAACTCAAAATCTAGCCCTTAAGTAAAAAGTAAAGTGTCATTTTGAACGGAGTGAGAAATCTGGTTCAATCAACACCGGGCCACCACTAGTAAGCCAGATCTCTCCTGACGTACTAATGAACAATATTTGCAAAGGTCGGGTTATCAACAACGATCGACATTGCAGTCACTTTCTTACCCAGCAGGTTTGTATTACCAATTACGTTCATTTTGTCTAAATTGATTCGCACTTATGTTGGCCT
>JAKSDO010000113.1 GCA_022360055.1 Cytophagales bacterium | reverse complement strand
TATTGCCATTATGTTTGAATGCTCTGATACTGGCTACCTGGAGAAAGGCATACATAGCTGAAACGAAGGCCGGTACATTGGCCACTGAGTGTTGGTTTCTCACCTGGGCTTGCCCACATCCAACAACAGTCTTTTCGTCGCAGATATTTACTTCTATTTCCCACCGGTAAATGTAACACTGCAGCATTTCTTGTGGGTCCATCTCATTGTCGGTACAAATAAGGTAAGCCGGCTTACGGTATAACAGTTTGGAAGATTTGCTTGGTCTGTAGGCTAAAGGCCTGACTACCATGAGTTGCAAAAGGTGATTTTGTCCGGCAGTCTTAGATTTCAAGCCTTTGACCACTTTGATATCAAATTGATGTTTTTTGCCCACAGGCCAAGCCTCCACCTGTTACCATGGATACTCTTCACTTTGCCTGATTTGCTCTGGGGGGGTATACGATCCCCATATACTCTTTTCCTGCCTTTTCCAGCTTGGTGTTGATCAAAGGGAAGGAATAATTTTGTGTCTTTTCTGATACGTCCAATCAAGGTAGTTCTTTCCGGCAGGTTTTTCAATACTGTTGAATTGGTATAGCTGCCATCCACGTTGATGCACAAGGTGCGATGCTTGTGATCTTGCTCATCGAACTTTTCCCTCAAGCCTTTGATCTTTAAACTGCCCTGCAAGCTCAACCGGGATTGTTTTTTGATTTCCTTATAGGTCTGAATTTGTTCTTGTGTTGCTGTTTTGACAAGCTTCTTTGGAGTAGGGCAATGGTGAAACCCCACAGGAATGGCACGCGACTGAAAGGGGCTCTGTTTGTCGGGTATGGCCATCGATACCTGGATAAACCTCTGGCCCCAGATGAAATTGGTATGGAAAGGTGGACCAAGAGGATCTCTTCGCCATGAAGTACCTGGTATCTTTTTACCTGTCTTTTTCAATAAAGCGTCATCCATATGGACTAAAACCTTTTGGTTATCATCCAGCTCTTCTATAGCGTTTTCAATACAAACATCGTTTAGTTGGCCTATATCTACACGTTGGTTGCTAAACAAACGATAAAAGCCCGACCAGTCCTTGAATTGATGCCCACTGGCAGTAAGCATGCCCGAAACGGTATGCCGTCCCAAACATGCCAGGTTCCCATAAGTAAGTTGTCTGGACTTTTGAGCGATCTTCGATTGAGGAAAAGCCTGTGAACTCTTTTCAAAAAGCTTGTCCAGTTCTGTAATCAGGGAAGGGCTTTGCTTTGAAGTTTCTTTTTCAAATTAGCCACCGCCTGATCACTTCTGGTCAATACCAGCTTTTGATGGTCATCGATGAACCATTCGACTGTTTCACCGCGTTCAAATTCCATAGCCTGGGCTACCGCAGACGGGAAATTAATGTACCACTGCTCGCTTTTAGCTCTTTTGGTCAATTGAATCTTAGTTGGAAATCCCATAGCTTTATATCTAGTTAAATGACTAGATATAAGGCTAACAAAAAAATACTCATGATTGAGCGCTTAGCATACTTTTTTCCCGTGCAAATTAAAAATTAAAGGTTTTATCTAGTTAATGGCCAAAGTCCAGATTCAGGATCTCACACGAAGTGAAATCCTGAATATAAAATTAGTATCCTGAGTTTTGAATTACAGCCCCTTTGCTTTCTGTAATGGCGTTATTCGGAATAGGATACAATACTTTATGTGCTGCAGTCAAGTTATCTGGTTTTAATTTAGCATACTCAACAAATTTTCCATGTCGTATTAAATCAGAACGTCGATGACCTTCGCAATACAGCTCATGTCCTCTTTCCAATAATAATGCCTCGTTGAATTCTGAAACAGAAAGACCTTTAGCTAAACCACCTAAACCTGCTCTGGCTCTTACCATATCAATAAGCGCATACGCCTCATCGGTAGGGCCTTTGCTGTTATTAATGGCTTCTGCCAAACATAAAATTACGTCGGCATAACGAAATACGGGGAAATCGTTTCCTGCACCGTGTCCGACATGGCTTGGGTCAACGCCGTATTTTAAAGGTAAAGCTCCTTTTACCAAATTTGTTCCCGGATTTTCCTCATTATAGATCACACCATCCGTACCCATGTATTCGGCAGAAATCGTTTCCAATCTTGTATCACCTTCTTCATAAGTATGGTAAAAATCCCATTCCATACGATAACCACTCCATTTTTGAGCACTTGTATTTTCATAGGGATAGTTGTATGGCAAAACGTGCGCTGCCCAGCCATTTTTAAAAGCATCTATATTACATGGTATTGCTAAAATAACTTCATTATTCATTTCATTCTCAATTGAAAATATATCTTTATAATTTTCCAGAAGCGCATAGCTATATTCTGGTTTCATTATTTCACGAGCCATTTGTTCGGCTTTTGCCCAGTTTTTTTCATGCATATATAGTTTTAACAACAGGGTATTAACGGCACCTTTTGTTAACCTTCCCCAGTCAGATGCCGGGTGCGAATATGGAAGATATTCTGCAGCTTTGGTAAGTTTGCTTTCAATATAGGCTACCATTTGTTTGCTACTTAAACGCTCCAAGTACACTTCCTCCTCAAAATTCTCTAACACTTCTTTGGGCGCAATTGGTACACCTGCATATAAATCATAAAGTACAAATGCCAACCATCCTTGCAACCCCTGTATTTGGGCACCATAAGTGTTCTTGAGTTCATCTGAAATAGATGATTCATTGATGTTCTTTAGAATTTGTTCACCTTTACTTAGCCAATTGTAACGCCAATATAAACCATCGGTTCCTTTTGTATTTTCAGCAGTCCATCGATGCAAATTAAAACTTGCCCAACTACCACCATCACCCCATTGACAATCCATAATATCAGTTGCGACTTCAGTGTAAATATTGTATCCTCCTTTTCCAAAAGAGTATAGGCCACCACCTCCATATGAATTCATATGGAACAAACGGTACATAGCTGTTGTAGCGTTTCTTACATCATTTTCGTTTTGAAAGAAATTTTCAGGATAAACCTGATTAAAGTCCTCTCGTATTAAATCCTGACAGCTTGATAAAGTAATTATCAAGACAAGCACTATTATATTTTTAAATATTGATTTCATCTCTGTAAAAATTAAAATTTAATTTCAACACCTGCAGTTATTGTTCTCTGGTTTGGATAAGAAACTCCACCACCGGTTTCGGGATCCATGCCCGAATATGGTGTAATTACAAGTAAATTCTGGAAATCAGCAAAAAGCCTTACCCTCTCTAAACCGGTTGGTAAGATTTCAGATGGAAAAGTATACCCCAGAGTAATATTTTTAAATCGTATAAACCAAGCCTCTTCAAGAAAATAATCTCCATGCCCATATGGAGAGTTTGCCTGAAATACCGATGGAAAGGTTCCTGCCTGATTTTCAAAAGTCCAACGATCTTTCACTTCATCAATAAGGTTAGTTCCATCTTTTATCCTAAACGATTCAGCCCCATAATATGTACGGTTTTCATTGTATGCCCATCGGTTGAACATAGCATGAATATACATTCCAAAATCGAAGTTCCCGATTTCAAAAAAATTGTTCATTCCAACTATCACTGGCACATTATATCCTTTTTTTACTGCATCTGCCCTATCAATTTTACCATCTGGCTTTCCAAGATATTGAGGTTTACCATTCTCATCCAGAATTCGTTCACCGTTTTCATCGGTCAAATAACCATTTAAATCTTTAACTTTAATAGTTCCGGGAAACGCTCCAGATAAATAATCAACTTCTTCATCTACTCCAAGCAATCCATCGGATTCGTACGTCCATATGGCTCCCCAAACTTCTTGCTCTTCGCTGTTAATATCAGGTTTCCAAGAAGCATCACGCTTTCTCCAGCGATCTCTGTAATATGTTAAAGTCATGTCAGTATTCCACTTAAAGTTCTTCTTAACGAAATTCACCGTACTTAACTGAAAATCGATACCTCTTGATTGCTTCTCAGCATCGAGATTAGACCTGATACTTGTAATTGCGTGATACGAAAGTAATGGTTTATTTCCAAGCAAGTCGCTGATTACCCTATCATAGAATTCTACTGTACCCGAAATTCGATTATTAAAAAAACCAAAATCAACACCAACATTTAAATCAGTTTGTGTTTCCCATTTTAAGTCAGGATTACCAATATTAGCTAAACCTATACCGCTTCTACTTAAACTTCCAAAAGCATAATTCCATCCGGGTGTATAATAAGTTAAAACTCCTGTTAAATTATCATTACCGGTTTGTCCGTAACCAACTCTAAGTTTTAAATTCGACAACCAATCAATATCCTGCATAAACAATTCTTCCGTTATTCTCCAGGCTACTGCCACCCCTGGGAAAACACCCCATTGGTTATTTTCTGCAAAATTTGAAGAACCATCAACACGTAAATTTGCTGTTAGTAAATATTTGTCTTTATACGAATAATTAAGTCGGGTAATGTAAGATGCCAGTTCCGAAGAGCCTCCGTACGAGCCAACATTTGGTCTTTCCTTTTCACCCAGAGCAAGATTATACCATTTAACCCCATCGTACGGGAATTTATTATTACCAACATTAAAACCTTCCCAAACAAATTTCTGATATTCATATCCGCCCATTAGGCTAAAAGAATGATCGTTAATAGTTTTGTTATACTGTGCAACTATGTTCACTAAATAATCATTTTTACCGGCATAGGAACGTGATGCAGCTCCACCTTCCCGTTGGCCATATAGTGTAGATGTTGGAAGAAATGTATTTCTCCATCCCCAATTTCGATTCATACCGCCAGACAATTTAACAGAAAGATCTTCTATAGGCTTAAACTCAAGGTATGAGTTAATAAATAAATCTTCGTTCTTAGTTTTATCTTCATTCTCTAACAAAGAAACCGGATTTGGAATAAACGATTGACCAGGATCTAAAACATAGTTTCCATTTTTATCTTTTATGTCCAATGTTGGGTTAAACTGTAATGCTGAGCGAATAATACCAGAACCTTGATTTTGATCACTTCCGAGTGGCACGTTATTCTCATCAATTTGAGAAAAGGCAGATGAAACGCCAACATTAATCCAATCATTTAATTCTTGATCGATATTAATCCTACCAGTAAAGCGCTTAAAATCATTTGTTTTTACAATTCCATCCTGATTGTAAGCACTTAGAGAAATTAAATATTTTGTTTTTTTCGTACCCGATGTAATCGTTGCATTATGTTGTTTAATAGCTCCTGTTCTTATTACATTATCCAACCAATCTGTACCTCCGGTAAAATTATTAATTTCATCTTCGGTATAAGATGGTATAAATTGATCACTAACATCGTCCCATTCTATTGAACCGTAAGGCACAACATTTTTGTCATACATAAAAAGTTCCTTGCGTACTTTGTTTCGCTCAACCATAAAGTCTCTGGGACTTAACATCTCAGGAAGATTATAAATCTTCTGTGTAGAATAAGACCCCCTATAATCCACGCTAACTTTCCCCTCAGAGCCACGTTTTGTTGTTATTATTACCACTCCACCAGCAGCCCTGGCCCCGTAAATTGCTGTGGCTGATGCATCTTTTAAAATCTCAATCGATTCAATATCATTTGGGTTAATTGTATTTAATGTTATCGCTTTTGAACCAGAATTGTAACGATTGCCGCTACCTGGTTCTCCTTTTCCTGTAATTGGAAAACCATCGACAATTACAAGTGGGCTTCTACCTGTTGCCGAACCACGAATTTGCCAGCTTAAACCACCTCCTGGCTGTGCACTATTTTGGGTTACGATTAATCCTGCGGCTTTACCTGCGATAGCATGACCTACAGATGTAACACCAACTTTTACAATATCTTCAGACTTTACAATAGATACCGCTCCTGTCAAATCACTTTTCTTCTGTGTACCATATCCTACCACAACAATCTCCTCCAAAGCTGTAAGATCCGGTACCATCTCAATATCAATCACGGTATGATTTCCAACAGCAATCTCCTCTGATACAAATCCAACTGAGCTGAATACTAAAATTGAACTTTCATCAGGTATGTCAAGTTTATAGTTTCCTTCAACATCTGTTACAGTTCCTTGTCCGGTGCCTTTTATAAGCACATTCACGCCTGGAAGCTCTTCACCACTATCAATCTCCGTTACTTTGCCCACTATCGTGATAGCCTGTAGTTGAACTTCAATTGTGCTTATCTTTTTATCTTGTTCAGAAATTTTCCGAACATCAATATCAAAATTGGTCTGTTTAAAGCGAATCATCGCCTCTTTTGACAGCCGTTCTAATATTTGATACAAAGAGACTTTTTTCGCCCTGAAATTGAGCCGCACCTGGGTATTGATGTCATTCATATCATACATAAAACGGTATGATGTCTTTCTCTCAATTTGTTGAAAAGCCTCTTGAAGTGTCGCATTTTTAAAATGGACATCCACAATTACTTCCTGCACACTTTTGGGTTTCTGTGCCCTTGTCTCCGAGGCGAGCATGGTGCTAAAACATAACATCATCGTGAATAGGGTGTAAAATGCATACTTTGTCATGACAATTATGCCTTTTAGTAATTTATATTTCATAACTTTAAATGTTTGTTAAAAATTAAAAAACAGACAACGTTCTATGAGCGCCCTTGTCGCCAAACAATTCGCTCATAGAATAATTTTCAGGCTGTAAATCTTGCTGATTACAGCCTGAATTCTTTATGAACTATCCATTCGATCCATCATATCAGTTAGAATTTGGTTTGCGAAAATTGAATACAATATTTTTGTTATCGAGCTTATAAGTAAAATCCTCTATAAAAGATAGTCGATCCAATACACGTGTCAGGCTTTGGTTTTTGAATGTTCCGTTTATTCTCCATTCTTCATCTGGTTTTCCAATAAGCTGAATATCCACTCCATACCAACGCTCTAGTTTTGCCACGATCTCATACATGTCGGCCTCATTAAAAACGAGTATTCCGTCTTTCCAGCTTATGTCAGACTCATAGTTAAAAGTTACTTTTTCCATTTTAAGATTGTTTCGGGTATGAAGCGCCTGTTCACCGGGATTTAAAATCATTTGCTTTCCTGATCCATCATCCCTTTCATAAACAACTACCTTTCCGGACACCAACGAAATGGCCGTTGTTTCTTCTTCAGGATAGGCTGAAACGTTAAAGGAGGTTCCAAGTGCAGTAGTAGAAAACCTGCCGGAATGAACTGTGAACGGTCTATTCTCATCTTTCACTACCTCAAAAAAAGCCTCCCCTGTTAAGTTTACCTCTCTTGAAAGTGAACTAAAATGAGTGGGATAATCCAATTTACTTTCGGAGTTGAGCCAAACCTTTGTGCCGTCGGGCAACCGAATCTGAGTTTTTTGTCCTCTCGGATTTTGTTTAACGATCCATTCTTCAATACCCAAATTCTGAACTTCTTCTGAAGGTTTTTTTTGTGACATAATAAGTATCCCGGTGAATACTGCGATGCAGATCAATACAGCCGTCATCCGTAGAGGATGCCAATTAAATAATGCAGTTTGTCTTTGAATCTCATTCCTTTGACCGTCTGATTTTTTTGTTCGCACCAACCGCTGTAACACCTCATCAAAAGCTTTATCAGGTGGATTCACCTGATAAAAATCTGATCGCAACACAATCTCCTTTGCAAGCAAAAGTTCAGGTTTTCGCTCTGGATGGGCCATCATCCAGTGTTTCCAATATAATTCCAGCTGCTCATCAGGATGCTTAACCCATCGGATAAAGTTGCGATCCGTTAGCAAATCTTCAATGTGCATTTCTTTGTTGATCATGTTCATGTGTTATTATAAATAAGAGCGCATTACCGCCATAGATACACAAGCATTGATTATCTTTTTCTTAAAAAAATTCAAATAGCCTTTGATCTATTTAAAAACGAGCATAGAGCGCACAAAACATTAAAGAAACCAGTGTATTTCTGAGTGAAGCTACGGCCCTGTAAACTAAATTTTGAATTGTCCTCCGGCTACCTGCCTCCATCAGTTCTTTAATATCATCAATAGATAACTCTTCATAAAAAAAATAATAAATAACTTCCCTCTGCCGGCTAGGAAGATTACGAATAGCTCTATTTAAACGAATTATTCTTTCCTTATCCAATTGGGCATTGATTATTTTTTGTTCAACTGACAAAGAGAATTGAAAGCTATTTAAGCCAGAAATAATACTTTCGGATACATTACAACTATTCTTTTTTTGATAAAATAAAAACCGGGTTTTGAAAGATTTCAGTAAATAAAACTTTATGTTGGTCACATCCGACAAGCGCTTTTTTGATTCGTTGATCCGGGCAAATACATCATGAATACAGTCTTTAATCAACTCCTCATCTTTGCATATTTTGTAACCGTAATTATAAAGGACCTTAAAATATGTGGTATATATGTGAATAAACGCTTCCTTATCGTCATTTTTAAAACTTCTCCAAATTTCAACATCTGTTTTGTGGGAAAAGTCTAATTTGGATTGTCCTTCCTGAAGAGTAGCAAAGTCTATTTGATTTTTCGAATTTAGAAGGTATTTTTTGAGATTTATGTTCATTATCTCTGGCTCTCGTCTATATAAAAAAGAAGCTTTAACCCCAACATAAGAAATCAGTATCTGATATCACTCGACAGCTATGTTGCCGATTATTGATCTACTATCAGTAAAAGGACCACTTAAACCTTTCCCTGTATATAAAAAGAACAAGAAGTACCAATGTACACAAGCAACCTAAAAAAATTTAATGTGGTAATTCTATTTTTTCCCGATAACATTTAAATTTCCTTCCTACTAATTGATGTTTTCCTCTTTTTATATAATTATTATTTATATGAGGAAAGTGTCTTTTCAGGACTGACTCAGCACGGAAGCGGAAGTAACTTCCGCGATTCCTACCCTGTAACTGGCGCGTGTTAGCAAGGCCTATACATTTCTAAAAGGGATGTATAATGAAGGTCACTTTTCATTTTTAAAAAAGGGTAATCAAGAAGAATTACATCAACGATCCGGAATTAAAAATCAAGCTATATGAACTTCTTCCCGGATTGAAACAAGATATGGGTAAAATTGAATTTGAGCCCAACTCGGTGAGAAAAGCCATTATACAATTTCCGCCGATTGTTGAAAACTACAATCTTTTAACAGTCCTGTTTCCCAGGCCTTAAGTAATATTAAAAACAACATTTTTGTCATTTCGAGGCCTAACTTTTTTTCAAAACGCACAAATTTGAATGACGTAATCTTGTGTATTTATTTGATTTACAGATTATTATAAAAACACGTCATCGGTAGACCCCTACCATGTCATCTCGACGTCCGGAGAGATCTGACTTATTAGTGGCCCGGTGTCGATTAAACCAGATTTCTCACAAGTTACCGAAAGGACACTTTTTACTTAACAGCAGTATCAAAACTTAATTTCAATAATAAGTTTTCTTATATACCCTTTTATTGAACAGTTTAATAAACCTTCGCAGACATCGCTTACAATAATATTGTACAATATTTTGTACACCTCGAACTAAATGTTTATATTGCAGTATGGAAATCACAACATATTCAAATTTCAGACAAAACCTCAAAAGTTTTATGGACAGTGTTCTGAAAAACAGAGCCCCTTTGTTTATCACAAGAACAAAAGGAGAGGACGTGGTCATGCTTTCAAAAGAAGATTACGAAAGTATGGAAGAGACACTATACCTATTGAGTAGTCCAAGAAACGCTGAAAGACTAGCTAAAGGCATACGGGAATATGAAGAAGGCAAAGGGGTCAAAAGAGACCTTATCGACTAATGGATATAATATTTCTCAGTACTGGTTGGGAAGATTATCTTTATTGGCAACGCACAGATAAGAAAACTCTAAAGCGGATTAACGATCTAATCAAACAAAGTCAAAGAACTCCATTTGAGGGAATTGGTAAACCTGAACCTCTAAAAGGGAATCTATCAGGCTGGTGGTCCAGAAGAATTAACCATGAGCACAGACTTGTTTATAAGTTTGAAAATAAACAACTGTACATTCTTCAATGCCGATTGCATTATTAGTCTCACAAAACGCTCAAAAATAGAACATAAATATTCGTCTGTTTATAAAGCATACAATCCGGGATTTCCCAAATTTTGGCTGATTATCTTATTATAGCTTCTTTTACCTGGGATGTTGCTACTACTCAAAATTCAATAAATGAACTTGATCATTGCAATCTCAAATTCGCACAAGAAAAGTCTCACCAAATCCTTCAATTTATTTCTGTCTCTTGTCATTCCTCATCGCATTTTATTATTTTGTAGTGGAAAAAACTCTATAGTAACTTGAGCTCGACAAAACGCTTTAAATCGTACAAAAATTCATATATGTTTAACTGATCGATCTTGAAACAATACAATACCGCTTTTATAATAGTGAAAATACCGTTTTTTTATACCTGTAATATTCTGATTTTGAGTGGCTTTAATCCCGAACTCAAGTTATAGTGTCAATGACGGAGAGGTATAGAGTTTCTTTCGAATTTTGAAGCTATGCTTTCATCTATAAAATCGCTCTGCTATGTATTCCTATTTTTTGGTTTTATGCCCCTGCAAGCATCTTCATTGGGAGGATTAAAGTTTCACGGCAATGAACAACCTATAAATCAGCGGACATCCTATAACGTTTTCAGGGATGAATCTGTCGGATTTTCGGACTATTTTAATATTGAGTTTAACCTGTCTCTCCATCCTACCACAAAGATTGGATATATTATACGGATTAAAAATAAAGAAAGTAACAGAATCTATAATCTATTCTACGACGGTCAGGGTGATAACCTCTCCTTTAGATTTAACGAAGAAGGTATAAATAACCTTATCATTGCCAACATGGACAAGGAAGAATTGCTTAACATGCCTTGGTTTAAAATGAAAATCTCATTCGATCTAAAAAGTGATTCTATAAACCTGACCATACACAACCGAATGTTTGGCACGGGAAATGAAGAGCTTCCTGACGCCTATTATCCAATCATTTTTTTCGGCAAAAGCGATCATATTATTGATGTGCCTTCCTTCGCTATAAAGGACCTTTCTATCGGCAATAAAGAAAAATACTTTTTTGCATTGAAGGAGCGGGCGGGTAATATCGTTCACGACATAAGCGGCAAAGCCTTTGGCGAAGTTTCCAATCCGGAATGGGTAATAAACGATGCGTACCATTGGAGATATAAAGCTTCCTTTAAGTCGAAATCCGTAGCCGGCGCCAATTATAATCCCGAAAAGAAAGAAATATATTATTTCAACAGAGATTCATTATGTATATATAATGTGAGATCAGGCGAAACCAACACGAAGGTCTTTGAAGAAGAATGTCCTGTAGAACTTATATTGGGTACAAACTTTATTGATACAAACCGCAACAAATTATATGCTTATGAAGTGTACTATGATACGCCCTATGACGGACCTACTGTAGCAAGTCTCGATTTGGATACTTATCAATGGACTGCCGAAAACTCGACGCAGCTACCGACTCAGCTACATCATCACGGTTCTTATCTCAATCCGTCCACCGAGCAATATACCATATTCGGAGGTTTTGGAAACATGCACTATAGTAAGAATTTCTTTTCTTACGATTTAGATCTAAAGGAATGGAATAAACTTGAAGGTTTTTCAGGAGATTTTATATCACCTCGTTACTTTTCATCTATCGGATATTTAAAAAACACGAATTCCGTATACATATTTGGCGGTATGGGTAATGAATCCGGGGAACAAACTGTCGGAAGGAAATACTACTACGATTTTTATAAAGTTGATCTAAATAAGAAGCATGTTACCAAACTTTGGCAACTCCTGTGGGAAAAAGACAATGTGGTTCCTGTAAGAGGGATGGTTATACTTGAGGATTCCTGCTTTTACACATTGTGCTATCCCGAACATTTCACTAAATCATTTCTTAAATTATACCGGTTTTCGTTGAAGGATGACAGTTATGAAATACTTGGCGATTCAATTCCGATTTATTCGGATAAGATTACGACAAATGCCAACCTGTATTATGACAGCGGACTGAACAATTTGTATGCTGTTGTTCAGGAATTTGACGATGATATTTCTTCCGATTTGAAAATCTATTCCCTGGCATTTCCCCCTATTACAGCCCGAGAACTAATAAATTATTCAAGGGACAAAAGCGACAACAGATTAGCGGTAATTCTTCTTTCGTTTTCATTGGTCACCGGCATCGGTTATCTTTTATTTAAGAAGCTAAAGTCTAAAAACAGCGCCAATGAAGATGATACTCGAAACGTATGCATTGCGAATGATAAGACGGAAACGACAACAAGATCCAATTCCATCTATCTTTTTGGAGATTTCGCAGTACGCGACAGAAGCAATCGGGATATCACCTATATGTTCAGCGCACAGTTGAAGCAAATATTTTGCCTTATATTACAATACAGTACGGCAGAAGATGGCATCACATCTCAGCGCCTCAGCAACATACTGTGGCCAGACAAACCTGCGGATAAAGTAAAAAATTCAAGAGGAGTTACAATAAATCATTTGCGTAAAGCTTTAAGTGAACTCGATGGAATAGAATTAATTTATGACAAAGGCCATTTCAAAATAGTTCAAACCGAAGAATTTTATTGCGATTATACCCGATGTCTACAAATAATCTCCACAAATAAAGTGGAAGAATATAGGGATGAATTCCTTGAAATATTGACCCATGGAAAGTTTCTACAACTCTCCGACCATCCCTTGTTTGATTCATTTAAGGAAGAGGTGGAAAAAAAACTGGAACCGGTATTATTACTGGAAATCGAAAAAAGCTTTGCGGCAGAGCTTTATCAGGTAACTATTGATTTAGCAGAAGCAATATTTAATATAGATCCGCTAAATGATGCGGCATTGGCCTTTCTAATTAAAGCGATGCAAAGATTAAAAATGAAAGATAAGGCCCGGGTCAGATATCAGGCTTTTGTTATTGAATACAAGAAAATAATGGGGAATGATTATCCCCATTCTTATAAAAGTTTAAGTTAGTCCGTTCGGTATAAGTCAATAGCAAAAAACCGTAACACATATCATCTCAACCTATGGTTCTGTTCTTAAATTAGCCCATATTGTATTTGTCATTGTAACTCCGGTCACAGCAATCGTTCCTTTCTTTATAAAATCTCTTCTGTTACTCATATTCTTAAGCTTAATCCGATTCATTCATCAGATACTTTTAATTATACGAATTTCAGTTTTTTAAATATTGATTTACAGCAAGTTAAAGTTATTTCAATTCTACTTTATCTGCATGTCACATGATTCATGTCAGGGGACATAGCCTGCGAGTTTTGCCAAAAATCGTCCTGAAGGGTAAAAGTTGAATGCGTTTCCCGGTCTATTTTAATGTCTGTGCCCGAACTCCTTCAAAAGTAATTTTTACCGGCTTAATAAAGCCATTCTCATCAAAGTACATTTTGTCGATACAGGTTTCGCGATGATTTCCATCTGTTTCACCTAGCGGCCTGCGATGATAAACCATGTAATATTGATCTTTCTCCGGAATTTGGATAACAGAATGATGACCTGCTCCAGTGGCTACATCAGGATTTTGTTCAAGTATCTTTCCAATTCTTTCAAATGGTCCAAAAGGTGAATCTGCTATTGCATACGCCACACTATAATCAGGGCCTGTCCAGCCACCTTCACTCCACATAAAGTAATATTTGCCATTTCGTATGAGCATAAACGGACCTTCTACATAGCCTTCAGGAGTGATTTCTTTGAACATTGTTCCATCTTCAAAAGGAATAAATCCGGTAAAATCGTCTTGCAGCTTTACAATATTGCAATGGCTCCATCCGCCATAAATCATATAATACTGACCGTCTTTATCCTGAAATATAAACTGATCGATGGGTTGCGCACCGTTATGAAATTTGTCGAGAAGTGGCTTTCCCAGGTAATCTTTGAATGGTCCGCTTGGAGAATCAGAGACGCCTATACCAATTCCACCAACTTCATTGTCGTTTTGGATATCATTGGCTGCAAAAAACAAAAAGTATTTGTCGTTATTTTTAATAATTGCAGGTGCCCACATGGCACGCCAGGCCCATTTTACTTCCGTCGTATCGATAATGTGCTCGTGTTTCTTCCAGTTAACCAAATCTTTCGATGAAAAAGCGTCCATAAATACCTGTTCGTTGTACGGAGCCGAATAGGTAGGATATATCCAGTATTCATCGTTAAATACAATTCCCTCGGGATCTGCATACCAACCTTCAAAAACAGGATTATGATTATTTCCTTTTCTTATCTGCGCCTGCGAACAATGAAACAAACAGGTGAAAATTATAGTGAATGTAAGTAAATGAGTGCTTGCCATGGATCAGATTAAATCTATTTTTGTTTTTCTTCAAATATTAACTGCATAACCTCCAATTGCTAAATGCGCTTGAAATCCAATTTTGGCCGCATTCGGTGTTTCATACTGATTGCCCTTCAGGATACGGCCGGGTGTTCCAGAACAAAATCATTCAGCAGGTAAAAGCAGAAGTAAAAATAGGATAAATTTAAACATTGATATCAGGTTTATTTTCGTCATATCGCCAACACCCGGCTCTAATTGATCCTATAGATTATATTCTACCACTCGATAGCCTGATCTTCATCGGGGATTTGAGTGTTAATTTTACATTCCAATACCAATGAACCTCGTGCGGTATATTCTATGAAAGCATTTGGTACCGAAGTATATTCGATAAAAGAATAATCGAGTTTGCTAATTGTTACATACCGGGATAACAAATAAGGCCGTGCAGCAGTCAAGTGTGAAATTTTCTGCAACTTTACCGAACTTTCACACTTGACTCGATACTATTCCGAAACCGGAAGAAAATGATCATGTTATTTTTCGGATTGATTCAATAGAACAAAAAAACTGGTTTTCCTTCCGTCGTTTTCTTATTTCTCCAGCATTTTAATAAAATAACCGCCTACAACAGAACGCGCCTGAAACCCTACCTGCATTGCATCCGGTGTTTCATACCAGTCACTCATCGGGACACGGTCAGGAGTTTCAGTAACAAAACCATAGAGCGGACCGATAAACTTCTGGAAAGTTGCCCGGTCATTTGCCAGGGTAGCGGTCCAAACAATCCAGTCTGCTTTGGTATAAGTTCTCCGGCTGTCCAGAGGCAATCCATATTTATTTTGCTTGGTGAGATAATAAGCAACTTCTTTTTGTGCTACCTCTTCCGGGAAAATACCAAGATCCAGTAATTTATCCCATACAAGGTTGTATTTCTGACTCCAGGTTCCGGGCCGATCGAAAGTTAGTCGGTAATGATCTCCGTCATCAGCCATTTTTATCCATTCCTGGGCCATTTTCTTTGCTTCCGAGGTGAACTTTGCAGCTACATCCGTTTTGCCAAGCATTTCTGCCAGCTTTCCATAGCCCGCAATTCCCATAATGGCTTTTGCCGAAAGATTTACATTATGGGCAAAATGTCCTGCAAAATCGTCGGTACAAAGTTGGTTTTCCGGATCAAGACCTTTTTCCAGAAGGTAGTTGGCCCAGGTAGTCAGCGTTTCCCAGTGTTTTTCCGCGTAATCAGGGTTTCCTTCCACATCAGCAATGGCTGTTGTGAGAATTAACATGTTGCCGCATTCTTCCACCGGCATATCGTCGCCATAGGTTTGCCCGTTAGCTATTGGATAGGTGCCTACATCGTGAGGAGCAAAGGGCTTGGTCCATTTTCCACTTTCGGTATAGTAAAAAACCGGATTCAGCATGCCTTTTAAAAGTTCGGGATTATATTTAAGGAATAGGGGTGCAGAAGGGTAAGTAACATCCACGGTTCCAATAGAGCCATTACTGAAATTTTCTTTAGAAAAAAAGAGCGTAGCACCTTGCGTATCTTTAACCAGTTTGTGTGCTGCAATGGATTGACGGTAAGCCAGCAGACAAAGCCGCGCGTAATTTTCACCTCCTGCTTCGAGAGCTTCCCGGTAAACCTTGTTGTCAAGATCATCACAACGAGCCATAGTTTCCGTGTAATCGGTGGCAGCGGCAGTCAGCAAATTATCAAAACTAACCTGTCCGTCTTTTGTCCACCAGGCTTTCAGGTTCTCTCCAAAATACTGTATGGATTCAACATCATCGTATGCCAGCATAACATAACTTTTTACTGCTTTCGAAGAAACTTTCCCCAAGTTATCTGTACAGACAAGAACCGGCATTGATTTCGACATGACAGCAGTGATTTTATCACTTGCAGAATTTATTTTCCCGCTTTCCATGAAAGAATTTTTCATAGCTGAAAAATCACCTATAGCCACGGTTTTGTTTTCCGATTCTTCAGCAGCGAGATGAAAATAACCCCAATCTATACGCACGTCGTCACCTTTCTTTTGTAAAACAGGTTGCTCGGTAGTTCCTGTCTTAGCAAAGTGGATATTCCCTGTTTTTCCGGTCGTCACTTCAACCTCCTGGCTCAATTCATTTACCGCCCATTCCGGTGTAGCCTCAAAATATACTTTTACATCGTGGGATTGCCCATCGTTAGAAACTACTTCATAGTTGATGTAGTTAACCGGACGGGAAAGCAAATCCAGATCGTCCATTAATAATGGTGAAACAAATTCAAGATGTAAATCTACTGGGCCACAGGTAAAATCATATTTTGTTTGTGTAGCAGTAATCTTTACGCTGTTTTGAATGGCAGTATTTGTAAAAATGGGTTTTTCATCACTTTCTTTGAATATGCCAAAGTCAACATAGGCCAGTCCAACACGATTCAGACAATGTGCCGCAATGACATTCTTCCCTTCAATATTTAGAAGGTTCTTATCAAGTTTTGCAATAACATTGCTTCTGGCACGGTTGCCGGTATTTACCACCTGAGTTCCATTCACGTAGAGCTTAAAATCGTCATCGTGTGAATAAATCAGGTACAGCTCACTATCGTTGTTTACTGCTGGCATGGTAAACTCACGGCGTACCCATATTTCGCTTGTTTGCCAGGGAGTATGTGTTTCACCGATACCTGGTGTTCCAAAAGCTGCCTTGCCACTTTTCCAGGAAGCATCGTTGAAACCGGATTCTTCCCAACCGTTGGCAGGTTCCTTATCTATGAATTTTCCAGTCCAGGATTCATATTTCGCATTGTTTAAAACCGGTTGCAGTGGGATTTCCTCCTTTCCCAGAAACCGGTAAGTTTTCCCGTCAACACGAATAGCCCCAATCAGCGAATGTTTCCTACCTGTCCAGTGTTTTACCGGAGAATCGAATAACTGGTCAGTAGTTGACCAGGTGCTTGTATAAGGATCAATAGTTATGAGAGGGTAGGCTGGTGCTCGAAATTCCTGTCCAGCTTCGATTTTTTTTTCGGTTGTCTGTACACAGGAACTCCAAGTGATCCCTACAATAAAAATTTTCAGTATTCGATTAAAACTTAATTTAAGCATATAGGTTATTTTAAAGTGATTAACTCTGTTAACAAAACGTTTTTTATTCATCAAAACTCAACACTGCCTTCACCGGGAAATGATCGGAAGGAAGACGGGCTATATATGTATTTAATGATACCTCTTTAGGGAAATTTTCTGATTTTTCAGACTTAGCGTCATCAATTTCCGTCCTGCAGGTATCTGTCAAAACTCCGCGACGCTTTACCGTGAATGACGAACGAACAAATACGTGATCCATTCTGCTTTCTGTTTTTCGATTGGCTTTGAAACTATTGAAGGTTTCGTTTAAAGCATATCTCACATTTGCTACTTTGTAGGCGTCCTCCAATATATCTGATCCTTCCGACACCGTATAGTTCGGACTGTGCTGATCCACATTGAAATTACCGGTTTATCACTACATATTTCGGTTATTTTGTTCAAGACCAGTTTGGCGCTGTTTTTTCCGGCTTCAACTCCGATACGGTCCATATGCAGATCTGAAAGAGTAGCTCATATAACTTCTCTTTCGATCTATTTTTCATTTGAGAAAGAATACGGAAAGTCACTTTTATTTATTCCCCTGCTTTTATTGGGAACCGGGCTCATCTTGAAATCAATTTTTGCCCCTTTCATCAGACTTTCGTGCGTCAGGTAATTTTTTGTGTATTTTTTACCATTTAGCTTCATCTCTGAGATATATCGGTTTCCTTTTGAATTATTATCTGTTTTTATCACGATATCCTTCCCATTTTCCAATTTGATATTCACAGACTTAAACATAGGAGATCCCAGGATATATTCGTTACTACCCGGGCATACCGGATAGAAACCTAAAGCAGAGAAAACGTACCAGGCTGATGTTTGACCGTTATCCTCGTCTCCACAATATCCGTCCGGTGTTGCCGCATAGAGCTTGTCCATGATTTCGCGGGCCCAATATTGAGCTTTCCAGGGTTCGCCAGCGTAATTATACAAATAAACCATATGCTGAATCGGCTGATTGCCATGTGCATATTGGCCCATATCCATCACCTGCATTTCGCGCATTTCGTGGATCATTGAACGACTTTCCATTCCTCTTGATCCCGGAATTACAAAAACCGAATCGAGCATCGAGACAAATTCTTTTTGTCCGCCCATCAGATCAATTAATCCCTGAGGATCATGAAATACGGACCAGGAATAGTGCCAACTGTTTCCTTCTGTAAAATCACGACCCCAGTCCGTTGGCTTAAAAGAATCTGAAAAGGAACCATCGCTTGCCCTTCCAGCCATTAATTTACGCTTCGGATTATATAAGTTTTTATAATTCAAGGCTCTCTGCGCATAAATATCTATTTCTTTCTGCGGTTTATCAAGCGCTTTCCCTAAGCGATAGATCGTCCAGTCGTCATAGGCATATTCTAACGTACGGGCGACATTTTGGTCAACACCTACATCATTTGGAATGTAACCGTATTTATTATAATACGTGTGACCCTTTCTTCCTGTGGCGGAAACTTTAGGATGCACGCTGTTGGCGCCGTGCTTTAGAGCTTCCCACAAAGTTTCAATATCATATCCGCGCAAACCTTTCAGGTAAGCATCGGCAACAACAGACGCTGAATTGTTTCCCACCATGATATCCCGGTGCCCGGGACTGGCCCACTCAGGAAGAAAACCACTTTCTTTGTATGCATTCACAAGACCTTCCTGCATTTTCTCATTTTCAGAAGGGTATAAAAAGTTTAAGAATGGGAACAGGCTGCGAAAAGTATCCCAGAATCCGGTATCGGTAAACATGTAACCGGGCAAGACTTTGCCATTGTACGGACTGTAATGAACTGTATTTCCATCGGCGTCAATTTCAGTAAAATTTCTTGGGAATAAGACCGTGCGATAAAAACAAGAGTAAAATGTTCTGAGGTTATCAATATTGTCGTCTTCAACATTGATCCTGCTGAGCACCTCGTTCCAACGAAGTTTTCCTTTACCTGCAATTTCATCAAAATCAGAATCACCTAATTCTTTTAAGTTTATCAGCGCCTGCTCTTCACTGATGAAAGAAGAAGCCACACGCGCATGTACCTGCTCGTTATTTGAGGTTGAGAAACCGATAATTGCACCGGCATGGTTGCCTTCAAATTTCTTTTCTCCTTCTTTAATTTTACCATCCTTAACGGTCGCAAAGTATGAGAACGGCTTATCAAAAACTATTGCGAAGTAATTCTTGAAATTGTCGGGAACTCCACCGGAATTTCGGGTTGTGTAGCCGACAATTTTATTCTCTTCGGGAATAATTTTCACAAAAGATCCTTTATCAAAAGCATCCGTAACAATGAAAGCGTTTTTGCTGTCAGGAAATGTAAAGCGGAACATTGCCGCTCTTTCTGTGGGAGTTATTTCCGTTGTCACATCAAAATCGGCTAAATACACCCGGTAGTAATAAGGTTTGGCGACTTCTGACTTATGCGAAAACCAGCTTGCCCTTTCGTTCTCATCAAAAACAACCTTTCCTGTGATCGGCATTATCGAAAATTGTCCGTAGTCGTTCATCCACGGGCTCGGCTGATGGGTTTGTTTAAATCCCCTGATTTTATCTGCAGTATAAGTGTATATCCAACCATCGCCCATCTTCCCGGTTTGGGGAGACCAAAAATTCATACCCCAGGGAAGAGCAATAGCCGGATAGGTGTTTCCTGTTGAAAGCTCGAATTTAGAATTTGTTCCCACCAGTGTATTTACATAACTGACGGGATCAGAAATTTGCGCATGCACTTTCAGAATAAAACACCATAAAAGAAATGCTCCTGACAATCCAATTTTCCTAACCATTTTATTTCGTTATTTTATTTCGACATTTATTTCAATTCATGTATCTGCTATCCGGTAATGATTCATCCTGTTTTGAAAATATTTGGAGCATCTTACCGGTTTTGTCCGTCAATAAGACAATGATGCCTTCTTTTGACCGGCGGTTAAATTATATTCCCGGAATTACCAGCTTAGTTTTACATAAACCCCATCCGGATTGTTCTCAAAACTCAGAAAACAGGTTTTACTCGATTCGTCCCAGGAAGTATTCGACTGCAACGGCTTACCTGCAGCATCCGTCACTTTTATTTCATTTGCTTTCTCAGGTAAAAGTATCCTCATCACGTTGGTGGTGTTCAATGGACTTTTAGCTACAAAAGAATACTCATCCTTTCTTATTTTTTCGTCGTAAACTCTTGCAGCCGCGGCCAATACCTGCGGTGTTTCCGGATTTTTAACACTGCCGATATTGTATAAAAATGCCTGCTCTCCGGGATTCACCTGTTTTTTATCCAGTACGGGAATTTCAGGATCAAATAGATCAATTAACTTTCCTCTAATCGTGTAAGGGGACTGATCGGCATTTTCGTCCAATACGGAAATAATTTCGTAAGGACCTCTGGTGAGAGTGAAGTGGTTTTTAAATTCAAGCTGGCCGGTTCCGATTTCGTACAACTTCTTAATGGCAATTACAAATTCGCTGTCGTTGTTATCCTCCAAAACAAATTCTTTCGGATCTTTGCGCAGAATACAAACTTTCCCATCGCCGTATTTGTATTCACCTGCCTCAAAAGTTTTTTTTAAACCAAGTTTCAGAAACAAATGTTCGGAAGGAGCTTTGAACCTATTCCCTCCGGTATTCCACCATTCCCGTACGCTTTGAAAGGAATCCTGGTCTCTACCACAGTACACGAGAATACCTCCGCTCTTCACCCATTCGGCAATGTGGTCATGTGCCGACTTATCCATGGGTTTCATGTTGGAATAAGACATGATCAGGATTTTTATGTCCTTCCAGGTTTGAGGAAAGGAAACATTTTCTATATGAACTGTTTTAACGGGAATGCCTCTTTTTAACAAAGGAAGCGCTTGTCCATAAAAATTTGATAGCTGCGGATCCTCGTAACCATCGTGGATAGGGAAACGCTGAAACATCAGTGAATTGGCCATTAGAATACCGATTCCCTGCGATCCGCTCACTTTATTTTCAGATAACGGCATGTTGTTCAAGGTATTGATCATAACCTGCATCTGGGTTGAATAAAAACGTGGAATCCGTTCTTTTTGATCACTGTTGGCGTTAGTCCTGTAGTAGCCCTGATAAATGCGGTTTGGCCAGGGCATAACTTCATAATCGGCAATCAGCGGATAAAGCAGTTGTGCCGTAAAAGTTGCCTGGTAATTTTTTTTGTAGTCTGCCCAGTCTCGAGGCCGGTCTTCAATCGGATCGGTGAGGAAAAACATCTTTCTTCCCGTGGGTGCCGTCATCGACTCCATCGAACCGTATTCCAGAAAAGCAGTTTCAAATACGCGTTCTTTTGCTTTTCCATTAAAATAATTGGGTGCTCGCGAAGTGCCGGTCCAGACCTGGGCAATGTAGCCGTCCACGCAAGATAAAGAAGCCAGACTGGCCTGGGGACTGACAATCATCCATTGCGAATAATTCACTAGTGAATGTGTTGGCACGTAACAACGTATGTTCATTCCTTTGCTTTTTCCGTACTCCTTCGCATAAGTGAAGCATTCGTTTAACGCCCGGTAGTAAAGGTAATATTTCAACTTGTTAGATAAGTAGGTATTTTCAGGCGATTGATGCTGGGGTCTCCAGTCGAATCCGTAATATTCCTTCCACGCTCTTTTAAATGCATCGCTGTAACCTGACCGCGCCCAGAATTCAGGCTCTTCGAGGAAAATAGCGTCAATTCCGGCGTCAATTACACGTTTAATAACCTTTTCTTTCATGTATTTTATAAAATTCATGGAAGGTACGATGTATGGAACCATGTATCCGTGCCACAAGGTGTCTCCCTGTCGGGTCACCTGACCCTCATCCAGATGCATTTTTCCATCCCACTCGCCGGTGAAATAATCCTGGTATCCTCCCCACGCAATTCCGGTCATAAAGTGCGTCTTATACCCTCTGTCGCGCCAGCTTTGGACGCGTTTTTCAAAAGTCATATTTCCTTTCTCGCGATGATCTTCCACGCCGTAAATAATCGCTACGTCTGCCCGCACATCAATTACGGGTTTCCATGGATTGGCGGTTTGAAACGTAGTTTTTTCTCCTGATAACTTTTGTGATTTGTCCTCTTTTAGCCGGGATTGGGAACAAGCCAGAAAGACAAACGCCGGAAAAAGACAAAGTATGATCGTTTTTTGCATTTGTATCGTTATTCTTTGTTAAGCGAAAAAATCATCTCCGTTATGCAGGGTTACTAATAAAATAGACATGCGCCAAACCGCTTAGCTCGGTACTGTCCCCGGAAGATTAAGGTTTAAAGCCACTTCGTGAGAAGATGACTTTAAACCTTGAGTATAATTTAGGGAACCATGAACTGCGCGGGTTCATTGTAGTTCCATCTCCTTATTCCGCTGCCTTTTGGCGTATCGTAGTTGATGCGTGCGGCGGCACGAATAAATACTACCCTTCCGGAAGGGATGGTACCGTTTGATTCAATCGTAATTGTTTCCCCCAACAATGAGTTAAACTCTGAACCGGAATATTCGATCTTATTTGACCAGCGTTCGTCGCGAGCGCGATAACCGACACTTGACGAATAGCTGACAAACAACTGAATATCGGTTACATTCAAAAAGCTGGAACTGTATCCACCCATCGGTTCAATTTTAGCTTGAAAATCCTCTTCAGATACAGCGCGCGTAACGCGCACCTTCGCTGTGATTTTGCCATTTTCCATCGTTGGTTCTCCCACCCATTCAACCTTGAGAAAGGGTTGCACTTCAAACCTTACATTCGTTATTCCTCCGATATCCAGATTTTGGGTCTCATCGGCAACAGGAACACCCCTGTCGTCTTCGCGAAGCAAAGGAATGAAGGGCCCGTCAATACGAATATTGTACGTCCCCTTAAAAAGTTTGGTGTTTTGGAATGTACCGTCAGGCATACAATAGAAGTCGGGGTTGTGAGTAACATTTTCACCCCAACTGAGTTCGGTCAGACGTACTCTGATGCCTTCGCTTCCCTGGTCCGTAAGCACCGGTTCACCGGTAGCCATATCTACCACTTCCCCTTGCAGCGTTTCTGCGGGCACATCATAATTATCCAACTCAACAAGGCCGCAAGAACTGAAAGAAAACAGTGCGAACAATAATATATAAAATGATACCTTATTCATATTCTTTGATTCTTAGTTATTTGTCGTGATTCTTTATCGGTTCGGTTGCTGGTCAATGACCGAACTTTTCGCTACTTCCCCATCAGGAATTGCAAAGTAGTAATCAATAGTATTATACTCGAAGGTCTTCAAACTTACCCATTGGAACCGGGCATCGAAGAAATATTTTCCGCTCTGGGTGGAAAAGAATGGATATAGGCCGCGAAAACGATATCGGGCATTGTTGCTGTAGGAATCTTTATCCCGGATTTCGCCCCAGAAACCGTCTCGTCCTTCGTAGTGCTGTACTCTCCATCGACGCAAATCCCATTTTGTTTTATGTTCCAACGCAAGCTCCTTGCGACGTTCCTTTCGAACCGTGTTGCGTCCGGTTATGTCCGGTGTAATACTACCCGAAAGCAACGTAGCCCCGGCCCTTTCACGGATTTTGTTTACAGCATCAGTGGCGACCATCATCATATCCGATCCATCGGGAGAAGTTTCCCCTGCCAGGGAGAGTTCTACTGCTGCTTCGGCAGCATTGAGCAATACCTCCGCATAACGCATCAAAATAAAGGGTTGGGACGATCTGCCTTCTCCTGCCTCAAAAGAAGGATCAGGATTAAGCCATTTGCGACCGTACAATCCCGTGAGACAGCTTTCGCCATTATCATAAAACGGACCGTTGGCTCCGGCAGCAGTCATGTCAGCGCCATTGTAAGAAACTATTTCCTGGCTGTTTCCTTCCCTTGGGCTAAGGTAAAGCGTTTTGGATCCCTCATTGTAAATACCCAGGTGTTGATAGCGTGTTTCAGCCGTTGAATACGAGTAATCATTAAACAGAGGATTAATAGGCTCGGCACCTGTATATACACCTCCCCGGATTTCGATTTCTTTCCCCTTAAATACATCGCCGGGGAAAATTACGTAAGCGCGAAGGCGCGGTTCGGCATCTTTAAAAAAATCCATTGGTGAATCGTACAGCAGATAATCTCCCTCGGTGTTCGATGAACCTGTTGTGACTTTGATCGTTCCATCGGGATAACGATCGAAGCCCTCAAATAACTCCAGAAAATCAAGTGTCGGACATGTACCTGATGCCAGCGGCGCTTTAAATATAAACGGAGCGCTATACGCATCGTAGCCGTGGGTAAAAGTAGGGTAGAGATATTCCTTTACATAAATATTTTCGGGGCTTGAAAGATCGCTAAACATGTCCACCATATTCTGGTATTGAGATTCAGGATCGGTGGCCGACCATTTTTTCATATAAAGTGAATAAACGCCACTATTGATCACTTCATTGGCAGCTAAGTACGCTTCCCTGAAATACCTATTAGAAGCCACTTGCCATGAATTTTCGTCAAAACCGATAACGCGTACACCCGTTTTCTGACCGAAACCGGTAAGGCGTCCTGTTACGGTCTCGTTGTATTTGGCCACACTACCTGCATACAACATGGCTTGTGATTTGAAAGCCAGCGCAACATATTTGTTTGAATACCCGCTTTTGGGGCTGGCCGGTTGCAATAAGGCGGCCGCCTGATCAAAATCAGCAAGTACCTGATCCCATGTTTCTTCCTCGGAAGCACGTGGTACTTCCATCTCTTCCGGATCAGCAGGATATCGGATAACTCTTGTCACCAGTGGCACTCCGCCAAAACGCCGGGCCATAGCATAAAATACGGTAGCACGCACAAAATAGGCTTCTCCCAAATAATGATTGTACGTAACTTCAGGGAAATTGCTCTGATATTCCGGTAACGTCTCAATTAGGTAATTAGCATCATGTAACAAGCTAAATGCATCGCCCCAATAGGCCTTATTCTCTCCGGTAAAAGCTCTGCATATTCCATCGCGGTTAAGAGCTTCTCCGGTGCCCTCTATTCCGAATGCTCCCAGCCATGAGTTATAATTAAGTCCCCATTCGGCCATGTATTTGAAATCTTCAAACGGCATCTGACTGTACATCCGGGCCATATAGATTTCCATTCCGGACTCATTGGTCATTAATTTTTCATCCCCAACTAAATTCGGAGGAGGAATGTCCAAATCCGTACACGCGGAGAAAAATAATAAACCGGTCAGGAATAATAGATATATCCTTTTCATGTTAAAATCTAATTTATAATTCATAAGTCCTTACATATTTAAAACCTGGCTGAAACACCCACTGTAAACGTTTTGTTGAGCGGATACAAGCGTCCCAATTCATCGTCAGGATGTTCCGGGTCAACAAATTTCACTCCTGTTATGGTGAACAGGTTATAGGCATTGGCAAATACGCGCACATTCATTGTTGGTAATGCTTGCGGTTTCGGCAATGTATAACCAAATTCGATGCTCTTGAGGCGCAGATAAGCCGTACTGACGCGGTTGAACTCCGAATTACCGAATGGGTAGTT
>JAKSDO010000120.1 GCA_022360055.1 Cytophagales bacterium | reverse complement strand
TGCCCATATTTTGTAAAAGTGCAAACCCCGGGAATCGGATCATGCCTGCCTGGAAACCAATGGTCGAACACGATCCTCGAATTCTTCAAACCGTCTATAATCTTGATAACTATGCGTTCAAATATTTATATTTGTTCATACAAGAACAGAATTGATGTATAAAAAGGACGCCGGTTTATCCGATCAGATATTGTTGAATATGATCCGAAAGAAAGATCTTTCGGCATTCCGCCAATTGTTCGATAAATATTGGTCGGACCTTTATATCTACGCTTTCAATATATTGAAAGTCAGAGACGTTTGTGAGGATATTGTCCAGGAGGTGTTTACCGACCTGTGGCAAAAAACGACCGGCCAACCAATTGACAATCCCAGAGCCTACTTATACAAATCGGTAAAATACAAGGTGCTCAACCAAATCAGAAACAACAAAATACACAGAAAGCACCTGGACAGGCTGAAAATAAGCTATGCGATCAATACGCTGGAAGAAGAGATCGATTTCAATGAGCTCGATGCATTGCTGCAGAAGGCGATTAAAAAATTGCCGGATGGATGTCGGCAAATATTTGAAATGAGTCGTATTCAATGCCTTACCAATAGGGAAATCGCCGACAAATTGAACATATCCGTTCAAACAGTAAAAAACCAGATCAGCAAAGCGCTAAAACACCTCAGAAACGCCGTGGAGAGCTCCTTCCTGCTTTCTTTTCTATTTCTTTACTAAAATTTCCCATTTGCATAGTACCGATTCCCGACTTGTGTTACTTACCATATGTAGGAAAGGAGTAAACTCAAGGCATCATGACAAAACATGAAATTGATACATTAATTGAAAAATATCTCGCCAACAATTGTTCTCCGGAGGAGCATAAACTGATCGAGGGATATTTGGATTCTTATCAAAAAGATAAACGATGGGTCGAGCGTGATCATGGAATTCGGAGCGAGGTAAGGCAACGGATACTTTCCGGCATAAATGAGCAGATCCGTCCGGCAAGCCCCCGACAAACGAGTATCCGTCCTGTTCGGTGGTATCGCATTGCAGCTACTGTGCTGATATTGCTCACGGTTGGATTCGCGATATATAGAATGACCGGAGAGGAGCCTGTCCGGGGAAAAATAGAAATCATAACCAAGGAAATCACCCGCGGACAAAAATCCTTGATACATTTAAGCGATGGCACAAACATATCCATTAATTCGGAATCGGCCGTCAGCTATCCTGAGGTATTTGCCGAAAACCGAAGAGAAATCATATTGGAAGGCGAGGCCTTTTTTGAGGTGGCTCATGACCCCGACAGACCATTTGTCGTTCGAACGGGAGATATCGAAACGCTGGTCCTCGGTACCTCATTCAATATAAATACCCGCAATGATCAAATCGAGGTAACTGTGGCGACAGGAAGTGTTCGCATCAAAAATATCAATCCGGACATTCAATACAATGAATTGACAAATCTGAGTCCGAACGAACAACTGATCTACGACGAAATCGACCGGTCTGTAAAAGTGACTGAGGTAGAGGCGGATCAGTTTTTTGCCTGGACGGAGAAGCGGTTGATCTTTAAGGATGAGCCTATTTCATCCGTCGTAGCTAAGCTGGAAAGATGGTATGACGTAGATTTTGTGTATGACAATGAACATATCAAACATTGTGTGCTTACCGCCGAATTTGATAACGAACCGTTGGCGGCCATTTTGGAAACTTTGCACAACATTGCCGATATATCCTATGAACTTAAAGGCAAACGAGTCCGGCTCTCCGGACCGGGCTGTCCGTAATGTGATACAAAACAAATGAAAAAACGATGAGACAATTAATTCCGCCCTAGTTTCGAGTCAAGTGTGGTGTTTCGGTTGAGCCGTAGTAATATTTATTCCTGACAAGGCATAAAAATATGAGCATAGCCATATGAGTATTTTTTAACACAGTCAGGGATGAAAAGAACAAGGCTTGGGCCGGATAAACCAGCACTAAACCAAGAGACGCCCCGAAAAAACCGGGACGCTCTATGTAATGTTTGTTTTAGTCATTGACCTGAATTTGGGAGAACTCCGGCAATGCTAAAACCAGTTCTAAAGTTTAAACCTTAAAACAAAGTAAAATTATGAAAAATAGTCTTTTACTAAAAAGAATATTGCTTATGTCTGTTTGTACTTTCCCATTATTTGCGCTTCAAATTGCCTTTGCGGGAGTATTGCTGGCAAGTGATATTGTTGTCGGACAGGATCATTCCGATCGACATAAAAGCCTGGATGAAATACCTATCACGATCAATGCCGAAAACATCACGCTGAAGGAGGCTTTTGATCTGATCCATTATGAAACCGGATTCACCTTTGCTTTCGTGGAATCAAAGATCCCTGCAGAGAAGCGGGTGGATATCCATGTCCATGCAACTTCACTGGAGGATTTGCTTCTCGAGCTTTCCAGAGACGCCAATCTGGCGTTCAGGCGAATTAATAACAGAATACAGGTCAGCAAAAAAACAAAAAATACCCGTCGGATCATTGAGGAGATCCCAACCGCTCAGCAGCAAAAAATTACCGGCAAGGTGATCTCTTCGGAAGATGATCAGGGCCTTCCGGGAGTAAATGTGATCGTAAAAGGAACCTCGCAGGGTACGGTTACCGATGTGGAGGGGAACTATTCGCTGGATGTGCCCGGAGAAGAAACCGTATTGGTTTTCAGTTCGGTCGGATATGTTCAGGAAGAGATTGCGGTGGGAACTCAAACTGTCATTGATGTTTCCATGGTGCCGGATATTACATCCCTTGAAGAAATTGTTGTGGTTGGTTATGGTGCTCAGAAAAAAACTAATCTTACCGGTTCAGTGAGTGACATCAAAACTGATGATATATTATACAGGCCTGTTACCAATATTAGTGCAGGATTATCCGGTCTGGCTCCCGGTGTACTTGTAACGCAATCGCATGGAGGCCAAGCGGGTAATGACGGAGCTATCATCAGGATAAGAGGTATAGGCACATTTAACAACTCAAATCCACTTATTGTAGTCGATGGGGTGCCTTCCGAAAGTACCAGCCACATGGATGATATCGACCCCAATGATATTGAAAATATTTCGATATTAAAAGATGCCGCTTCAGCCGCTATTTATGGTTCACGGGGCGCTAATGGTGTTGTTCTGATCACTACAAAAAAAGGAGTTGAAGGCAAGCCTGTATTTTCTTACAGTGGCTACGCAGGATTGCAAAAGGCAACCAGAAAGCTCGATATGGTCAGCGATTTTGCTCTTTATATGGAACAAGCCAATATAAGCTCAGGCTCGGAGGTTTTTGACCCCGCCGATATCCAGGCATGGAGGGATAATCCTAACGACCCGTTGAGGTACCCCAACGTAGACTGGTATAATGAATTTGTAGGAAGTACCTCAGGAATCCAATCACATAACCTGGCATTCAGAGGGGGAACTGAAGCTACACAGTACCGGTTTTCGGTAAGCTATTTGGATCAGGACGGGTTGTTGTACGGCAATAATGCCAAACGCTATGGCATACGTACAAACCTGCAATCAGAGGTAACCAAAGGTGTAAAAATGGGCGGGAACCTCTTTTTTCGTTGGTCGGATATCACACCTGGAAGGAGTTGGATAGATACAAGGACCCCTCCGGGCGTCCCCAATATCCAGCATCCCGATGGACGCTGGGGGGCCGGGCAACAGGCAGCAATCAATTCCTATGGTAATCCTTTGGCCGCTATAGATAAATATAAAAGTGAAATAACAGAGCAGCGTTTATTAGGCGATATTTTTGCAAGTTGGGAGATCGTATCCGGATTAACAGTCACAGGAAGGCTGGCTCTTAATTATAACCACGAAGTTAGAAATAGTTTTGCTTCTCAGTATGATTTGTGGGATTTCAAAAGAGATGTAGTCACCCTGTCAGTAAACACATCGGGAAGTCATGCAAGTTCTTCACAATATCAGGATTATCTGCTTACAGCAAATTTATTGTTGGATTATGTGAAGAGTGTTGGAAAACATAATTTCAAAGTGTTGGGTGGGTATGAATCCCTGCAATTCCGGAATGATGCAATAAGTGCATCTAAATTACAATTTCCCAATAATGAAGTACAGGCTTTAAATGCGGGTTTGATAATTACCGGTGCTGGTGGAAATTTTGTCGAGTGGGGTATGCTTTCCTATTTTGGGAGGTTTAATTATGATTTTGGCAACAAGTATCTATTTGAGGCGAATTTCCGGGCCGATGGATCTTCCAGGTTTAAAGAAGACAACCGGTGGGGGTATTTCCCTGCTTTTTCGGTAGGCTGGCTGCTCAGCGAGGAATCCTTTATGAAAGGCGTTTCTTTTATTGACCAGTTGAAGCTGAGGGGCTCCTGGGGGCAGTTGGGTAATAACAGGATTGGTAATTATGACTACCAGCCAACCTATACCATTAACCAGAACTATAGTACCAATGGTAAAGTACTTGCAGGGGTTGCACAAACACGCCTGGTCAATGAAGACATCAAATGGGAAGTAACTACCACTACAGATTTTGGCCTTGATGCATCATTTTTCGAAGGCAAGCTAAGCCTTACAGCCGATTATTTCCACAGGGAAACTGAAGGGATACTTACCGAACTACCTATTCCCAATTTCTTGGGAGATAAATCTAATCCTACTGTAAACTTGGCTTCCATGGTAAACGAAGGATTTGAGATAAGCCTTGGCTATCGTGGTAAGGTCGGTGATCTTAGCTATAATGTTTCAGGGCATATAACTCAAACGGATAATAAAGTAACAGATTATTTTGAAGACATAAAAACCGGGGGAACTCAAATTGGCTACCCCTATAATTCATATTTTGGATATGAAGCAGTCGGAATATTCAGGACACAGGAACAACTGGATAATGCACCTTTCCACACGAGCAGCACCGGTCTTGGCGATATTGAATTCAAAGATCAGTTCACTGAGGATACTGATGGAGACGGCATACCTGATGCCGGGGATGGTGTAATCGATAGTGATGACAGGGTGATCATCGGCAAGCCGATACCAAAATACTTTTACGGGGGAAATATCGGCTTGCAGTACAAGGCATTCGATCTGGGAATCATCTTTCAGGGGGTTGCCGGAAGGGATGTTAATACGTTATACCAGGCAATAAAGCCTCTTGCCTGGGATGTTACAGGTGCACTACACCAACGCTGGGTGGACGAAGCGTGGTCTCAGGACAACCCTGACGGGGAATTGCCGCGCATGTACAGGACAACTTTCCATGGCCTTAGTGACGACCGGTCGGATTTTTGGGTGAAAGACGTGTCTTTCTTTCGGGTGAAGAACATTCAGTTAGGATATAGCCTCCCATCGACCTTTATCAATAAATTGGGGATGAAGAAATTCCGGATATATGCAAGTTCGGACAACCTGCTTACATTAACCAATGAAGAATGGGGAGCAGACCCGGAAACGGCAAATGGGGATGGAATCCCTAATGTAACTACATTTATTTTGGGGGTAAACATAGAATTTTAATCAGTAAAAATTGAGATCATGAAAAATATATGTTACATATTTTCTCTATTGGGAATAATAGTTTTATGCTCATGTCAGGATGATTTCCTGAACAAATCACCTAATGATCAGCTATCTACGGTTTCGTTCTGGAAGACTGAAGCCGATGCAAATGCAGGATTGGTTGCTGTTTATGATGCCTTGGACTATGGGACGTCCAGTATCGATTCCAGGATGAATTTTGGATGGGCAACCTTGGGATATTTTGACGTATTGACCCCTATTGCACATGCATCGAGCAGCAGGCCCCGAAGGATTGCGGAAGGTACCCATGATCCCAGCTTAACTAAAATATTAGATTTTTGGAGCTACTTGTATCGAGGTGTTGTAAGGGCCAATGATTTTCTTACGCATATAGAGGATATACCCTTTACCGGAGATGATGCAGCCGATAAGAAAAACAGGATGATAGGGGAGGCCCGGATGTTAAGGGCCATGTTCTATTATATGTTGGCAGAGCAGTTTGGAGATGTGCCGCTTTTTACCACCGTTCCAACTGTTGAAGATGCCTCCACCAAACGTGCGCCTAAGCGTGAAGTACTAGAGTTGATCAAGGAGGATATTGCTTTTGCTATAGCAAACTTACCGCCGCGCGGAGGTGAGGAAACAGGAAGGGCTACCCGTGGAGCTGCCCTGGCTTTGAAAGTGAAAGTTGCACTTTACGAAAAAGACTGGGAAACTGCGGCGAATGCGGCAAAAGAGATCATAGACTCGGACAAGTACAGCTTGGTACCGGATTTTGCCAACGTAATTAATATTAATAATGAAAATAACGAAGAAATAATTTTTGGCGTAGAGCATATTTATAATGATCCTACAGAAAGGGGAGGAATAATGGGGAAATTGTATGGGTCTCGTAGTGCAGAAGCTGACGGATGGGCTATGTCAGGCCCTACTCTA